>JBFWSB010000171.1:0-9309 GCA_050248595.1 Kapaibacterium sp. (SeqCode)
TGTTCTAACCTGACGATTCTGCACCCGAGACCGCCAACACTAATTTTGCCGAGCGATCACCAAGTTTTTCTTCCCAGTCAGCTTCCAAACTTTCAGTGGACTCCGGCGCAACGAGTAACCGGTTCCTACCGGCTGCGGATTGTTCCGGTCTACCAGAACCAATCGGATCAGAATGCAATCCAGGTGAACCCACCAGTTCTCGATAAGAACGTGGGGAATCTCCTGAGCTACCAATACTTGGCGAGCGATCCTTCGTTCATCAACTACTTTGGTACTGCCTACGGCTTTGCTTGGCAAGTATCAATCACTGATCCAGTGTCAGGGCAAACCTACGCATCAACAGTTCGCCACTTCACATTCGGTTCAAATAGTCCATTAGTCGGAATGCAGAACATTGCCAACGGTTCGTGGATCATCCCGTGGAATCCGGGAAATGGTGGGGGTGGAAATGGAGGAGGAGGCAACGGCGGAGGTAATGGTGGTGGAGGAAAGGGTGGTAACGGAGGCAAGAACAAGAAGGAGATCAAAGACCTTGGGAACATTGGTGTGGTACAGAGTACTTGCGACAAGCCTCGCAGCTTCCGTATCTGGATGAACTTTGGGAATATGGGCTTCAACACATTTCCGATGGATGTTCTCGGTATCAGTGGTGTTGATCCAACCGTTGCCGACGTTAGCTACGATGCAAGTGGCAAGATCACAATCAAGTGCAAGAATACAGGCAGCTTTACTATCGATGTCTGGATTCGCGCCCTACCTCTCGGCCTCTCTCCTTTCAAAGATGTCTACAAGGTGAGCATTACAATCGACTGCCGCTGTGGCAAACCGGACAAAGGAAAGGGGAAGAAAGGGAAAGGAGGAGGGGATGACGATGATTCTGATGACGACGATGGAAAAGATAAAGGCTCGGAGGATGGATCAAAAGATGGTTCAGAGAATGGAGAGAGTGGTGATGACCCGACAGTAAACGATGATCCATGCAAGAAGCTAAAAGCACTTGAGGGAAAAATTACTGAAGCCGAGGCTGCGTTGAAAGCTGCCGAAGAGGCTGCACAAAAAGCTGCCCAAGCTGCGGCCAACTCTGACCAGGCAAAGAAGGATTGCCAAGAGAATGCGAAGAAAGCAGAGGAAGAACTCGACAAGCTAAATAAAGAAGTCGATGATTTGAGAAGCCGTCAGGAGCAACTGCTGAAGCAGATCAAGGAGATTCACGAGAATGATGGAGTCAACTTTGGATGGTCCTATAACTCCACAACTGGAGAGTTAACATACGGCGCAATTGTGAACGGCAACTTTGTAGAGGGAATTGTTCCGAGTGCTTGGAATCAAGTGAAGGAGTTGCAGAAGGTCAACAAACAACTGAAGGAGAAGCTCGCCGAGCGGAATCGAAAGCAGGCTGAAGTAGAGAACCAGAAGAAGGAGTGTGAAGGTTTAGAGAAGAAGCTGAAGGAGGAGAGGGAAGAGAAGATGAAAGAGGTAGACAAAGCAGTTGATGAACTCGAAAAGTTGCGACAGGAATATGAGAAGCTAAAGAAGGATTGTGATAAGAAAGGAGAGGATCTTGGTGACGCACAGGGTGGCGATGATAGTGGCGATAAGAACTCCGACCAGAGCGAGAGCGGAGATTCAGGGAGTGAAGAGACGGGTGATAAGAGCGGGACTACCGGAGAAAATACTGACGGTACATCGAACGGAACAAACGGCGATGCTGCTGGGACAACAGACGATCCGTGCGAGAAGCTGAAAGAGGTTGAGAAGCGGATTGAAGAGTTAAAGCGGGAGATTGAACAGGCTGCAAGTGAGAAAGGAAATCTCTCTGAACTAAAAGATGCAAAAGCTGAACTGGAAAGCGAGTTGGAGAAAGCGGAGAGTGATCTCGACCGCGACTGGAAAATCTGGGAGAAGCTCGGGAAGATGACTGACGAAGCCTTTCAGAAATATGGAGAGAACTCCGATGAGTATAAGAACCTGAAGAGCAACCGAGACAACTATCTCGCGAAGATCCAGAAACATCAAGATCGGATTCGCGAGCTGAAGAAGAAGCTGAAAGAAGTTCAGGAGAAATTGGACAAAGCAACGGAGGGGGCTGATCGCGAGGAGAAGGCTCGTCAAGAGCTTGAAAAACTTACGAAGGAATATGAGCGATTGAAGAAAGAGTGCGACAAGCCGGGATCGTCGTCGAGTGGAAGTGGAGATGGAACCACCGGAGAAAAGGGTGGCAGCGATACGGAAGAGAGTGGAAAGACGGATGGCTCTGGACAGAATAGTGGTGGAACAAGTAGTGCAGGAGAGAACGGAGGAATTCAGGAAGGGGGACGTAGTGATCTGATTGACGAGAATGACCCGTGTGAGAAGCTGGCCGAAGTTGAGGATCGTATTCAAAACGCAGAGGATTTGCTCAGAAAAGAGAAACAAAAAGCTGAAGAAGCAAAGAAGAGATTGGTAGAACTGCAACAACAGCTTGAGAAATTGAACGAACGCATCAACAAGCTGAAGGAGAAAGTGTTAGAACAAGGTGTGGACAAAACGACTTCTGAGTATCAAGAATGGGAAAAGGCTATTCGTGAAGAGGTAGATCTCAAGTGGAAGATCGATCAAGAGCGAGCTATTCTGGAATCAGCAGAGTGGTCGCAGTCAATCTGGGAAAAAGCGTTGCAGGTATTGCGTGATGAATATAACCGGCTGAAGAAAGAGTGCGAGGCGAAGAAGGCAAAGGAAAAGAATCAGGGTGAAGATCGGTCAACAGGAGAGCGTAAGGAGGGGAGTGCTGGCAAAGAAGAGAAGAAGGGTTCCGAAGGTAGTAACGAGAGTGAGCCAATCTTCTCGGATGGATTTGAGAGTGGTGATGCGACTGAATGGTTCAAGTTTGACGTTGGAGGAATTACGCTGAACCCACAATGTATCGACTGCTCGAAGATAGTTGCTTCGCGTGGTACGGGAGCCACCGGCGGTATGATAATCGCTGGGAGACCGGGAAGCGTCCCGCCAAACTCTACGGTGACAATCACCGACGCAAATGGCAAGAGCGTAACCATTACTGCCGGAGCCGATGGATCATTCAGTGCAGTTGAGGCTGATCTTCCAGAGGGATTCGATCACACAGTTGGGAACAAGCTGACAGTTAGTACTGGAGGAAAGAATTGTGAGGTGACAATTCAGAGATAAGGATGAAGAGGTAGTGAAAAAATAGTGAGTAGGAAATAGAGCACGTTATGATATCGAGCGGACAAGTTCCGTTCCTGATGAAAACAAAAAAGGAGCCTCGTCGAACAAATCGACGAGGCTCCTTTTCTATTGCCGACAGGAGATCGGCAGTATTAAAAAAAAGAGAAGCCGCGCGATTCACCCCCTATCGCACGGCTTCAAGAGAACATGCCAGTTGCCCGACATGTCTCAATTCCAAACCAATGGAGGACATCATGATGCGTGATGTCACGAGCAAATATAGAGAATCGTTGAATACTTCCAAACGATGTCCAACACTTTCCTCAACCTTCCAAACAATTGTCTACAAACCTGTCCGTTACCAGTTGCTGACTAAGCATCTTTCGTCTGGTTTGCTTCTCCCGAATTTCGCATCTTACGCAACTTGTGAGTAATCTGATTCTCGATACCGACTCTGTTGGCGAATTGACGCAATCGTCAAAGACCAGCTTCTACTACTCCTTCTCGCTTCTCCCACGAGATGAGCGGGCGGCGATGCACTCGGTCTATGCCTTCTGCCGATATGCCGACGATATTGTCGATGAGGATGAAGATCGCTCGGACGATATTCCTTCTGGCTTGATAGGTGTTGATGAGAAAGTAGAACGAAAGCGAGAGCGGCTGAATCGACTTCGCCAAGAAGTGGAACGTTGCTATCGCGGAGAATCTCGGCATCCGATTCTTGCTCCCCTCTCCACTGTCGTCAAACGATTCCGCATCCCAAAGCAATACTTCCTGACGCTTCTCGATGGGATGGAAATGGATCTCGTCCGCAACCGCTACGAAACATTCGACGACCTGCGCGAATATTGCTACAGCGTTGCCTCGGTTGTTGGGTTAATCTGCATCGAAATTTTCGGCTACCGCTACGAGGAGACGAAGGAGTATGCAGTTGACTTAGGGATAGCACTACAGCTAACAAACATTCTGCGAGATATCAAGGGGGATGCTGCTCGGGGACGAATCTACCTGCCAATGGAAGACCTTCGCCTGTTTGGGTATAGCGAGGCTGACTTGATCGAAAACCGCTATAACCTTCCTTTTATTGAACTGATGCGCTTCGAGACACGACGTGCTCGCGAATATTATGGTAGGGCGCGGGCAGCACTGAGACCAGATGAACGGAAGACGATGTTTGCCGCTGAGATTATGGACGCTATCTACTACCGTCTTCTGGAAAAAATTGAGTTGAACGAGTTCAACATCTTCAAAGAGAAAAAAATTCGAGTGCGTGCTCCCCATAAACTCTGGATTGCCCTGAAACTATGGTTAGTGACGAGGGTTCTTGTTAACAGGAAGTCGAACGACATGGAGTAACCTCTTCTTTAAGAACGCCGATAACTATGCGAAATATATTCCCGACATTTCTGTTGACTGCACTCTCTTCCCTTCTTCTCTCATGTTCTACACAAGGCCCTGATATTACCGATGCCGAGGCAGACGAACGGAGAGAGACTGCACTTTTTGCAGTTGACAAGGAGGGTGCAGGGGAGATAACCCGCTTCTATGAGGCAACAACAACGCTTGCCCAGTCGGAATACGAGCAGGCGAACGACGAAATGCTTGGTATGCCAATCGATGCTCTCTACGAGGCTTCCGGGGAACAGCTTTGGTTGCACAGCAATACTTTGGGAAAAATTGTGGTTCTCGATTTAGGAACACGGCAAAAGCGTGCGGAGCTTACAGGCTTTCCTGCCGGTGATACAGCAGCACTTAACGGCATGGCTTTCAGCAATTACTCGCAGGGATGGGTGATTGCCTACGGGGCACACAACGTCTTCCACATCGATGTCCGCAACCTTGTGCGCGTTGGCTCTCTCCCTTTGCCGGGGAATCCTACTGCAATTACTACGAACGATCAATATGATGCTGGTGGAGATAACGTTAGCCGCGACAATCGAGTCTACGTGGCGATTGAAAGGGCTGACGGAACAGGCGAACTGGTCGGCTTCCACAGCAACGATCCAGATTTCATCGTGGAGGGAATTGTCGAATTTCCTCGTCCTCCATTTTTCATCGACGTAAATCCAGATGGCCAGTTCTTGGTTGCCTTAATGCCGGGGGCAGAGACCGACGATCCCGGAACCTTTGCAATCGAGACCGATCCGACATTTTACGTTGTAGACCTTCGGGCTGACCAGATTGTTTTCGAACGTCCCTTTATCTCGCCGCCACTCCGTAACTACGTTGGTCTCCAGCCAAACTTTGCCACCCTTACCGACGATTCGTTCCTCTACCTTGCCACGCCAGATGGAGTTATCCGGCTCGACACGAAAGCGTGGGGAGAGTACGACTACATTTTTTCAGGGAAATCGTACAGTGTGATTGGGGCAGATTACTGGACAGATCTTCTCTATGCGGTCCCAACCGATGCGCCAAACAGTGTAGAACGTATCTCAAAGAATGGAACAGGATACTCACCCCTTACACTCGATAATCCGGTTCGATCCATTCGCTTTGTTAGTACCAATCGCATTGTCAAGTAGAGCTATCAATTATATAGGTTCTCTTCATCTATATTCTCCTTCAATTACGTTGAATGTGTAGGAACATATCCTGCACAAATTTCGATAGGTGGTTCCCTGTGGTTCCCGTATTTTCTGTCCGTTTTTCAACTGGATGGGAAGAGAGAGACCACAGCGACTCTCCAACACCAGCCATCATATCAATAGAGACGTGTTCTATCTCCGCCGCTGGCGGATTCGTCAATCGAACTTCCTGAAGTGGGTCAACCTTTTACAATACTTGAGCGTGTGCGTTGGATCGATTGCGATGCAGCTCACATCATCTACTACGGAGCCTACGTCCGATTCTTCGAAATTGCCGAAACTGAGATGTATCGGTCGGTTGGTCTACCCTACTCAGTTGCCTTTAAGGAGATTGAATGTTTTCCGATTCGGGCAGAGTATCACTGTGAGTACCGTTATCCAGCAAAGCTGGATGACCTGATGCTCATCGAGGTTTGGGTGAGTCGGTGGGGAAAAACATCACTGACGATCTCCTTTCGTTTTACAGGGCAGGAGGAGGGGACACTTCTTGCAGAAGGATACTGTCGCCTTGTTTGTGTTGATCGCAGTGAGAAGCGACCGATTGAAATCCCGGAACGTCTGCGTGAAGCCCTTGCTCGATATACCGACACAGAGCGTTCGTGGCAGACACCACGCCAGAATGATTACGACGAAAACAGATAAGCCACCCACTGAGAGTTGGCACGCTGTCCCGTACCGAAAATCCACAATCCTAAATCGAAATTCTGCAATCAATGAAGACTCTTCCTCTGGCATACTCAACGCGCAATGAACTGGTTGAGGGGGTATATCGGGGTGCAATCGCAGTGACAAATGCCGCGGGAGATCTGCTTTTCAGTTTGGGTGATCCGAACTACCGGACATTCCTTCGCTCTTCAATTAAGATGATTCAGGCAATTCCGGTGATTGAAAGTGGAGCTGCCGACCGTTTTGAGTTCGACGACGCGATGCTCTCAATTTGCTGTGCCAGCCACACCGCTGCCGACTACCACGTCCAAACAGTGAGGAAGATGTTGGAGCGAATTGGTCTCGGCGAAGGAGCGTTGAAGTGTGGTGGACACCTGCCCGAAGATCAAGAGATGCGAGACCGATTGATTCGGTTGGAGGGAACGCCGACAGCGATCTATAATAACTGCTCGGGAAAACATGCCGGAATGCTGGCTACCTGTATTGCCAACGATTGGCCAACGGAGGGATACTTGCAGGAGACACACCCGCTGCAACAACATATTCTCGAGTTAATAGCCGAATATTGTGGATTAGAGCAATCTGATATCCCGATTGGAATCGATGGTTGTTCCTTGCCAACATATTTCGTTCCACTCAGGAGTGCCGCACGTGCTGCTGCCCGCTTTATGGAGAAAGCAGCGGAAGAGGGATCACCGGAACAACGCCTGATGAGAGGAATGACGAATCATCCTGAGATGGTCTACACCGAGGGGGGGTACGATACAGAGCTAATCCGGGTATTTAGGGGGAAATGCTACGCGAAGAGGGGGGCAATGGGGGTTATGATCGTTGGAATAGAGACCCCAAACGGCCCAGTTGGCATCGCCGCAAAAATGGAAGATGGAGATAACAAACCGATGTCCGTAGTGATGACTGGAGTACTCAATCAACTTGGTCTTATCTCGAGAGAAGAATCCTCAATTCTTGACAGATTTCAATCATCCCCAATAACTAACTGGAATGGTACATATGTTGGTGAGATAAAAAGTGCTGAAATCTCATTTGAATAATGTGAGATGAAGACTTCAATAATCTCTTGACACTACTGTATTCTGCCTCAATGTACAGAGGCAAATAGCTGAGACACCCTTTCCTACCTTCAAACTCATTCAGTTTCGCGCAATTCTTTGAATACGTACCCTCAAATTGTAGTGGGTGGTAAATTTTCTGATAGGCTTTCGTATGCGAGAAACTTTTTCCACATGCAGTGGGTTCTTGTAGCAGTCATACGGAGGAGACAAAAGAAAAAACAAGGCTGTATCCCAGGTAACCCCCAAATAGGTATAACTACATATACCAACTTCAATATTCCATAACACTAAGAACCATTTCAAGTAAATGGGAATGCGATATTCCTGCAGGTTCTTGCGCCCTCACTGTTTATTTATATCGTAAATATCAAAAAGATTACATGCTATATAATTGTACCACAGCAACTATCATTAACAAGCGCATAATTAATGGTGCAACTATGAAATACAAACTGCTCCTTCTCGCTGCAAGCTTCTGTTTGCTCGCACTTCCGATTGAGTCTTATGCACTCTTTTCGGAATATCTGTTTCAACAGACTAATGGCGACGCCTTCGATATGTCGGGGGCAAGTCAGGCTTTGGGTGCAAACATCGACGACTTGACAGCCGGCTCTTTCAACATCGGCTTTACATTCGAGTTGGATGGAACCAATTACACGACATTTACAGTCAGCACGAATGGCTGGATGAAGCTCGGTGCACACACAACAAATTCAGATCTTTCAAATGCATTCACTGGAGCACCCTACCCAATTATCTCAGCGCTCTGGGATGATTTAAGAACTCATGCAGTTGGAGGGTACATTCGGTATAAAACGATTGGAAGCCCAGGGTCGCGAGTCTTAGTGGTTGAATGGCGTACAAGTTATTGGTCAAACACTGCCAGCGGTCCGTGGATATATCAAGTACGTCTATATGAGACAACGAATGTCATAGAGTTCTTTTATATAGACATGCCATCAAACTTTGCGACTACAGCAACAATTGGCATGGCGACAAGTGCTACAAATTGGATTAGTGTAGTGCCAGGTGTGCCAGTAGCAACAGCAAGTACTACCGTACAAACGCACAGCATTAATATCAATGCAAATCCTATTCAAGCTGGAACCCTCTATCGTTTCCGTCGCGTGCTGGATGACTTGGCATGTAATTCAGTGACGTTTAACTCAACGAACTCAATCAACAGCTTCTTGAAAAACGATGCTGTTTCAGTAACAGCGTCATTGGAAAACCTTGGGGCAAATCCAAAGAACAACATTCCGTTGCAGTTCAAAGTATACTACGGCAACAACACTACCCCAAGTTATTCCTCGGAGCAACGACTCGTTTCCCCCGGCAACCGCTTTGGAACGGCATCTGTAACCTTCAACTCTATTCCGGGAACGATCAACAACACTTCGGGTATTTATACAGTTGTCGCATATCCTTCGAATCCAGTTGATGAAGATTATTCGAATGATACGTGCGAGGTTCCATACTTCGTCCTTGGTGGACACGATATCCTCGCATTCAGAATCTTACAGCCCTTCGGGAATGTTCCGCCACTCTTTACAAAGTATCCAGTTGGTGAGGGTGTGCCGATTGAGGCTCGGTTCCTAAACGTTGGAACAAACGATGAATTCAATGTGCCGATTGGATATGAGATTTATCGTCAAGGAGAATCTTCGGCACTCTTTACATCGAATCCAGTTATTCCAGGTCAGTTCCCTTCGGCAACGTTCCGCGATGTGAACCTACCAGCTTGGACACCAACTCAGCCAGGTACATACTGCATTCGACTTTTCTCGAACCTTGACAACGATGAGGCACGGCGCAAC
>JBFWSB010000172.1:0-9288 GCA_050248595.1 Kapaibacterium sp. (SeqCode)
CGGCAGACTTGCCGGAAAGTCAGGATAGCGTTCTTCTAAGTAGCGACCAATCCAACCTGTGTCGAGTCGGACGTTTGGATTAGAGTCGTTGATACCACTTAGCCAAATATCTGTAGATCGAAAGTGTGAGAGGTTCGGATTGTCGTAGCCGACCCCCTGCACAATTGCGAGGTTCCCAACTTCAAGCATTCCGGCAATGCCGTTGTTTACCCCCTCAGTAAGTGCTGGGTGAAGGTAGACATCGCCGAGACCATTCCAAGCGAGAGCTTTCGGAACGCTGACTGCTGGTCTGATCCGATAGTATTCGTCGTTTTCTGCTGGGACAAGAGTGTTCAGGCCATCGTTGCCGCCGAAGAGTTGGATCACCACGAGAACACGGTCGCTTTCGGGAGGAAGTTGTGCGAGCATTTTCAGTGATGATGATGCTCGTGCCTTCAATCCCCCCACCACGAAGGGAGTGGCTGCCGTAGCTGCCGCAGTCGTCTTGAGAAATGAACGTCGCTTCATCGGTGGAAGAGTATAGTTGTTAGTTGTTTGATAGTCGGTCGTAGATTGTGAATTGTTGAGAGTAGTGATCGCTGTGAACTACTATCAACAGTCTCCTATCATCTCTCTTAGCATAAGTGAAAGTCAGGTAACAGCGCAATCGTTGAAAGTAGTTCTCTGATTCTGAGTCCTGCTGCTCCCGCATTTGCTACGATATTCTCCCACTCGTAGTCAGGTGCTCCCTGCAATAGCTTCCTTTCCAAGGCCGTGCGTCGTCCGTCCGATATTGGGCGCGGAAGGAGGAGGGCAGCAATGTTTCCAATCAGTTCGTGTACATCTTCGTAGTTCGGGAACTGAGTCACGAAGTTCAGCGCAGTCTGGTCGCTCATGCTGTTAATCACACCCAGTGCAGTATCGGTTCTGATCGGATAGGTGTTTGTTGTCATCCAGTCGCGATAACCGGGCCATCCACTTACGTTCGGTGGATCGAACAGAACCATCTCCATCTCGTTCATCGCGCCAACCATGTTCGATGGCTGGCCTATCTGTCGAGCTAATCCCACAACATACTCCGCCGGTGTCTTGATCTGTGCACCCAAGTTCAAGTTGTCGAAGAAGTGAGCACTTTTAAAGAGAGCTGCCAGAACAGGCTTTACGTTGAAGTCGTTATCCTTAAATATCTGTGCCATCTGCGAAATCACATTCTCATCCGTTCCACCCGGATTGCTGTAGACGAAGAAGGTGTAGAGCTTTCGGCAAATGAAGTTTGCTACAGCGTCGGGGCGTTGGTCGAAGATTGTGTCGATCATCTTCTGCACCTCATCCCGCCGTACAAGGAATTCTGTATTGGAGTCGTTGTCGCGAGCAGCAAAGGAGACGCTGAGGAATTGCTTCGCCCCGGTGTCGTGATCTCCCGGAAGTAGATATGGGTTGAAGAATCCGTTCGGTGCTGCCTCATCGCTGTATTGGGCTACCTTCCATCCGGTGAGAATGCGTGCTGCCTCCTTAATATCACCTTCGGTGTAGTGGCCGAGACCGGTGGTGAAGAGTTCCAACATCTCACGACCGTAGTTCTCGTTCGGATTCCCCTTAATGTTGAGATTGCCTCCGAGATAGACTAACATCGCGCCGTCGAGAGTAACTCCCAACATCATGTTCCGGTAGCCCCCAAGCCCGAGGTTCCGAAAGAGTTGGTTCTGCCGGTAGAGTAGCGGGGCTATAACATAGTCGAGGTCGACAACGAACTCTGTAGCGAAGAGATTACTGTAGAAGCCGGTCATCTTCTCAATGACCGTTAGTCCAGCATCCTTCATTACCCCCGCGTACCATGTTTGCAGTGCTTGGTGGTCAGATCGCCACTGTCCCCGAATGATATTTTGGTAGGTAATGTCGAGTCCCCCCAAGCTCTCGGTAATGTGGTCGGCCATCGATGGAGGAGAAGGGTTGTTCGGTGTATCGAGCAACAAATCGACTGCTGCTGAGGGTGACATTCCGAGCAGTGTACTGATGTCGTTCCATCGAGGTAAGAATGTAAGGCGCCGGAGAAGGTGGCCAGCCCGGACGGCATCCCAGGGCTGCGAGGCATCTGGCACGTACGGCTCAAGGCCTGCCGCAGGACGTGCAGCCGTTGCATCTCCCTTCACAGGAGGTCGGGAGTGGATGCGCCCCGTCAAAAAGTCTCGACGATCCATAGAGGTTTCCAAGCGTTTATGTTGTACGAGTATTACGGTCAAGCTCAGAGAGCTACAAGTGGGTGCAGTGGGTGGGGGAACTATAAATGGAGTTCAGGTTTCGCACTCTATGTTCTATAGGAAGAATGTTGCATAGGAAGAGTGTGTCACCAGAATAGAAGGCTACACAGTAGCCAACGCATCAATATATGCCGATTCAGTTTTCATTCCAACGATTGTCTGAAGTTTGGAGTGAAAATTAAGATCAAGTTTGGAAGAGTGACTCAATAGGGAAGGGGAAGTTACAGTACGGGGAATTCAAAAGATCAAATTCAAAATTCAAAAGGGAAGAATCGATGCTCGAACGATTCTCCCCTTTTGGGAATTTTTAATTTTTCCTTTTGAATTCTTTCTCTACCACTTTAACCCCAACTTCTCCATCGCCTCTTTTAACGCTTCTTTCTGTTCGTCGGAAAGATTCTTCGGCATTACTAAGTGGAGTCGGATAAAGAGGTCACCTGTTCCAGCCATCGACTGGTAGCCCATGCTTGAGACTCGAAGGACTTTCTCTGGGTCTGTGCCAGCAGGTATTTTCACTGTTACTTTCTGGCCGGATGGTGTCCGCACACGAACTTTGCTCCCGAGCATTGCCTGGGCAATGTTGATGTTCAGGTCAACGTAGGCGTTGTTTCCCTTACGTTTGAAGAAGGGATCGTCTGTTGGCTGAGGCTCATCACTTGCAGGTGGTTCTCCCGCAGCTTTCTTTCCACCACCGAAAAGATTTCCGAGCAGGTCTTCAAGTCCTCCACCGAATCCACTACCACTACTTGGTTGGTTGCTGTAACGTTCCCGCTGGGTCTGCGTTCCGAAATTCCGCATGAAGTCGGCATAGTCGTCGTCGAACGTCCCCTCCGAGCCAGTTCCTGTCGTGCTGCTTGGGCGAGGTCTGAACCCAAATCCAAATCCTCCACCTCCAGTCCCTCCAAGCTTGCGGAGCTGGTCGTACTTCGCCTTCTTCTCACTATCGCTCAACGTATCGTATGCCTCAGTCGCCTGCTTGAAGCGCTCTTCAGCAGCTTTATCTCCCGGATTCTTGTCAGGATGGTTCTCCTTCGCAATCCGTCGGTAGGCTTTCTTTATCTCATCGGCTGTCGCGGTTTCGCTGAGGCCGAGAACTTCGTAGTAGTCTTTTCCTTTCATAGTTCTGAATATGCTATTCCTTCGTTGATTCACCAACTGTCGCAGAGGGATATTCTCTCTCCTAAGTTCCGCGTGTCGGTTGTTCGCATAACTCACGGCAGAGATTCACTATCTCATCGACTGATACACGGTTCAGACAGAGAAGGTCTCCTCGCTCGCAAATTGGACGCATACAGGCTCCGCAACTCAAGTCCTCGCTCCCAAACGATCGGGTGTGCTCTCCCCACGGACTACTCCACGTTCGTCTGCTCCCCCCGAAAATCCCAATCGTCGGTACACCATTTGTCCAGGCTAAGTGCATCAGGCCAGAGTCATCGCTGACCACGAGGCAAGTTTCTCGGAGGAGGATCATCGCTTCTATCGGGGTTGTCTCTCCTATCAGGTCGATCACATCCCCCTGAAGATCTCTCCGGAGCAATGTGGCTCCTTCCACAATGTTTTCCGTCCCCAGAAGAAGAATGCGTCCATTCCACTCCTCAACAAGTCTCTTCCCCAACTCCACATATCGTTCTGCCAGCCAATTTTTCGTTGGCCAGCAACCGGCAGGATTTAAGCAGATCAGAGGGCGGCCATCATTTGGAAGAGAGAACTTGCGAAGAACTTCCTCTCGCAATTTGTCCGGGAGGTTAAAGTGGATGTCGGGCGTCACCTGCTTGATGCCGACGTAGGAGAGTGCCTCTATGTAGCGTTCAAGGGCGAGTTTCGGTGCGTATCGGTCGAACGCCACCCAGGCGTCGGGTCTCAGGCGACGGCGAACGAAATTGGAAAGTCGGGAGTTCTGGATATCCAGAACAACGTCGGGTTGTGGTATCCGAAGGCTCAAGGCCGACCTGACTTTCTTGAGGTGGGCACTTCGCGTAACTACTGAGTGAACGTGATCGATCCAAGGAATAGAAGCGAAAAAAGAAGAGTATTCTTCTGAGGTAACGAAGTCGATCCGTGCGTTGGGATAGGCTTTGCGGAGTCCTGCTAAGAGAGGGAGAGAAATGACGGCGTCACCAAATGCGTGGAATCGGAGGACGCATATCCGCTCAGGAATTTCTCCTGGCTTCAATGGCAGACCCCGAATACCTTCTTCCATCATTGGTGGGATTGGATATCTCTCTTTCTCAATCATTAGCATCTGAACGTGGTAATGAACTACCTACTCCCCCTATCTTTCGTGCATGTCTCGACTTTCAATTATTATTCCAGCATTAAACGAAGAGGAGAATCTACCCCGATTATTTGAATCGTTGGCTCCACTCCTTCGGTTCGACATAGAGATTATTGTTGTTGATGGTGGATCAACTGACCAAACAGTCGAGGTAGGTCGGAGAGGGGGAGCCGAACTGATATATGCTGAGCGGGGGAGGGGACGGCAGTTGCGGGCTGGTGGAGCGGTTGCTTCGGGGAGGCTCTTGCTTTTTCTCCACGCCGACTCGCTCTTAACAGCGAAGGCAATCGAAGATATTCAGTTCAGTCTCGCCAACCCCGATTTTCGTATCGCCCTCTTCCGACTCCGCTTCAATTCCCCCCGACTCATCTATCGGCTCTACGCCTTCTTTGCTCGGTTCGATTCCCTCTGGACAACGTTTGGCGATCAAGGAGTGCTGATTGATCGAGACTTCTACAATCAGCTTGGAGGGTTCCCAGACACATCCCTCTTTGAAGATGTGCTGTTGCTGCGCCGAGCACGCAGGGAGGGGAGAATCGAGAAGTTCGAGGGGGAGATTATCACCTCCACTCGGCGCTACCTTGAGGTTGGCGCAGTTCGGTTGCAAGTCCGAAATCTTATGTTGCTTTCACGTTACTTGGCGGGAGGAGAACCAGAATCGCTCGCGGCAAAATATCGAGATAGAGACAAGAACAAAAATTCTAACCAGAAGTGAATGTGGTATCTATCTTCTTTCAGTAAGTTTGAATTCAATAGCATGTGGGTAGCATGTCTGCGTGCGAAAGAGTAGAGAAAAAAGAGTTTTAATCTCAACCTAACTTCAGGGAGAAGAATTGTATATGAAAGGGACAGGAAAATTGTTTTTGATGGGATTGCTTGTTGCAGGATCGCTCAGCTTCACGGCCTGCGGAGAGGATGCAAAGGATGAAAAACCGGCAGCAGATACAACCGCAACGGCGGCTCCAGCACCACAGGAAGCTCCGGCAGCATCGGCAGCACCTGCAACCACATCTGCACCATCGTCGGCAAGCAACAACAACGCTTCCACTTCTACAACTGAGAAGTCAAATAACCCAGTGAAAGAAGCAAGCAAGGATGTGCGGAATGCAGCGAAGACAGTGCAGGAGACAGCGAAAGATGTTAATGAGACGAAGACCGAAGTCAAGAAGACTGTGGAAGACGTGAAGAGCGTTCTCGGCGATAAGAAGTAAGGGTTGTCAGCCGTTTAGCACATAATTCCATTCGTTTTTAAGCAGAGTTCCAATACGCTTTGGAACTCTGCTTTTGTTTTGAAACGTTTGCATGAAGTGCTAAGTTTGCCCACTTGCAAGTGGAATTTTACCCTTGCTGTTGTGTCAAACTAATCTCAGGGAGTTCTCGAAATGAAAAAACTTACCATGTTCATGCTTGCCCTTCTTACTGTCGGCATGATTGGCCTCTCAGCCTGTGGTGACGGTGGTGGTGACAATGCAGATGCTGCTAAGGATAGCACCGAACAAAATGCAGAGGGTGCAACTACCACAGGTGAAGATGCTGCAAAGAAAGCAGCCGAAACAGTGGAAGGAACTACTGGCCAAACCGGTGAATCAGCGGATAGTACTGCCGAAGGTGACAAGGAAGAAGCAGAAGGCGACAAGAAGTAAGCTTCTACACTACAGCCTAAGTAACGAAAGGATCGAAGATTAACCTTCGATCCTTTTTTTGTGGACAAAGATGGCTTTCAATTTTGGATTTCCGATTGCGAGTTCGGAATGGGGATTGAGCGAAGCATCTTTAGCAGATAGCAATTCAGGATTATGTCATTCTGAGAGGGGGACATTTCGGAATTAGGATTTTTAATTTCGGATTGAAAAGAGATTGCGAAGCATAGTGCTTGACACCAGACTGAAGCCAGCATACCTTCCTAATTCCTAATTCCTAATTCCTAATTCCTAATTCCTAATTCCCTACTTCACAACCACCACTCCCCGCTCGGCTACACCGTGTGGTGTCGTAATTCTCAGCAGGTAGAGTCCGGGGGGAAGGTCTGAAGTGTCGATCAGTAGTTGATGCACCCCTGCTTCGACGTTTGCTGGAGAGAGCACCTGTATGGTCTCCCCGCGCGGCGTGATCAATGTTGCCTCAAGCCAAGCCCAGTCATTCAAAGAGAACTCTGCTATCACATCAGTCGATGCTGGGTTCGGGCTTACCCGGTCGAGAACTGGAATTCTTGAGATCAAGTGGAGGCCGACGTCGAGGCACGTTCCTAACACTGCGAAACTTCCGTTTTGCTGGTTAGTTTCAATTGAGGGACGGCTCCAGAAAAACTGATCGATTGTCAGTGGAGTCTTGGTCTCGTCGGCCAGAAGTCCTCTACCAATCAGACTTGTTAAGGTATCCCCCTTTCGATTGCCGAATTGACCCCGAATAGTGAGTGATAGTTCACTCAGCAGAGGATTCCACTCTTTAGCAATCACTTCACCTTCAGATAGATCTTCAAAGAAAAACGTTGTGCCGATAAATCGAATCGTTGTCGTGAACGTGTCTTGGTCGCCAGGCAATGCGCCCCCTTCGAGTTGATAGCGGAGTGGGAGAGAGACCGTGGTGTTGAAGAGTGCGGAGTCTTCTGGCAGCCAGACCGAAATCAGTCCGCTTGCGTCCTCGGCACTAAGTTGCAAGTTCTGCACAATGCCACAACTAATCTCACTGATTGCGATTGATTCTCTTGGACTTCCACTTGGTGGGCCGTCGTAGCGAATCGTTAGTTCTGATGTTTCACCAACCGGCGTAATAGGGGGGATAATCGAAACGACTCTGTATGCTCCAACGCTCGAAGGAATCGACCAAGTAATCGGGGCACTCCCCAAGTTCGTAAGTGTGATCTGCTGATCGTTCGGTGACGAAACCGAGGGATCGAACTGCACCGAGTTTTTCGAGAGAGTGAAAGAGACTTCCTTCTTCTCTCCTCGAATGCTAATCTCTTCCGTTCCAATTGCTGTGTTGGTCTGCAACTGCAACGTTGCACTCTTCGCGCCGGAAGATTTCGGACTAAACCGGATTGGGATTGTTGTCGACGCTCCGGGATCCAAGAGAATCGGTGTGGTTCCCGAGTGAGAGAAGTTGTTCTCGGGATCATTCACAATTGCAATCCCATCGATTTGAAGAGAGCTTCCCCCTCCATTGCGAACCAGAATGCTTGAGTCCACAAACTCCGGTGTTGAACAGAGCAGGGTGGGAAAGTTGAGTGGACTTGCTGTCAAAAGAGGTGCTGTCCCTGCGTGAATAACTTCTACCTCGATATTGGGCAGGTTGCAGGTCGGTTCGAAGTCGAGGGTGACCGTCCCTCGATATGGACGATCCTCGGTTGGCTGCAATAGTTGTACGAGAACCTGGCTACTGCTTCCCGCCGGAATATCAATTGGGAACTGTGTTGTTGGGACTTGGAAGAAGCTTCGATCTGCTCCGGAGAGCCTTCCCCCCGTTACTCGCATTTGCCGATCACCTCTGTTCTCCACGAGCATAAAGGTATCGCGCGGATAGCTTGCAGTCGGTTCTCTCCGAATGGTCAGGAATATATCTTCTGCTGCAAGATGAATAGAGTCACGCCTTCCAGACAGAGTTAAACTGAACGGCCCACTCGGATCGTTCGAGCTTATCTGCAACTCTCCCTGCTTTATTCCTGCTGAGGTTCCTTGCAGTCGAATCGCTATCCCTCTACTCTCTCCCGGTGGAATCAATAGTGGAGAGGTCGGCGTTGGCGAAGGGGCGATTAGTGCGAAACCTTCGTTGTTTACTATAAACTGAACGTCTGTAATCTCGAGAGGTGTTTCTCCTCGATTGAAGATGGCGAGAGTTGTGTCGAGAGGGTCGTCTGGACAGGAGGCCGTCCCGAAGTCAACAGGTAGAGCATCGAGAACTGGAGGCGTGAGAGTTCGCCCGGAGAGAATCGTCTGCTGCTTGCCGCAGGTGATTGCGAGACCGTAATCGATTGCTCCCATGCTCAGACCGGGGTTGACCGGAGTGTAGCGTACCTTCACTTTCAGGCATAAGCCGGGGGGGAGAGTGTAAGGGCCACTCCCTTCGATTACTTGGAACGCACCATCAGGTGAGAGAAGGCTTACAGTCCCTTCGATAGGAAGACCACTGTTGTTGCAGAGAGAGAACTCCAGCAACGTGTCTACTGCCGAGGCTCCGAACGGCTTATTGCCAAAGTCAAAACTCTCCTCTGCTACTACGTCACACCCTTCACTTCCCATACCGACGAGAGCGAGCGTGTCGGGGAGAGCGCAGGCAGCGTGGAAGATTGCCGATGCCCGGTGTAATCCAATCAGACTCGGCTCAAACTCTACTGTAATTGTTCTACACTCACCCGGAGGAATCGGGTCGGGGGTAATCCCTCCTACTATACGGAAGTTGCTCTTTTCCTTTCCACTAATGGTTACCGAGTCGATTACTAACGGGCCATCTCCTACGTTGCAGACCAGTGCCGTGACAATCGAATCCTTCACTCCTCCAATTCCGACTTCACCCATATCGATTCGACGCTCGAAAATTAGGGGACTGATTTTCATCTCCGGTGCAGTAACAGAGAAAGGTGTGGCCGTTGAGTCGAGACCGTCGGCACGGTAGAGTGTGATTGCACGAATTCTATTGTTTAGCCTGTCGGAGACGTAGAGGATATCACCTCGCACAATTACACCAGATGGACTATCCATAGTTGCCATCCAAGGAACACCACCATCGCCACCATATCCGGCAAGTCCTGTTCCTGCAAAGGTGGAGATAATGCCGGTCTTC
>JBFWSB010000173.1:0-9178 GCA_050248595.1 Kapaibacterium sp. (SeqCode)
ATGTGCAACCCAATCGCTATACCAGCGAAAGGAGTATCTATGAACACGAAAGAAAAGCAATTTGTGATCTGGACATCGATAGCCGGAGTTCTCTTTCTGATTGTGGGAGCCTACGATTTATTCATTGCGACCGAAGGTGACAAATCCAACTTTGTCATAGCTCTGGAAGTGATTGCAGGACTCTGTTTTGTCCTCAATGGTCTGATACAGTGGAGAAAGTCTCGATAACAACGTACCTTTGCAGCTAAACTGTAGTCCTCGGCAACATCAGGAATCAGATTTTGACCGTGCCAAAACAACTCTTCGTCAACTTCAACCTGTTCTTACTTGTCTCGGTGCTTGCCACACAAGTATCGGTCTCCCAAGTACAACCCGGAATAGTAGAACTACACGCAGAAGCTCTCGCTGTTGGTGGGTACTTTACCTTCCCTCCTAAGTCGAACTGGTCCGTCGGTTTGGATTTGAGCGTTGGGAAACATCTCGTTGTTGACCTAACCGACGAAGGATCAGGGGTTACCACATACGCTACTGGCTACCTCGGCGCAACGTGGAGACCGAACGCAGACTGGCAAGTTGCCTTCAATCCAATTGGATTAGCCTTAGTAGTAGGGAATGACTTTGCAGCCATCTACCCAAGTGGACGCTTCGGGGTAAGCTACTTTTGGGAACGCATTGGCATTGGCACTGAGCTTCGCCTCGTTCGAATTGCGAGCAGTTTTGGGACAGGCGACTATTGGGGGCAGTGGTCACCGGTGCGGGTCTCTCTCAGGCTGTAGCAGGCAGACAAGGGACAGAATGCACGACTAAAGATGTCAGCACATCCGGCTCAGCCACCCCTTCAGGGCGGAGAAGTCAAAGAGCACAGCACAGGCGATCCGTGGGATGCAGCCTTCGGCTTTCCCCACGGCCACTCAGCGATGCTCCCTTCGGGAGCGGTTCGATAGTCGTTGGCTTCTACTATAAAGATTGTGGATGTTCATGCAGAGAGAACTTCACTGTCGGTGCTACATCGAAGAGAGTCCTTTACTCCGACTGCCCCGGAGGGGCTACCGTTATGTGGCCGGGGATGGCAATCCCCGGAAAATGAAGCGTTAGTATTCCTCTCGCCCCGTAGGGGCAGAATGAACGAGTAGAGATGTCAGCACATCCAGCTCAGCCGCTCATCTGACAGAGCCAGACTTCAAAATCATGTATAGCCGACAACATTCAAACGACTTGACAACCCTAACAATACTATGAACAACAGTCGATTAGTCTGGAGCAGTGATGGTGGTGATCTGAGAAAAAAGCGTGGAGGAGGCACTTCCCCTGTGGACGAGTCCACCCTTCAATTAAAAGTCCGCCGCCTTACCTCCGGCAAAGGGAGAACCGTGATTGAGATTACCGGTCTACCCCGAAACAAAAGTTGGTGCAAAGACCTTGCCAGCCAACTCAAAAAAGGATTGGGGACTGGTGGTGCATACAAAGATGACTTTATCGAGATTCACGGCGAGAAGCTGGAGCAAGTAACCTCAATGCTCGACGACCGCTCGTTGAAGTGGAAGAAGACGGGGGGGTGAGTTGGAAGTATGGGATCGAACGCTTCCACATGTTCAAGAGCTAAGTTGCTCGATATCACTTTCACTGACCACATCATCAACCAATGAGTCGATCTGAACGAATAGAAATCGCACGCCAAACATTAGACATGGTCTTCACGGAATCAATTAGATATATACCTCAACTTTATATTAACCCACGACTTTGGGTCGTGGGAGAGTAGAGGAGTTTGCTCTTCTGTTCATGCTCCAGAACACTCCGATAAATCTGGGAGTTAATGAAGATATTCTTCCTTAACTCCTCCCCTCAAACTCCCCAAACTTCTTCTCCAACTCCCACTGCAACCGCGCCTTTTCGTTTGCTTCGAGGTAGGCTTTGCAGGATGGGGTTTGTTTTGCTGAGCCTGGGGTATTTCCGCTGCACTCAGGTACGAGGGTGAAGTTCTTTGCGTCGCTCCAGATGCTTTTGCCGGGAAGGAAGGCATGTTCAAGACTTGTGCGAGCCATTCCCTTCAGGTCGAGATAGGATAAGCCATGGTCGCGAACAGCTTTGACGTATTCGTGCGTGAGGTCAATGCGGGAAACCCCTTCGTCGTCGGTAGCTAAAGCTGTTGGGACGCCGTGCGCTCGGTAGAGGTGGAGTGAGTGGTGCTGGCCTGTAATGCCGAGGATTACTTCGTTGCTCGTCAAGCAAATTTCTACCATCACCTTTCGGTCGGCCATCAGCTTCAGGAGTCCGAACGGATCATCTTCGTAGGCAACATCTACGCCGTGACCAATCCGCTCGGCATGGCCAAGTTCAATTGACTGACGAATGTGGCAGCAGAGTTCATCGGGTGGAACAAGCCCGGGAGCAAGTTCACCGGCGTGTAGAGAAATGTGCGCCTTCTTGTAGAGAGGACGGAGGAAGTTGATGATCTCCATGTGAAGCGTGAAGTCGCGAATCGGAACCGGATAGTCCTCCGGCATCACCAGGTTGAAGCCAACGAAGCGTGGATCAAGTTCGGCCATCTCGAACCCCGCAAGAATCTGCGCGAAGACCATCTCCGGTGCTAAGCCGCGTCCAACTTGGTAGAGGTAGCGAACAGGAATATCACACCCCTCTCCCCCTCCCGCTCCGTCGCAGTTTAGAAGCTGTCTCATCCGGGATTCCCACTGGTTCAACCCGTTGACCGCAACCTTCAGCGAGTCGCGAAGACCTTCGGCGAGGAGTCTATTCCGCATTGTGGCGAAGTCACTGTTCCACCCAATCTTTCGCCCGAGTCCGGCTACACGTCCTTCATCTGGCGTCATCATCAATTCGAGGTAGAGAACGTTGTCTCGGGCTGCTAAGCCTACTGCCTCGGCCAACATATCGCCGGCCCTGCCATTCCCAGCATATCCGAACTTCCCAAACGTGTCGAAGAAGTGGTCATGTCCACTCTGTCCTGAAAGCTCGTAGTTCCGCATCGACCACGCGTCGATTACAGCACGATAGATTACCGGGTTGGCGACGACATCTTTCATCGAGATTGTCCCAGCTCTACAAGGGGTTGCAGACATCGTTGCAGTGTCCAAACAAGCATCTGCTTCTGCTCCCCACTTGATGAAGCTCTCGGCATAGATCGCACCGCTCAAGTGGTTGTGAAGGTCTCCACCTTTTGGCATCTCTCTGAGAAACGCAGCTAACAGAAGTGGTCTGGTTTTGATTGAGTCGAAGTGGCGGACAGTTCGTCCCTCGGCTGGGGTTGACGAAGGCTGTGCGGATACCGACAAAACCGCTAAGGAAGTGAAAACAAAAAGAGCAGAAAGTAGACGGAAGAAAATTTTCATCTGACAAGAGGTTGTGTTGCTGATACTTCGGTTATCGGGCAAAGATACGGCTCTATAGTATGCGGAAAGAAATGGAACGTCACGCCACCACATCTCCCCTGAACAGCAGTGCAATTCCTAAGGGACTGAAGACATCTATCGTGTTTAGTGCTGCTTGCAATCTTCTTCACTCCACCTACTTTAAACTGGTCTCCGCCCCCACACTTGGATAATTTGTGCAGTACTGATAATTGAAGTGGGATCGGCTTCAAATCTCGAAATTTCCTCCAACAGATCATCCACTTCCTCACGCGTAGTTATTCCAGCGTCGATTGCAGCGTCGGCAATGTTCACTAAGGTGATGCGGGCAATGCTCTTCCCCGATCCCGTTCGGAACGTTGGCATCACCACGCTGACCTCTGGGTCCTGAATCCCAGCCTCAACAAAGATTGAGACGAGCTTCGGACCGATGTTCGGATCGGCTCCACGATGGCGGGCAGATTCTTCGTAGATATCTACATAGCGTGCAACGGCGTCGTTGTTTGGATAGTAGAGGTGAGATGCAATGTCAATATCTTCGGCAACCACCCACCCACCCGGCTTCACCGACTCTTTAACTCGTCTGAGAGCATGGTGAGGATCGGTAAGGTGAGAGAGAATGAAGCGGGCATAGGCGACATCGTACCGATTCTGCTCGCCGAAATTTTCGCACTTTTCCTCGACAAAATCGACGCGGACATTATTCTCACGAGCAAGTTCGCGCGCACGCTCCAAAACAGTCGAGTCCATATCGATGCCAGTCACCGATCCAGATGGTCCGACAAGCTCTGCAAGCTTCACCGAAACATCTCCACCACCACACCCAAAGTCCAGAGCATGCATTCCACTGGTGATGTGGAGATTGTCGAGTAGCCGTTCGGTACTGGGCCATGTCGCCTCGCCGAGTATTCGCAGCCTGTCTGCCCCAGAATCTCCACCTTTGATGATGTAGGATGTGTCGCTCATAATTTCATTCAGTTCGGCAATCTGCTGTAGTTGGTCAACCGTGGCTGACTTCCAAATAGTTCTGTACTTATTCAAAGAAAGATCGAGAATAAAACTTAAAGTGGCGTAATTCATATTCACCCCGATCTCCACACGCACTACCATTTTCATCCGTGGTGAAAGAGATTCTACTATAGCTTTGTGTGGGATGTCTCACGATACCAATCTCTCCTTTCGGTTCCGTAGGTCGCGAAAGCAAAAACATTCAAAGTTGTACAGAGCATGGGAACGTGTGCTCTATCTCATTTTTTTTCGGTTCATTCTCACCGCGATCTGCTTAGCAGATAGTTCGGCAAACTTCGTGGCCACATCTTCTACGGGATGTAGGCTTGATTAAGAATTCACACGGATAGATAAATACCTTTATGCAGAATCCTAAACCGGTTCCAGGACAGCGATGGGTGAGCGATAGCGAGCCGGAGCTTGGTCTCGGTATTATCCTGAGCCTTCAGGCAGGTCGGGTAGAAATTCTTTTTCCTGCCTCCGGTGAGCAGCGACTCTACGCCCTCTCCTCTTCTCCACTTCGTCGCGTTATCTTTCGGGAGGGTGATCGGATTAAGATGCACAGTGGCGAAGAGTCCGTTGTGGAGAGTGTGGAAGAGAAGAGTGGACTTCTCACCTATCACGTAGGAGACCGTTCTATAGAAGAAGCAGAACTCTCCGACACTATCAGCTTCAGCAGTCCGAAGGAACGGCTTCTCGCAGGACAGGTGAGCAACCTGAAGACATATAACTTGCGGGCTGAGGCACTCGATCGGTGGAGCAGAATCCTCGGATCTTCTGTTCGGGGATATGTTGGTGGACGGATCGACTTGATTCCCCACCAGTTGTCAATCGCTGTTGAGGTATGCTCACGACTCACTCCCCGCGTCCTACTCGCCGACGAAGTTGGTCTCGGTAAAACGATTGAGGCTGGTCTGATACTCCACAGACTTCACCTGACTGGCCGAGCGAACAGAATTTTGATAATCGTTCCCGAGCCATTAGTACACCAATGGTTTGTGGAGATGCTCCGCCGATTTAACCTATCGTTCAGCATTTTAGATGAAGGACGATGTCAGGCAATCGAGGAGAACCAACCCGAGGTAAATCCATTTCTGGAACACCAGCTTGTCCTCTGTGGCGTGGACCTGCTAACAGCCGAGCCTCGCCGCACGCTTCAAGCACTCGAAGGTGAGTGGGATCTAATGATCGTCGACGAAGCCCACCACTTGGGGTGGAGTCGAACAGGATCGGACAAGAGCTACGACGTTGTAGAGGCCTTAGCTATGCGCGTTCCCGGTCTTCTCCTACTAACTGCCACTCCACAACAGTTGGGGCCAGAAGGACACTTCGCCCGCCTTCGACTTCTCGACCCTGAACGCTACGTCGACCTCGACCTCTTTCTCGTGGAGACAAAAGGATATGAGAGAGTAGCACACGCCATCGAAGGAATCATTGATGGTCGCCCCATCTCTTTAGAAGAACAAACTCTCTTCCTAAACCACTCCGAGCGAATTGGTCGTCGCGTTGAAGAAATGGTGGCGGGAAAAGAGGGTGGAAAAGAACGATTGATTGAAGACCTCCTCGACAGCTTCGGTCCAGGGCGCGTGATGTTCAGAAATACGCGGGCAGTTCTCTCCGGATTCCCCGAGCGGAGAGCACTCCTCTACCCTCTCGAAGTTAAGCAGACGAAAGATCAACCCACTGCAGAAGTAGAGTGGCTTGTCGAGCACTTGAAGAGTCTCGGCGATGCAAAAGTGTTGTTGATATGCCACTCGGAAGAGCGAGCAGAAGAGATCTATCAATACTTGCAGCTTAAAACGCGATTGAACTCCGCCCTCTTCCACGAAGGGTTAACGTTGATTCAGCGAGACAGGAATGCTGCATACTTTGCTGAGCCGGAGGGGGCACAAATTCTCATATGCTCAGAGATTGGTAGCGAAGGAAGGAACTTCCAGTTTGCACACGACTTGATCCTCTTCGATCTTCCAACCGATCCCGACGTACTTGAACAGCGGATTGGTCGACTCGACAGAATCGGACAGAAAGAGACAGTGAAGGTACACGTGCCATACATCCCGGGCAGACGTTCTGAAGTGTTGGCACTTTGGTATCATCACGGACTGAACGCCTTCGAGGAGAACTTGCACGGGGCTGAAGAGATTGCCCGCGCTCTGCGGGGTGACTTGAACGACATTCTACAATCATTCATCCCTGAGAAGTTAACGGCACTGATTCAACGCTCAGTTGAAGAGCGCGAAAAGATTTCTGGCAGGTTAGCCGAAGGATATGACCGCCTGCTCGAGTTAAGCTCGAATAAACCGGAGAGAGCCGCCGAGACTACTCGCCACATCCGCTCAGCCGACGCAGATCGTTCCTTCGAGCACTTCTTTCTCCGCCTCCTCGACTACTTTGGGGTCTACGTCGAAGAGTTGAGTAACCGCACCTACCTCTTCCGTCCCGACATGCTCCTAACCGACGAGTTCCCCTCCTTCCCCTCTGGAGGTATGCGCGTTACGTTCGACAGAACCCGCGCACTCAGTCGCGAAGACTTAGAGTTCATCACAACAGACCATCCTTTTGTCTTGAGTGTTCTGGAGTTGTTCTTGAAAGGTGAAGAGGGGAACACAAGTTTCGGAGTGTGGGAGAAATCGGGCGAGGAGAAGATATATCTGGAAGCCCTCGTCATCCTTGAGTCTGTGGCTCCACCACAACTTCACGTTGAACGATTCCTTCCACCAAAACCAATCAGGGTCATCGTCGACCATCGACTACAGCTTTCCTCGGAGGAAGAACAACTCTCTTCAGTACCTCTTGCTGGTGGTGACGTTCGAGATTTTCTTGACAGGCCGGGGATCACAGCAACTCTCCTTCCAGCAATGATCGATGCCGCGCTCGACTTTGGGGATCAGATGAGCGAAGTAATCATCGCCGATAGCATTGGGCAGATGTCGCAACATCTGCAACGAGAGATTGAGCGATTGGAAGACCTCGGGCAGATCAACAACCACATCACGCCAGATGAGATCCGTCAACTAAAGGAACGTGAGGTAGCACTTCGCGAAGCTATCGGCACAGCTCGACTCCGAGTTGACGGCTTGAAGGTAATACTCAAGAGTCAACGAGATGAAGAAGAGTGAGGGGAACACGACCAAGTAATCTATAACGGAGTTCAATACGTTATGAGGCAGCCCCTCCAAATCAGGTCAGCTGAGGTTGAAGATGCGTTAGCAATTCTCGAAGTGCTCAACCCAATCATTGCAGATGGCAGATTTACCATAATGCAAGATAAGTTCTCCCTTGAAGAACAGGTAGAGTACATCCAGAGGTTCAACTCTGGCAATCGTGGCATCTACAACGTAGCTGTGCGAGAAGGGGATGGAAGGATTGTTGGGATTCAAGGAGTAGAGCCGGTAAGTGTTGAGGAGAGAGCCTTAGCTCACGTCGGAGAGATCAGCACGTTTGTGGCGATGGATATTCACGGCAGCGGGGTTGGCAAGGAGTTAAGTAGAACAACGTTTCATCAGGCAAGAGAAGAAGGCTTCCTAAAACTTATCGCGACGATCCGTGCAGACAATCCGCAAGCACTCTCCTTCTATCAGAGCTTAGGATTCACCCTTATCGGAATTGCCAAGAACCACGCCCACGTCCGGGGCAACTTCATCGATGAAATTTTCACAGAGTTTCTCCTATAATCCATTCTATAAACTCGATGAACTCTACAGACTATACTCCAACCCGCCTCACGTTGAACTTCGCAACCAACAATCCGTGAATGCGGACAGATGATCCGGGGAGGACAGCCTCAGGGTAGATAGGATTTGAAGTCGCCAACCGAATGTTATCCCCTTCAAAGTAGATTTGCCGAAGTCTCGCAACGCCTGTTGAGAGAGAGACAAGACAGATAGCACCATTCCGAGTAGGAACACCAGGACGAACGACGAGCCAATCCCCCAAATGAATGCCAACACCACTCATCGAGGCTGTGGTAGCCCGAACAATCATGTCGTTCGGATCGATGCTTGGCAACAACTCGGAGAGTACGTCGGTTGGCTTCAGTCGATGTGTAGGGATATGATCGTAGAGATTGTCCTTGCTCTTCAAGTAGTGGCGTCCGGGGGGAAGGATATTCAAGTGTATGAAGTTCGAGCCAGTCCTCTCAATCCGAATCAATCCCTTGCGAGCCATCCGGTGAAGGATTTGGTAGACGCCACTCCGGTTCTTCAACTCAAGTCGTTCAGCCAGCTCGCCACCTGAAGGAGATCGCCCCAGCTCTTCCCGCAAATGATTGATCTCTTCGAGTACCCGATACTGTCGTGAAGTAATCCGCAACATGTCTGATTATCGAATATGAATCGTTGAGGAAAATTCTGAATTCGAAATAGTATAGTACCTGTCAGATTTCTTCGCTACGTTTTTCTGAGAACTTCAGCAAACGCGAGCAAGAGAGCCAACGGTTTATCAGGGGGAACAAAATCAAAGTTGACGAGGGTCAACCGATATCTGGAAGAGAGAGTGAAGAGAAGAAGCCCCGGAGTATAGTCGGCTGAAATCCCGTCACCGTTGCGATGCAATTCCATCAAACCCAAGTTATAACAAAAGCTACAGCCCGGCTCGGCAACCACTGTTATGTTCTCGTATAGTGATAGTTCTGGAGCTTGCAACTGTTCCTGATCGGGCAAGAGTACGATAACAGAGAGAGGAATATTCAGGTGCGGAATTAGTGCGTCAAGTTGGGCAATATGGGAGAGTGTGAGGTCACTCTCTACATATCCGGGAACGAACATCAGAACTTCTTTTTCTCCCCCCATCAGATCAACTAA
>JBFWSB010000174.1:0-9163 GCA_050248595.1 Kapaibacterium sp. (SeqCode)
ATGGAGATGCAGCCTCCTGCACTGGCATGAGTTTCTTCCAACCCATCGCCTCGGCAGCGGAACGAATGGTGTCAGGGATATCATCGATAGTCCAGGGAGGAAGGGTTTCTTCGGGCTGAATTAGGATTGACTGGGTTATTGTCTCTGGTTCGGACATAGGCTTCGGACTCACGTTAGTATACTGTTCTGCGAAGGAGGGATAGACCCCGAGAGGAGAGGATTGGCTATTGTTAGATTTCATCTGCCTGCCAACTCCACTATGCCATTCACGAAAAATACAAGTTACAACGACTTCCCTCCACTTTCAAAGATTCCCACCCTCTTCTTCAAGCTGAAATCAGGGAAGGCTCTCCATAGACGACGAAAAACCTTCCCCTCTCACAATGAAACATCGTATCTTTCCAACCTCGTTCAACCTTCATCATAACCAACTGAATGATCTGCTATGAAATTCGATTTGGAACTGACCTATTCGATATTTGAGGATAAGGTGGATAACACGTTCACCGTCAACCTTGGAGAGTCAACACTGGACTTGCAACTTGTGGAGGCAACGCAGATAAAGCCTGTACCGAAGGGGCCAGGAGTGCCCGAGAGTTTGCGCGATGAGCCGTTCTCACTACTCTTCCGTGGCCCAGAGTCGACATTCCTACCGCAACGCCTCTATGACTTCAACCACGAAACGTTGGGGGAATTCACAATGTTTATCACGGCCACAGGAAAGGATGAGGAAGGGATCTATTACGAAGCTCTTGTGAATTAAGCTCGCTCGAAAGGAGCTTCCTAATTCGCAGATCGAGTAGCGGCAAGAGGAAGGGTGTAGCTAAGGACATTAGAGATTTATACGAAGAGTGGAAGGGTATTCTCTACAGAACATCCTTCCACTCTTTTCGTTGAGAGTTTTACCTGACACCAAAAACTAATACTCAATAAAGAAGCGGTAGACGTATATCGTCGTGCAGACAAAGGCTATCCTGAAAAGGGTTTGTCGTGCTGAGGTCTGCCGAAGCATCTCACCGGCTCAGTAGTGCACCACTCGTTTCGCCGTACTCCTTGTGAGATTACCTGCGGTGCTGCCTGCGGCGGTCTTCATTCGGCTTCGCTTCATTCTGAGTGACATCATTGAAGTGGCTGATGCACAGCTCCTTCAACGCTTCTCTCAACTGATTCGGAGATTAAGCTCTCTCGCTGTTCCACTCCATCTGGTAGTGAGCCTCGGTCTCCCCTGTTTTTTCAAAACCGAGAGCACTCAACATATCGAACCAACCTCCCAGTTGCTCCACTTGAACGGAGATTGGCTTCCCCACCTCTTCAGCTTCTGCCTGAATATCTTGGATGATCGATTCGTAAACTCCCTTCCCATTATAGTCGGGAAGAATTTCGAGAGCAATGATTCTGAACTCTTCCTCCTTACGCTGAAGTATAAGGCGTCCAATTTTTTTCTTCTCATTCAGGATCAACGAATCCTCTGCATCATCAAAGAATTTGTCGTAGTGCTTTTTCCTCGCATCATATTGCGAACGTATAAAGTGGCGACGTTGGGGACGTGTCAGCTTTGTATGCTCCAAGTCCCTCTCTTTAATAGCTCCGAAAAGCTCAAACAAGAACGATTCGTCCGGTGCTGCCACTGGTCGTAATGAAATAGACACGCTCTCTCTCCTCTAACCCTTTAGAATGTTTGACTCTGTTGATTAGCTGACTTCCGCAGTTATCCAACAACCGCGCTCTAAACTTTTTTGATATCTAAAAATGAGCAATTCCCACGTTATAGCACTCCCCACTCGACTCGCACTACTATAAGGAACCTGTACTGGCATAAGATAGAGACGGCAGAGTCTGGATCGGATCCAATGACTCTGCCGTCTCTTTTCACTTCAACGGTATTCAAGAAGTGTTGCCTCGATAGCCTCATCTATATTAACTGCGATTAACCGCGCGGAGGAAAGACACCGTAGAGTGCAATCACAAAGGCAATCACCAAGTATGGCTGCATGTTGTTGTGTGGCTGGCCCCCTCCCGCGAAACTAATCGCGTTCGCATTCATCGTCCCGGTTCCTGTCCCAGCATATGTTGCTGTAGTCTCCCCTCCTTCAGCTGCCCAGAAACCGTTAATCGGCGTAAACTGAGTACCGGGACTTCCATTGGCGTTGGCCAAGTGGTTGTGCGACGGCATCTGCGTTGTAGTTAAGGTCACTGTCTCCGACCCCGATTTCTGACCTTCAGTGCGGTCAGATAACCCCGGACCTTGTCCCATGTGCATAGGAGCGCGGCCACGTAGATCGGGGAGGGCAAACGTGGTTACTCCATCCCCCCCATACGTTGTGCCGATCAATGAGAAGAGTGCCTGGTTCTGATTGATTGGTATAAGTTGGCCATCGCAGAATGCCCAGCTACGGGGCGCGAAGTTGAAGGCAACCATGGAAATTTGCCCAATAAATGGTTCTACCATATGTATATTCTCTCCATTTGTTTTCTGTGAATATTACTGCTACACCTTGCTTACGCAGAAAGTAAAATTTCCCTCCCTCGCCGGTTAACTCCGCGGTGGGAAATATCCGTAGAGTGCAATAACAAAAGCAATCACTAAGTATGGTTGCATGTTATTGTGTGGCTGGCTTCCTCCTGTATTGCTGATCGCGTTCGCATTCATCACCCCGTTTGCTGTAGCAGCATATGTTGCTGTAGTCTCCCCTCCCTCAGCTGCCCAGAAACCGTTAATCGGCGTAAACTGACCACCAGGATTTCCATTGGCCTCAACCAAGTGGTTGTGCGACGGCATCTGTGATGCCACTAAGGTCACCGTCTCCGAGCCTGAACTCTCCCCTTCAACGCGGGGTGTAAGTCCTGGTCCAGTCCCTTTGTGCAATGGAATTCGGCTTTGCAGATTGGGGAGGGCAAACGTTGTCCGCCCATCACCGCCATACGTTGTACCGATCAATGAAAAGAGTGCCGTATTCTGGGCAATGGACATAAGTTGTCCATTACACAATGCCCAGCTACGGGGCGCAAAGTTGAAGGCAACCATGGAAATTTGCCCAATGTATGGTTCTGTCATAAGTATATCCTCTGTAAGTTTCTCGTGAATTCGAATTATCAACTTGGTCGTTGTCGACACAACAGAATGTTATGCTCGATTCTCTAACTCCGTGGTGGAAAAACTCCCTCTAAAGCGATTGTAAAGGCAATCACCAAGTATGGCTGCATGTTGTTGTGTGACTGATTCCCACCAGCCAAACCAATTGCATTCGGATTCATCATCCCGGTCGCGGTTGCAGCATATGTTGCCACTGTTTCCGTTCCCTCGGCTGCCCAGAAACCATTAATCGGCGTAAACTGAGTACCAGGACTTCCATTGGCGTTGGCCAAGTGGTTGTGCGACGGCATTTGCGATGAGAGGAGTGTCACAGTTTCTGTACCTCCTACTTGGCCTTCTCTATAGGAAGATAACCCTGGTCCCTGCCCCATGTGCAGTGGAACTCGGCCACGTAGGTCGGGGAGGGCGAACGTTGTCCGGCCATCACCACCGTACGTTGTACCGATCAATGAGAAGAGTGCGGTGTACTGACTGATTGGTAAAAGTTGGCCATCGCAGAATGCCCAGCCACGCGGAGCAAAGTTGAAAGCAACCATAGAGATCTGGCCGATATAAGGCGTAACCATGAGATGTTCTCCTTGAAATTGTAACTGTCTAAAAATTAATCGGAAGTAGCAACAAACCGTGGTATTCGGTTTTAAAGGAACCCAAATTCCAGACGAAGAGACCAACGTGAGAGGAACTCCCTGCACGGAAAATTCTGCAATTGGAGTACGTATTGGGTATGTCGGGAAAACCACCCTGGTCTACCGAGAGTCGCATCTGCAGAGGAACTATCCGACAGATAGTTTTCTTCACGCAGATACAGGATCCGATGATTTCAGTCTATAGTGAGCACGACATTCGTCCGCCCCACTGCAAACCGAACCTGGTTCCCATCCCGACCTCAATAAACTTCTTCAAGGAAGAGAGAATAGAGGTTGGAGGGTATTCGCATAACATCCCCTGTCAAGCATGGTCCCGTACATTAGTGACAGGTTCTGAACCAATCCACAAGCCTACAATATCAAGCCAGCCACGGCTCGTGTTAGCATTTGTAGACAAAGTTCAGGAAGTTACAAAAGATGTCTTTGCCGTGAAAGAAGTGGAAGAAATAAAGTGATGAAAATCTGCTTACATAAACGGAAAGTATTCAGAAGACCATCGGGTATGGTAGAGAAGAAAAGACCGCCAAGCGGAACTAAAAAGCACCCGCCCCCTTGGACGACTGTTCACTACACGTTGAAGTACTTCGCCTCAGGGTGGTGTACCACCAACGCACTGGTCGACTGTTCAGGATCGAGCATGAACTCTTCTGTCAACTGAATGCCTATACGTTCCGGGCGCAAAATCTCAAAGAGCTGTTGCTGGTCTTCTAAGTTTGGGCAGGCTGGATAACCGAAGGAGTAACGGCTCCCCCGATACCCCTGCGAGAAGAGCTTCCGAATATCTTCGGCATCCTGATCTGCGATCCCAAGTTCGATCCTCATCGACTTGTGCCAATACTCTGCTAAGGCTTCCGCAGTCTCAACGGAAAGACCGTGGAAGTATAGATAGTCGCTGTAGTTACCATCGGCGAAAAGTTTAGCAGTGTACTCGCTCGCCTTCTCCCCAACAGTCACGATGTGGAAAGGAATTACGTCAAACCCATCTTCGTCAACCGACCGGAAAAAATCGGAGAGGCAGAGGCGTCTACCACTCTGCTGACGAGGGAAATCGAACCACTGCCACTCTACCAAATCACTCTCAGCCTCTACGTTCCACTCACCGTACAACGCTTCCCCCTCTACCCCTTTAGGGCGATAGACAATCACTCGATTCCCGTCTGACTTGCAGGGGAAATAGCCGTAGACCACTTTCGGAACTAAGAGCGACTCCCGTTTCGCAACGAGCTTTAGCTCCTCGAACTTTGGATAGATTATCTTCTCAAGTTCCTCTCGGTACTCTTCTGCTGACCGCTTCCCCTTCTTGATTCCCCACTGTCCACGAATCAAGGCTACTTCGTTGATGTATTGGAAGATTTTGTCGAGAGGAATATTCTCTACCAAACGGGAACCGAAGAATGGAGGATGGGGAACTGGAATAGAACGGGCGACGTCGGAACGGAACGAGCTGTCGGAGGTTGGGGGGAGGGCATCTTCTTGGTCCCCAGCTCCACGCGTTACGCCAAGTCCCGGTTTTGCGAGGAGAACAGCTGGCTCTCCACTATTATTCTGTCTCCAAGAGATAATCGTTTCTGCAAGTTCCGGCATCCGCTCGTCGTCTGGTGAAACAGCTTCAAATCCGATTCCCTTCCAGAGCATCACTCCGCGCTTGTCCGCAGAATCGGCTATGAGAAGAACGCGCACCCCAGAATTCTCACGACGAACATCGGCAACCATACCCCGCACAAGGTCGAGCACTGCTCCGGTCTTTCCCTGCTCGGCAATAGTGCCAACACCTTGAAGGTAGACCAAATCTTCCTTCACCTGTACGATTCTTCCGCCACCAATTATCTGCTCTGCAAGTTCGGCAACCACCACATCGGAAAAGGGAGCATCTGCATAAGTTTTTGGGTCGGCCAAGAGATTGGCGAGGGCTTCTACCTCGGAGAGATCGGCAGCCGGGCGCACGGCAATCCCTCCCCGCTCCGTTAAACGTTGCTTTGCTTCTGCCGCTGCCTCGGCAACCTCGGCACTCTGCGTAGCAACCAGATCTACAGGTTCCCCAGCGGCGAGCCGATCCATGAAGTGAAGTCCGTCGAAGGCATCGGCGGCGTATGCAAGGTTTGTGCCGTAGATCCCCCGCAAATCTTCCTCAACGTAGCGCCGGTTTAGTGCAGCTCCACCTAAAACAACCGGAAGGGAAATATCCCGGTCGCGCATGATTTGCAAGTTCTCTTTCATCACGAGGGTACTCTTCACCAGAAGACCACTCATGCCAATTGCATCTGCTTTATGTTCTGCAACTGCCTCCAACATCTGCTCCACTGGAACCTTAATGCCGAGATTGACAACTCGATAGCCATTATTTGTCAGGATAATATCTACCAAGTTCTTGCCGATGTCGTGCACATCCCCCTTCACTGTGGCAATCACCATTGTCCCCTTGGACCTATCCTCCGCCTTCTCCATGAATGACTCCAGATAGGCAACCGCAGTCTTCATTGTCTCGGCAGACTGCAACACAAATGGAAGCTGCATTTTTCCTGCACCGAAGAGTTCCCCAACCACCTTCATTCCGTCGAGCAAGAACGTGTTGATGATGTCGAGAGGTGAGTGTTGTTTCAGTGCCTCGGCAAGGTCATCGTCCAGACCAATACGGTCACCATCAATGATGCGTCCCTTCAGCCGCTCCTCTACAGGAAGAGTTGAACGGTCAACTGTAGATGTTGAAGAGGTTTTGCCGTCGTAGTGCTCCATCAGAGCAACCAGCGGATCGAAGATCAGTTTGCGCATCGTGAGAAATTTGCAGTGTAATGTTGGGCGTATAATGTTCTATAAGAGAGGGGAGATAGTGCAGGAGGAAGAGTGCTCATCAACATTCGAATTAAAGGTGATCGCAATGCCATGGCAACGATCTTCTCCACGACTGAACAATAATTAGGAGAGATGGCAACTGGAAGAGCCAAGTGACAACGCCCCTATTCCTCTCCTATAGCTCCTGTCAGCAATTCAAAAGCGGCTTCGATCTGCCGCTCCAATATCTGGTCACCACCGAGTATTGTGGCCCCAGCTTCTTCAGCATCTCGAAGCAATTTTGTCTTCCCCGGCTTGTTTACAACATCCAGAATAACTTGACCCGAGTGGAAGAGATCGGGGAGAGTAATTGGCGACTCCTCGCTATCTGGAGATTGGCCGATAGAGGTAGCGTTGATAATTAGTCGGGCTTCGGCAAGCTGATCTGCTATGTCGGGAGGGAATAGCTCGCAGGCTTCGATCACTGTGTCGGTCTTCGCACTACTCACCAGTTGCTTCAGTATCTGCGCGTGTTGTGTGTCGCGGGCAGCTATCGTTAAGTGCTTCACGCGGAAGTGACGCACCACAGCGTAGGCCGCAGCCCGTGCCATTACTCCGCCACCTAATATCACTGCACTCCGCTTGCCGAACTTATCGCTCCCGTCAGCCAACAGGTCAATAATCGCCTTTGCCTCAGTGTTGTGCCCTGTTGCCGTATCTCCGTCGAACGTGATCGTGTTAATCGTCCCAGTTCCGTGTGCTTCGTCCGACAGATAGTCAACCAAACCCCCAGCAGCCTCTCGAAGGCGACCAGTGAGATATGCCCCCCCAGCTTTCAACCGCCGGAGAGCTTCAATTGGATCGGCAATATCCTTTGCCTGAAAGTCAAAGAGAAGAAAACTCGCGTCCACATTCTTCTCTTCTGCTCTCTTCGCTAAGAGCGAATGGTAGATATTCTCTCCCCTCGGGTGGGTGAGAACGCCAAAGAGTTTTGTTGCGTGCGTAGTCATTGCGGGGATTATCAGTTTTTCTTTTGGTCGACGTTGTTTTTACTACCAAGAACAAGAACACAAACGAGTGGACGAAAGTTCTATCCTTCAACCTTCGCTACGTAGTCTCGGAGACGTGTGATCGTCTTCTCTTGTCCGAGAACTTCCATGGTCTCAAACATCCCAGCACCAACCCGCTTTCCGGTAAGCGAAAGGCGAAGTGGGTGAATCAGTTTACCGGCACTCATTCCAAGTTCCTCGGCGTAGCCTCGGATTACCCCTTCGATCATCTCCGTCTTCCACTCAATCGGCGCAAGTCCTTCCAAACGATCTGCCAATGCCTTCATCTGCTCACCGGTCTCCTCCTTCCACTGTTTGGCGTGATACTCTTCGTCGAAACTCGTCACCGGACCGAAAAGATAGTCGGCAAACTCCGGTACTTCGTGCAAGAAGTTAATCCGCTCCTTTACAAGTTCAACAACGGCAACGGCATAGGCTCGATCAACCTCGGTGAACCCGGCCTCTGATAACATCGGCATCAGATCGTCTACCAATCGCTCTACCGGAAGCTGGCGTAAGTACATGCCGTTCATCCAGTTCAACTTTTCGACATCGAAGATCGCTCCAGACTTGTTTACCTTCGTTAGTTCGAAGAGGTCGATCATCTCCTGAAGGGGGTAGATTTCCCGATCTGCTGTCGGGTTCCAGCCGAGGAGTGCGATAAAGTTGACCAGTGCTTCGGGAAGATATCCCTTCGTGACAAAGTCCTTTACCGACGTATCTCCATCTCTCTTTGAGAACTTTTTTCTCTCCTTGTTCAGGATTAGAGGAAGGTGGGCAAACTCTGGCGGCTCCCAACCAAATGCTTGATAGAGAATAATATGTTTCGGCAGAGATGGAAGCCACTCTTCACCACGAATCACGTGCGTAATGTTCATCAGGTGGTCGTCGACGATATTAGCCAAGTGATATGTCGGGAATCCATCCGACTTCATCAGAATCTGATCGTCGATCAGTCGGTTGGAGAAGACACTTTCGCCACGAACAAGGTCGTGTGTGCGGGTTTCGCCAGTAAGTGGAACGAAGAGACGAATCGTGTGCTCGGCTCCCTCTGCCAACAGACGCTTGGTCTCCTCTTCACCTAAAGTAAACTGGTTCCGCATTGAACTGCGGTCATACTTTGGCGCGACGCCAGCCTGCTGCTGCCGACCCCGCATTGCGTCGAGTTCCTCGGCAGTATCGAAGGCGTAGTAGGCAGTTCCCCGCTCAATCAGCATCTCGATATGCTCTCGATAAATATCGGTTCGCTCTGACTGACGGTAGGGACCAACCTCTCCACCAATTCCTGGTCCCTCATCAAATTCAATCCCAACCCAGCCGCACATTTTAATGAAGTCTTCTTCAGCTCCTTCAACAAACCGAGTACGATCTGTATCCTCAATGCGGAGAATCATCGTCCCCTTCATGTGGCGAGCAAAGAGGAAGTTATAGAGTGCTGCACGGAGAGCACCTATGTGAAGGAATCCTGTTGGTGACGGAGCAAATCGAACGCGCGTCATGAGAAATCTTGAAGTATGAGTTAGAAGTTAGAAGCCGAAAGTTCTACAAGGGTTCAGACCGTTGTGTAAACAGAACTTGGGCAACCACTATAAAAAAAGCGCACT
>JBFWSB010000175.1:0-9153 GCA_050248595.1 Kapaibacterium sp. (SeqCode)
GATCCGAAAGTCCTCCATTGCTGAGTAGAGATATTCCTCAATCACCGGCGAAAGTCGGTGGATTTCGTCAATGAAGAGAACATCCCCATCATCGAGTGAGGTTAGCAGTCCGGCAAGATCACCCGCCTTCTCTAAAACAGGACCAGATGTTGTCTTAATATCTGCCCCCATCTCGTTCGAAATGATGTGACTCAACGTCGTCTTGCCAAGTCCCGGTGGTCCATTCAACAAGACGTGATCGAGAGCCTCTCCCCTCATCCGGGCAGCTTTTATGAAGACCGATAGGTTCTCAACAACTTTTGATTGACCCACAAACTCTTCAAAACCTTGCGGACGAAGCACTGCTTCGATTTCTTGCTCTTTCGGATTTATCGGATCAGGTCGCATTTGCCCTTCACCACGCATTTCTGCCATATCAATCGTTTACGGTTGGTTCTGTTTCTTTTCGGCCACATTTCAGCAAATCATTCAACTACAAGTAGCCCAACTACAGCCCGCGAGTTCCCTCGTATAGCCACGTACAAAAGTCGTGAAGTGCGAGAGACTGTTTGAACAACTCTTGCGGGAGTTTTGGGCTAAGAATTAACTCGTCAGGAATCTCCCGCATAGTCCAGAACTGTTTGTAGCGAAGGAGGTCAATCGCTGGATGTTCGGGATCATACCCCACTGGGGCACGCTTTAACTGTTCACCCTGCACGGGAGCAAATTTCTTCTCGACACTCTTCAATACGTTCCTTGCCCCCACTGGGTCTTGTTCAATTCTTGTTCGAAGATTCTTCAGAGCATCCCCTTCAAGGAAGTAACCACCAGCACCAAAGAAGGAACTCCCAGGCTCAATGTGAATATAGCACCCGATCCCCTTCTTCAGCTCGTCGGCGTATGGGAGTGTGGCTCCGATATTTGTCTTAAACGGTTTCTTCTCCTTGCTGAAGCGTGTGTCTCGGTATATCCGAAAGATGCTCTTTTTAGGATCGGGATTCCACTGCAAGCCTTTCTCATAGGCGCGCCTCCCAATATCGGCTAATAGAAGCTCCATCGGAAGCATCAATTCGTTCTTCAAGACCTCCTTTCGCTCATCTGTTAACCACTCGCGGCGGTTATTCTTTTTGAGTTTTTTTAAGAAGTCAATTCCTTCAGCCGAAAAGCCTATGAAAGGAGGATAGTCGTAGTATGAAAGTTCTGCCATAGTAGGTCAATTCAAGGTTCAAAAATTTGAGTTTAAAAGAGGAACAACTGACTCGATCTCCTCTTACTATACAACTTCATCTGTTCCGATAATCTTCGACACTTCACCTCTATAGCCAAAGACCTTTCCCAACATCTTGAGTGCGCCAGCCGATCCAGTCTGCACATAAATCTGATCGGCTGCACGGCGTACACCTTGCGACCAGGAAGGATAGGCGTGAAGTGTGTTTGAAATTTCGCGGAGGGAGAGACTGTTTCGCATCGCCAAGGCAATCTCGTGAATCAACTCTCCGGCATGAGAACCAACAATGTGAGCACCAAGAATTTTTCCAGTAAGGGGAAGATAGTGAATGAGAATCAGCCCATCTTCCCCCCCCTCAATTCGTGCTCGGTCTACGTTGCTATACGGAAAACGAATCGTGTTGAACGATTTTCCACGTTTCTTGAGGTCAGCCGTTCGCATACCAATTTGGGCAACTTCGGGATCGGTGTAGGTAATTGCGGGAATAAGTGATCGCTCCCAAGTTGACGGGATTTTTAGAAGGATTCTGGTGATGGCAGTCTTCGCCATGTTCTCGGCAACGTGTGTGAAGTCAGGCCCTTTCGCAATATCGCCACATGCGTAGATGTGTGATGTTGAAGTCTGGCATGAGTGGTTGATCGTGATTCCGGTTTCGTCGTACTCCACACCTGCACTTTCAAGGTTAAGGCCGGCAACGTTTGGGTGGCGGCCAACGGCAGCAAGCAGTATATCGCATTCAAGAACATCGGCAACAGATCCCTCCTGCCCAACTTTCTGCAACTGCAATTGAATAGAATCTCCCTCAAGGCTACCTGAAAGGATTCTCTGATTCAGCAGGAGAGAGACTCCCTCGCTTCGCAACCGGTCGGCAAGTAGTTCAGCGATCTCAGGCTCAGCATTAGGAAGGATGCCCTCACCAGCTTCCACAATTGTCACATTGCTTCCGAGGCGTTGAAACGCTTGGGCAAGTTCTACTCCAACGGCACCACCTCCAACACTCGCAAGTCGTGAAGGCAAGGTTTTTAGTTCAAAAATTGATTCGGTTGTCTGAATTGACTCTGGATGAAGTCCTTCAATTTCGAGCAACCGTGGAGATGCCCCAGCACATATCACCACGTAGCGGGCTGTCACCTCACGCTCACCATCGGTCTCCACAACTCGCATCCTGTGTGGATCAATAAATGAAGCCCTCCCCTTCAACACCTCAACGTTATGTTTTGCAAGAGCTTCAGGTGAATCGGATTCGGCATAGATTTCTTCGCGCACAGAACGAACCGATTCCATCACTTTTGAGAAGTCAATCGTAAGGTTCTGAACGTGAATTCCAACCTCTTCGCCGCGAGAGATTTCTTTGACAACCTTTGCAATCTGGAGCAATCGTTTCGATGGAACGCATCCTGTCCATGTACAATCTCCTCCCGGACGATCTACCTCCACCAACAACGTTCGCGCACCGAGAGATGAAGCCATCCCACTTGCGGTAAGTCCGGCTGCACCTCCACCTATCACTATTACATCGTAATCGTAGTTGCTCATTTAGGATCGATGGTAGGTGGATTCAGATAAAATAAACGCGAATCAGCATAAGCCGATTCGCGTCCACTGCATATTGAACGAAAACTCCACAAGAGAGGAGTCTCCATCGCTGAATCAAGATGGTTTGCGCTTAGTTTTATCGATTCTATCGAGTTCATCTCGAATTTGGGCTGCTTTTTCGTAGTCTTCACGCTTTACTGCATCTTCGAGTTTGGACTGAAGCTGTTGTAACAGCGTCAGTGGACGTGACTCCGCTTTCTCGCCTTCCTCTTCCTCCTCTTCATCATACTCGTCGTCACTGTCGTAGAACTCATCGTCGTCGATTTGGATGCTGGCGTTGGCCAGCACTTCCTCGTAGACATAGATGGGCGCACCAAAACGGATTGCGAGGGCAATTGCGTCCGATGGGCGCGCATCGATCTCCGTTGGGGTTCCATCAAGCCTCATAACGGCATAGAAGGTTCCCTCCTTGAGATCAGTAATAGTAATGTCGACGAGGGTTGACCCCAACGTCTCGATCACTTTTTTCATTAAATCGTGTGTGATTGGTCTCGGAGGCTGGATGGCCTCCATCTCCAGCGCAATCGCTTGCGCAAGGTCTTGCCCAATCAGAATCGACATGCGACGTTCTGCACCAGTTTCTTGCAGAATCAACGCATACGCTCCACTATTTTGCGGGCTTGACGTAAGCCCTATCACTTCCATCCGAACTCGTTCCACAATCCGCTCCGTAGATCCTGGACGTTAACACTCTGAAAATATAGCGATTGATCGAACAACCGGCACGTTTAGTTTTTCGCTGCCTGAATTTCTTGAGTCAGCATCGGCAATACTTCAAAGACATCGCCAACAATACCGTAGTCGGCCACTCCGAAAATCGGAGCATCTTTGTCTTTGTTGATTGCCACAATATACTTCGAGCCAGACATTCCAGCTAAGTGCTGAACGGCTCCACTGATAGCGCAGGCAACGTAGAGTGTCGGCGACACAGTTTTGCCGGTCTGCCCTACCTGCTCCGAGTGAGGACGCCATCCGGCATCAACAACGGCACGTGAAGCACCAACTGCGGCGTCGAGGGCTGCGGCAAGATCTTCAACAAGGTTGAAGTTCTCAGGTCCCTTCAAGCCCCGTCCCCCTGAAACGATAATGTCTGAATCTGCCACATCTTTCTTCCCAGTTGTCACCTTGGTCTCAACAACCTTCGAACGGAAATCAGCATCGCTAAAATCGACGCTCACATTCCGGGCTGATACTGTTGCTGGTGACTCGGCAGTCGTCGCTGTGAAAACGTTGGGTCGAATAGAGACTACTTTTTTTGGCGTGTTGATCTTCACCTCAGCCAATCCTTTCCCAGCAAAAACCGGACGAACGAAGCGGACATCATCCCCACTCCCGTCAATGCCCACTACGTCTGGAGCAAGACCAGCCTCAAGTTTTGTGGCGACGCGAGGAGCAAGGTCTTTGCCGTGTGCGGAGTGGCTAATCACTACAAAGTCAGCCCCTTCAGCCGAAGCTACGGCTGCAACAGCTTTTGCAGTTGCACCCGAATCATATTCTGCTAAACGACTATCCTCAACGATGAGAACGTCAGAAACTCCGTACGCCCCGAGTTGATCGGCTAACGAAGCAACGTTAGCCCCAACGATTACGGCCATCACTGTCCCCCCACTGTTCGAGGCCAACTGCCGAGCGGCGGTCATCGCCTCGAAGGCATTCTTCTTCAATGCCCCATCGCGCGCTTCTGCAAATGCGAGAATCTTCATGTATCAATTCAAAAGTAAAAATGAAAATTTCAAAATTGTTGTTGAATGGTGAGGTCGATCTCGGCTCGGAAGGTCAGACGGCAGCTTCTTAGCGAATCGACCTGATCTTCTGAAAGCTATCCCCTCACCCAGAGTCCCCTTATATCACCTTTGCTTCTTCGCGCAACAACCGAACAAGCTCCTTTACTCCCTCAGGCGTACCGTCGAGAACTTTCCCACTCCCCTTCTGTTCAGGTTTGTGAAGAGATACTGTCTCAACCCTGAGAGATGGTGCACTCCCCGCCCGCTCCTCAATTGGCTTGCTCTTTGCCTTCATAATATCGGGCAGCTTAGGGTAGCGTGGCTCGTTCAATCCCTTCTGCGCTGTGATAACGCAGGGGAGAGATGCGACAACAACTTCCTTCCCACCCTCAATATCCCGCTCAGCTTTAACAGTTGTTCCGTCAAGCTCTAACTTCGTCACAAAGGTGATTACAGGTAGATCCAGCAACTCGGCAACTGTTGGCCCCATCTGCGCTGAGTCGTAGTCGATTGACTGACGACCAAAGAGGATTATATCTGGCTCCAACTCCTTAAGTACGTCGGCCAACTGCGAGGCAACAGAGAAGGAATCTCCTTTCGCCTCATCCTTTACTAAAATTGCTTTGTCAGCCCCCATTGCAAGGCCAAGACGAATATTCTCTTTTGCTGAATCATTCCCTACGCAGAGAAGTGTTACCCCTCCGCCGTGAGCTTCACGCAACTTGAGTCCCTCCTCCACTGCAAACTCATCGTATGGATTCAGGATAAACTTGACGCCTGTTGGGTCGATATGCTTTCCGTCCGATCCCACTTGAATTTTTGTTGTGGTATCGGGCGTCTGACTAACACAGACAACGATATTCATATGCCTTCATTCGTGATTGGTCGTTAAAAATGAGTCCAAAATATAAGCCTCCCACCACAACAATGGCGAGAGGCTCAACCAATAATCACAATTCGGGACTACCGGACGACGATTATGCGCCCATCTGCCCTACCAGTTGAGGTCTCAAGTCGCCAGAAGTAAATACCGTTTGGTAGCTCACTGGTTCCTATCAACAAATCATGTTTTCCTGCTGAATAGAAACCATTGATTCTACCTATAGGCTCCCGACCAAGTTGGTCAACAATCGTCAACGAAATGTCGGAGGGAGTTTTAAGGTTGAACGAGAGGGATGCACTATTTCGGACAGGATTTGGTCGAATTTGAGCTTCAAGAAGATTTTCTTCTCGGTTGTCAACTCCTAAATCTACGCCAAGTACCATTAAGTCATCGATATACCATCCGTCTGCATTACTCAGTGAACTTGTCACGAGACGGAACCGGAAGAAGGCTAAAGCCCTAAAATCGACAACAGTACCTACTTCAGCCGGAAGCCAATCTCCATCGTCGGCAGAACGATCATTCCAGAGAGCATTATCGGTGCTCTGCCAGGTGGCGAGTGGTTGCCATGTCTTTGTCGAGTCGTAGCTAACCTCAAGAATTGCACTGTCACCCGGCAAGACGATGCAGACGTGGTTGAACTGAACGCTGACCTCAGGAAGCCCTGCTATCGGGAACAGTTGCATTGTACTCTGTTGGCGTGGTTTGTAGTCACCGTTTGGTGAATCGGTGAGTGACCACGGAGCCGAGTCAAAGAAATTCGCCGTCGTGTCCCACTCCCCTGTATAAAGGAATCGAGGCTTGTTCGGTGACTCAAAGTTCATAATGTAATTGGCTGGCAGTCCCGCAAAGAGAATGACTGTGTCACTCAGCGGACTCTCATTTGCTGGTGAGTCGCTGTCGACTGTTGTAAAGGTGTAGCGATAGTAACCCCGTTCAGCCGGAGTATCGTCAACTTTGAGCAGCTCACCAGTATCGGTTGGATTCAACTCTTCTTGCCGAAGAAAAACACCATCCCGATAAATCCGCAGACCTGCAAGGTTTGTAAGGGGCGTTACCTCATCAGCACGTGTAGTTGGAAGTCGAAGGAAGGTTGAGACTGTTGGTTCATACTGAACGTTTACACCAATCCTCGGCGATCCCGGAAGCTTCGCCCCGCCAGATCGGAAGTCTACGTCGCGCCAAACACTTGAGTCGCTGTCGACAACAACCCGGATGGAATAGACATACTCTTGCTCAAGCGTCAGCCCCCCCTCAACATATTCCGTTGTGCCCGATGGAAGCTCTGCTAAGAGCTGTCCATCACGCTCCAGAACGAGAGTATAGTCGTCGATTGGGAGACCGAAGGCTGTCTCCAGTGGTGGATTTTTCCAAGTGAGGCGCGCCTCGGTAAGGGCATCGATGCGGCTCCCAACGCGGAAGTTCTCGACTGGAAGTGGCTTCCTAATATCGACTATCGCGGTGTAGACATCATTGTCATCTCTCGTGTCGAGAAACGACGGATAGATTTTCCCATCTCTGAAGGCATTCCCACTGTAGTCACCTGCGAAGACCTGATCGACGAATGGATTATCTCGAAAGTCGCTCACCGCGTCAGTAGCCTTGCGGTCAATCCACGTATCCCCTCCATCACTGCTGTAGCTGACATAGGTGTTAATCATGATGTTCTCAGGATCATCTCGACTGTCGGAATACATCACGCCAATATCGCCGTTTGTCTCATCCACGCTGATCCAAGGCCACCATTGGTCTCCAAAAAGTTTGCTGTGGATAATCTTTGGTGAAGACCAGGTCTCCCCGTTATCAGTAGAACGAATGAAGTAGATTTCGGGAGTTCTCCCCGCCGACCAGCAGAGGTAGACCCAACCACGTCTCGATGAGTTCGAGTAATCGACTGCGATTGTTGGATAGGTTTCTGCACGGAAAACTCCCTTCAGCACGTGATACTTATCTGTTGTATCACCAGCAGAGTTTTTCAGGTAGCGTTCCGTACCTAAATACTCATATCCAGAGACTGGATAGCTTGGGGGAGTCCACGTATCGCCACCATCTGTTGACTTCGCAAAGCCGATGCTTCGGGCTGGGCCATCGTTCCAGACAGCATAGATTTCACCATTTGCTCCAGTCTTTACCAACGGGAAACTCTGTCCGAACGTAATGTGGGTGCTTGTTCCTGACTTGCGCGGACTTACCCCAACCGGTTCTGACCAAGTCAAACCACCATCGGTCGAGCGTGTGAAGACGATTTCCGTTGCGCTGTCTCGGTCGGTCACTCGCTTCCAAGGTGTGTACATCCACCCACGATATGGGGAAGTTGTCGAGCGGTCGATCTCGATATAGTACTTATCCTCGAACGCAGAGTCAGGCGTCATAACTCCCTTGTGTTCGATTACTTTGATGTGCGGAGTCCAGTTCACCCCTTGATCGGTTGACTTTGCAATGTAAACGCCAGACTCTCCAGAGAAGGGTCTGGGGAACGCACCATACATTACGTAGGCATTCCCATCGTGATCGAACCCAACTGATGGGTCATTCCCTGATTGCCATGTTTGGTTCACAACGCCGAGACTCTTATTCTCCCACGTTTGTCCTCCATCACGAGAGATGTAGACCCAAGCCCCCGGACGTGAGTCGACTGCTGAAGCGATTAGGAAGTTTGGATCGACTGGACTGATAGCAATAGAAGACTCGTTCTGCGGAGGGGGATTCACTGCTGGTTCAACAATTGTGTTGCTATTCAGGAAGAGATTGTTCTGGTTGCTTATCGGTCCGGAAACAACATATCGAAGCCAGTCTGCCTTCTCACGATCAATCTCATACTCTTCATCAAGGTCTGGACGCGCCATCCGCGTGTAGTCAAAGTCTTGAGCACTAAGCATCAAGCCTGAAGTTGGAAGAAAGCTTGGGAATGTGAGAAGGATGAAGCAGAACAGCCCCAATCCCGTCGGGTGTAGCCTACCAGATTGTCTCATGGAAATATCTCGATGTTGCGAAAAAGTTCAAACCGATGAAGTTCAAGTATAGAGAACAATCATCTCAGATCAAAACAGATGGTTTGCTGATTCTTTGCTCTCAACTGAAGGGTTCAACCCGTATTAAATGAATCAGCCTCTTCAAAAGTCAAGTCGCCAATCAAACTCATAGGAAGCAGCTTTCTCGTTTCCTCTCTCTCCGTATCTTTAAGAATGATGGATGAAAGTGCAACCCGAAACGATCTTTTCACTCCGGTCAACGCAGACAGTCTGCGGAGAGCCATGCGACGCTTTGCAAGTGGTGTCACCATTGTCACCTCCCAGCACGATGCTGAAGCTGTTGGCATCACGGTCTCCGCATTCTCCTCCATTTCGCTCGACCCACCTGTAGTGATGGTATCAATCAACAGTGCAAGTTCGGCTGCCCCGGTAATTCTCAGTGCAGAGTCGTTTGCCGTCCACATTCTTTCGAGTGAACAGGAGATGTTATCGGTGAGGTTTGCCGAATCGCTGCCGTGGGAGGAGAAACTCGGCAATTCAACCTCGATGACTGGAATGACTGGAGCACCTATTCTATCGGAAGCATTTACTGCCATCGAGTGCCGGCTTATCAACGCATTAACCATTGGCACACACAGCGTGATGTTCGGCCAAGTAGTGGGAATCTACTTGCAAGAAGAAACCCCAGGAACACCTCTCCTCTACTACGACCAGAACTATCGAACGCTGGACCGGATACCAGAGGATCCAACTGATTGAGGAATTCAATTG
>JBFWSB010000176.1:0-9089 GCA_050248595.1 Kapaibacterium sp. (SeqCode)
CGACGGACCACTACGCGCGACAACCTCTGCACCCGGTCTTCGATGGGAAGGTCTACTCGACCTTCGAATGACAAATACATCTCTCGGCTCGGTTAACAACGGAAGTCTTGACGTGAATGCACATTTCGAGACTCCAATTTTTGCCATTCGTGCAGGAGGGGCACTCAGTATGGGGGGCGCAACCGACGGCAATTCTCTCTCTCGTATTGCCCCTCGCGTAGAGCTTCGATTCTTTCCGTTTGACGGGCTTGTGGCAGCCGGGAAAATTGTCGGCGGAGTGCGGCAGACAACAGCCAAGGATCTATTTGGCGTGAATCCGTACGCCACAATGGATGGACTTCTCTCCCCGGAAGATGAAAAACTCGGCTATGAGGTTTCGCTTCACTTAGAGCCAGCACAGTCGTGGGGCGTTCGCGTTGCAGGGTCACGCCGCGATTACGCATCCTACCTCTACTTCAGTCAGTCTAATGCCGGAGAGTTTGCTCCGAACTACAGCGGTGCAAACGTTGACATTGTCAGTGGAGACTTCTACATCCGTCTCGACTCTCGCAACGAGTTTTCAGGACTTGTGCAGTTCACGCAGGGGAACCTTGCCGACGGTTCAGCACTCCCCTACATGCCGAAGTGGGATGCAGAGTTTTTCTACACTCGTCGTCTCTTCAACATTCCGGTTGCAGTCAGTGGTTCTATCCGCTACATCGGCCCTCGTCAAGGGGGGACCACAGAACTCGATCCAGCTTTCCTTCTCGGGTTTGAGTGGTCCTACAACGTGGCGAAAATTTTTGATCTCGTGCTGGAAGCGCGAAATCTGTTGGCGCAAGACTATCAGTTGTGGGAAGGATATGAAGAGCGGGGACTCTACTTAGCACTTGGAGCACGAACGAGATTTTAATGGAGGAGTTAATAGTTAGCAACAATTCTCGATGTACTGCCCACTGCTAACTATATCTCTCTTGATTTTTCATTTGCAGTGATACGACTATGAACGGACACGACGAACAGAATGGTGGCGACCAGATGCGTGGGCGAGATGCCTCACGTTTGGGAGCCTTGATTAACAGGGGAGAAGAGGATGGGAGCCGAGCAGTTGGAAACAGCATTCCGATGCCCGGATTTGAAGGAGCTGGAGAAGATGCACCAGAAGAAGTGTGGAACGCATCTGGAGCAATGACGCTGAACGACTATCAACGACTGCGGCGGGGATATGAGCGGGGAATCAATCCTGAAGCGTTGGAGCGGATGGAAGAAGCGCAGACCGTTACCGAACTACCGAGACCGGTAGTCTCTGCCGCGCCACCAATCCGTATTGAGCCAGAGGTTTGGAGAGAACCTGAAACTGTAGAGATTGAGGAGATCAAGTCTACACGGAAGCGTGGGATTGGCCCAGTCGCCGTGACCGCTATTCTCCTCGTTGGCATTTTCGGTGCGTTGATTCTCTATGCTGGAGGTGTTGCCTACATCACCGGACTTTTCACTGGCGACGAACCTGTCACCGAGGAAAACCTGACGATGGTGACCGAGCGTCCACGCGATCAAGTAGAAGAGATTGACCCAACCGAAGCGTTGACGCCGGGTGAAGAGATGGAGCTTGCCGATCAAGAGGCGACAGAATCGGAGGAGAAAGAAGCGGCTGAGAAGAAGCGACAGGAAGAGGAAAAGTTGGCGAAGGAGAAAGAGAAGGAACGGCTTGAAGCAGAGCGAAAGGAGAAAGAGGCCGCAGCTCTTAAAGCACAACAAGAGGGGGCGGAGAAGAAGGCTGCCTTGGCTGCAACACAGAAACCAGAGCGGGTAATCGTGAAGGCACAACCGGAAGAGCCGAAAGAGGGAGCAGACCGCACAACAGTGTTGACGGCAAAGCCGGAGAGTCAAACAAAACAAGAGTTGGCAAAGACAACCTCAACTGCTGGGAAGTACACCGTGCAGGTTGGTGCTACACCCGATAAGTCCGAGGCCGACCGAATTGCAGCACGCGTTCGCTCTAAAGGGGGATCGAACGTGCAGGTAATTGCAAGCGAAAAGAACGGCGAAAAAATCTACCGCGTCCGCTTCGGCTCCTTCGGAACGCAAGAGGAAGCAAAGGCAAAGGCAGGAGAGATGGGGTTTGGAGATGTTTGGGTGGTGAAGAGGTAAGGGAAGAACCAGTGCCGCCGGGCGTTCACAGGAGTGGTTGTCAACGAACTGCGTTGCCCTCTTGCGTGGGGCATTCACCGGTGCGATCAGCGGTCGCCATCGTTGCAAGGGGCTGAAGATGCCGTGCTGTGAAGCGATCCTATCAGTACCATCTACGCCGATGCTGCTGGGGAGAGTTGTACAGATAACTATTCTGTAAAGGGAAGGTCTGCCCCGGACGAGCGAATATCTCTTGATGCAGGTGTATTTCAGAATGGAATTCGGTGATAGAATATCCTAACTTTTGTAGCGTTGGAGCCATATCTGGTCGGATGAACCCAATAACCAAAGGTTCAAATTCTTCCCTCTCCCCTTCACAAATGCGCAGCAAAAAGCCCGGTTTTTCAACCGGGCTTTTTTCGAACACAATATCTGCACAACATTCAGGGAGATTCCTCAGGATTTCCCGGGCGGTTTTTCGCCCTATTCAGCATCACTGCCCTGCAATTTCCTTTGATTCCCTCACCCGGTCTATGTGCAGCTATACTTCTCCGTTGTCGCTTGCCAGCATCGTCCTGAATATACTCGCGGGCAATCAGTTTGCACGAAAAGAATCCAAGAAAATCGTCCAAATTCAGGTTTCCGAATGATTTATCAATCGTGCAATTTCAATATCTGCGAGTACAGTTTATTTATGGACAGAAGCCGGGCATGATATGCAACGTGTTGCATCCGGTAACCGGATCGCGGAAATAATTGAACGTCGCGCAGCAATGCTCAGTGATAAACAGGAACTTTGTCTCGCCGAGGTTCAATCGCTCTACGCTGTTGAAGGTAGGAATGTCGACCGATACACCGTTCGGGCATGGGATGCTGAATGTGATGCCGGGCGAGCCGGGAGAGAGAACTTCACGCCAGGATACCTGGCTGACATCGGCATTTGCGATCACCGTAAGTTCACAGTTGAGACCTGGTGGATCGATGAGGACGACAAGGTCGCAACACTCGTTCCCAATTTGTGCGTGAAGTGTGGTTGGAAGTATCGTTCCACACAATGCGAGCATCGCCACGAATGCAACGAATGTCGCACGAACTCGGTTGTCTGATTTGAACATGTTTGTTCTCCAGTGATTGTTTTGGTTGTGAGAATGATCCCGTACAACGAATGTCGCACGAGTTTGGTTGCCTGACTTGGACATGATTGTTTTGGTTGCGAGGGCAGCTCCATGCACTGAAGAGATTGGGAGGTTTCTCGCGTTGTCCCTACATGGTTCTACCCTGTTAGGGTTCCGATTGCGGTTGCTACGGCATTTGCGACGAACAGTCCCGGTTCTTTGAATAATCCCTGTTTTCAGGCCGCCGGTGAGCTACGGGCATCGCTTCCTGTTTGCTCAGCACGTAAGCAGAGGGCATTGTCGGACGCACTTTCTCAATGCTTCATCCGAAAATTCACATGAACCGGATTGTTCACACAGGCTGGATCGAAGGATTTCGATGTGCCCGGTATTGGAAGTGTCGTGCAGTTTTCAGCAGATACGAATAACTCTTTCCTGTCTGCTCTCCAACATCATCGGGAGCATGAGCGAGCCATCGATAAAAGGATTCCTGAATGGTGTCCCCAATGTCATCAGATGAGATTGGAGGGAATTGTACATGAAGAGAGCAACGAAGCTGTCGCTGAGATGAAGCATAGGTCTGACTGTTCATAGGGAACCACAAATGGTGATTTGATGGTGGAGTATCAAGTTGAAACCGCTACCAAGTTAGGCGGATGATGTTATCAAAGTCAAGGGGAACTTTGAGATCGTGTTATTTATGACACTCTTGTCACAAACCTTATCAATTCTTGTGTCAGTGCTCCCGGCTCCGGCCCAAAAATATCGTGCCCAGATTCAGGCAGTACAGAAACCTCGATGTTCGGAACAATCGTCTTCAAAAACTCTGCTTGGTCGGCGGGGAACAGACTGTCTTCTTTCCCACCTCTAATCAACAGCAGCGGGCATGTCAATCCTTTAAGTTCTTCGGAAAGGTCGGTGTAGGTGGGGTCGGCAGCCATCCCGTGAACTGCGGTTGATGTAATCTGAAGCCCTTCACGTTCCAAGACGTGCTCAGCCCAGCTTCCGTCGTATGGAGGATAGAATGGAGGGAAGTCTCCCATGATAAACCCCTTCACTCGATCTATTACTTGGCTTGCAGCCTTGATGCCGATTGTTGAGCCGAGTGAGTGACCGAAGATAATACACTCCTGAAGGTTCAGGTGATTGAGAATAGCGAGGATATCCGATGCTTGGTCGGCGAGCGAATATCCTTTCTCTGGTGAATCACTCTTCCCCCTCCCACGCAGGTTGATGATGATGTGGTGGAGAGGTAACACTCCTCGTAAATCTGTCTCAATCTCTTCAGCTGAGTTGGTTGCCCCGGGAATGATAATCAGTGGAATCCCCTCAACTTCCCTATGAAATTCAATGGCGTGAATTGTCACTCCGCTGTTATCTGCATAAATCTCTTGTCGGTTCATAGTGTGAAACCTCTTGGTGATGTAATGATCGTGGTGAAGACATCCTCTGTTTGATGTCTATTGCTTGATTGCGCAAGGTAGCAATTTTGAGTTATCTCGCTAAAAGAGCTGTTGAGGGGGAGAAGGTTACTGTCGCTTCTATTATTCCTGTTGTTGACCTAAATGTGTAATTACCACGAACTCAAGTTCTCGCTCCTCTTTCACAAGCTGGAAGCCCTGATGTTGTAGGGTTGTGATAGTCTCTTCTATATTCTCTCTGCTTAGTTCAGGCAGAACAAGGTTGTAGCGCTCTTCACTGGTGCAACCTGTCTCATCTAAACATGGGATTCCCCATTTGTCTTCGAGATATGAGGTCAGTTTGCGAGGCGCTACGTTATTCCAGACAAGCTTCTGATTCTTCAGCTCGCTTGATGATTTCCCTTCATCTTCACCACGGATCTCACGCAATTTCTTCTCGTCACCAAGCTTTAAAATGTAGACAGGGGTTAGCTCCTTCACCCACTCAGTCTTAGTCTGGAAGATTACGTCGAGTTGGGCAACCACGCTGGGGAGGAGTGCTTTCATATCGACATCTTGGCCAACGTCGATTGACAAGGTATACTCTTTGGTATCCCTCAGCGAATCGTTTACTTCGCGTATACGATAGCTGTGTGATCCAAGAAATGTGATAATGTTCTTGATGATCCCTGTTGCTTGGTAGGCACTGATAGTTGCTGCCCGCATTGTCTCGAAATTCCAGGAAAGACCAGACGATTCGGTCGGTGCGGATTCGGTCACGGAAAGAGAAATTTTCCGGCGATCCTCTTCACTTTTCGCAGGGAGTGGTTCGCCGTTTCTTACCAAGTACTCCATGAACTCATCAGTTAGGTGGTGTGGTCGACCATACCAGATGAGTTTGCCCTCACCATCCACAATTGCTGTGTGTGGTATCGATCCAACGCCAAGCGCAATGGCAAACGTACTGCTCGGGTCGAATCCTATCATAGTCTGTACATCAACCTTTTGCAGGAACTTCTCCACCTTCTCACGCTCTTCACCGAAGTTGATCGAGACGAAGCCGAGATTTTCACTCTGATAGCGTGCAGCCAAGTCGTTAATGTGGGGTATGGCCTGAATGCAAGGGCCACACCACGTTGTCCAGAATTCGAGAACAACGAACTTCCCAGTAAAGTAATCGGGGCTTGGAGGAGGAGAGCCAATCCACTGAAGCGTTGAGAGTGGAGGGGTATCCGATCCAAGTTTTACTGGTTGTTGGGTGAAAAGAGGGGTGGCGGTGCACAGAATGAGAGAAAAAAATGCAAACAAGAGCTGGTACATGATCTGTCGCTATTTGGATAGTGTTGTAAATCTAAAGGGGCACTATATGAATTAGCATAACCTCTTCTGGAAGTCTCACCAGAGTTGTACCAAAGATAGTCTGAAGAGAGAGCTTTTTTTAGGTCAAATCGAGTGGATATATACTGCTGGAAAATCAGCCTGCGAGAGAATGCTCTTGTTCCGTTAATTCATTCTCTCTTTCTGGGTCGAGAGAATTTTCAATGCGTTATTTTCCAGATATTGACATCCCCAACCATACTCCGGCTGACCCTCCGAGACAGTCTGTTTATGGGACTCATTCTTAGGGAGATAACTTCAAGATTTGTCTCGGTGTTTGAGAAGCTTGCCTACATCCTGTTGTGCCCCCTGATGCTACAACCGGCAGAATTACCAGAAGAGACGGTGATGAGGATCACCCCCAATAGGGAATTCAGACAGTATATTTAGAACAGAATATTTAGGAATCAATTTTTTTTAGATGTCTGGAATATCTCCCACTCTCTTCGGAATGTAGGGGGGATCTAATTGTAGACATGATAGATTCTGATTCAGAAACAACCTCTTTCATCAGCACATGGCCGAATGAAAAAGAACATTGTCATTATCGGGAATGGAATTGCGGGGATTACTGCCGCACGATTTATCCGAAAGTTTAGCGATTACTCCATTACCGTCATCTCCGAAGAGTCAGACCACTTCTACAGCCGCACTGCCCTGATGTATATCTACATGGGGCAAATGACATACGAGAACACGAAGCCATACGAAGACTGGTTCTGGAATAAGAATCGGATTGAACTGGTGCGGGGGTATGTGACGAACGTTGAGACCGATGGGAAGAAGCTCCACCTTGCAGGAGGAAATGTCGTGAACTACGACGTGCTGATTCTCGCCACTGGCTCACGCTCCCGCAAGTTCGGCTGGCCGGGGCAAGACCTGAAAGGAGTGCAGGGTCTGTACGGCCTGCAAGACCTTGAGTTGATGGAGGAGAATACGCGGGGAATCAAGCGTGGTGTGATTGTTGGGGGAGGACTGATCGGTATTGAGATGGCCGAGATGCTCAACTCCCGGAATATCCCAGTCACATTCCTCGTGCGCGAAGATGAGTACTGGACCAACATCCTTCCGAGTGATGAAGGGGCAATGATAAGTCAGCACATCCGCGACCACCACATCGACTTACGCTTAGAGACCGAACTGAAAGAAGTATTGGCCGACGCGAACGGCTCTGTGCGAGGGGTGATAACCAGTAGAGGAGAGGAGATTGCCTGTCAGTTTGTGGGGATCACAACCGGTGTGATGCCAAACGTAGAGTTCTTGAAAGGATCACTTATCGAAGTTGGACGGGGAATTGTGGTGAACGACTACTTCGAGACAAACCTGCCAGATGTTTACGCCATTGGTGACTGCGCGGAGTTTAGCACTCCACGTTCCGGCCATCCTCCAATCGAACAACTTTGGTATACCGGGCGTATGCACGGCGAGACGGTGGCGCGGACGATCTGCGGGGAGAGAACTGCTTACGATCGTGGTGTTTGGTTCAACAGCGCAAAGTTCTTCGACATTGAATATCAGACCTACGGCTTTGTCTCCAATGTACCGCGAGAGGGAGAGGAGTCGCTCTACTGGGAATATCCGGATGGTCGCCACGCTGTGCGGATCAACTATCGGGGATCAGATGGCGTTGTGATTGGATCCAATTTCTTCGGGATCAGACATAGTCAGAGCGTCTGGGAGTCATGGCTGCGCCAGGGGAAGAAGATCGACTATGTGTTAGAACATTTGGGAGCGGCAAACTTCGATCCAGAGTTCTACAAACAATTCGAGGGGAGTGTGGTGGCGGAATACAACAAGCGAAACCCGGGGAAGGAGCTGACCTTAAAGCGGAAGAGGGGAGTTCGGTGGAGAAGGGAAGAGGTTGCTTGAGTCACGCAAAGGAGCAAAGAGGCCAAGGCGCAAAGAAGAGTTGCTGATAACTACGATCTATTAACTACTATCTATTCTCATGTCTCTCAACAGAGTCTATCCGTCGATTCAGATTGCAGGTGATCCAACCGTTAGTATGTCTTCGGTGGAAAAGCTTGGTGCTGGCTTGTCCGGGCTTGGTCTGCTCTCCCTTCTCATCGCTGGGTTTGCTGGTCAGGCAAGTCCAATACTTTTTCTGGTGCTCTCTCTCGGGTTGTTGAGTTTGGGTGGGGTTATCTTCAGTGTAGAACGATACCTGAAGAAACGGTCAGCCGGAGTAAACAACAACGGCGTCATGTTTGCACCGAGCACACGCCGCAGTTTCTTCACGTGGAACCTTGCAATTCTGATTACCGGCTTCTACGTTCTCCTCTACTGGTTCCCTGAGACACTTGAGGGACTTATCCGAATGGTCGACCCGGTCAGCTACACGATTCGGGGAAAGGCTGCGGACCAATGGTTCCTCTACGGCACGTTCTACACAGTTGCTGTTCTCGTGATGGGATTCCGTGCAATCCTGAAGTATCGCCATAACCGCTACCAGATTATTAGGACTGCCTCGGTGATGTTCTTCCAGCTTGTCCTCGCATTTCTCATTCCGGCAATTCTCATCATGTTCCAAAAGCCAGAGTTCTACTTTAGTTATTTCTGGCCACTGAAGTACGATTACTTCTTCCCCGGAACGTTCGACTATTTAGAGCAGAGTGGAGGGTGGGGCATCTTCATGGTTCGCTGGGCAGTTGTGATGGCTTTTGTTGGCGTGCCAGTTCTCACCTACTTCTTTGGGAAGCGTTGGTATTGCTCCTGGGTCTGTGGTTGCGGAGGTTTGGCCGAAACTGCGGGGGACCAGTGGCGACAGCTTTCCGATAAGAGTATGAAGGCTTGGAAAGTAGAGAGGTGGATGATCCACTCGGTGCTTGCCTTCATTACCGTTACCACAGCTTTGGTCTGGATTAACACCTGGCAGGGGGGTGCTCTCCTCGGTGATCTCTCTCAAGGGTTCAGCAAGACGTATGGATTTTTGATTGGCATGGCATTCTCCGGCGTTGTAGGTGTTGGCTTCTACCCAGTTATGGGGGCACGCGTCTGGTGTCGTTTTGGTTGCCCTCAGGCTGCGATTCTCGGTCTGCTACAAAAGTACTTCTCCCGCTTCCGAATCACGACGAACAGTGCGCAATGT
>JBFWSB010000177.1:0-9076 GCA_050248595.1 Kapaibacterium sp. (SeqCode)
CAAAATAGAGAGTTGATAGAACGTATTCCTGAGTGGCTTCAGCCAGAGGGGAGCTTTTATCTTGATCTGATTGTTGCCGACAACGCAACGACGTACGGAATCTGGAGTGACGACTTAGCCGACGGAACTCTGATTGTTGACAACAGCTACGACGAAGCCAGCCAAGTGATGGCGAGCCTCCCCCACTGGATAACGCCAGACGACACGACAATCTACACGGCAGAAGTGCCGGAGCGAGTAAAGCTCTACCATATTGCGGAGATTGACGCGATGCTCGAGAAGGCTAAGTTGAAAGGAAGAGAGCTACAATCAGGGCCAGGAAAGAGAACACGTGAGACTGGAGCCAACATGACGCGAACGTGGATTGTAAGTCCGGTTGGAACTACCGCTGAACGAAACTGAACGAACAGAGAGGAACAGTCTGAGAGAATGATCCGCAAAACACAAACAATTCTGATAGTTGGTGACAGAGTTCTGATCCGTCCCGACAGCGACAGTGAGCGAAGCAAACATGGACTCTTCCTTCCACCCGGAGTAGGTGAGGCGGAACGTGTTGGAACTGGGACGATTGTGAAGATTGGCCCAGGTTATCCAGTTCCAAACCCTGAATATACCGACGAAGAGCCGTGGGGGCCGAAGCGTGAACCTGCGCGGTACATTCCACTTCAAGCAAAGGAGGGAGACCACGCTCTCTTCCTCAGAAAAGAGGCTGTTGATGTTGAGTACAACGACGAACGCTACGTCATCGTTCCGCAGCCAGCAATCTTGATGTTAGTTCGTGAGGAGTTGCACGAGGATACATCGTTGGGTGAGTCGGGAGTGTGAGAGTGTATGAGTGTGGGAGTGTATGAGTTCTGGTAGGTGCATGTCTTCAGCCTGCGCCGGGGTTTGTAGAGGTCGTCAAGTTGTGATGCCGGAATCATGGACTCGTAGGGAGCAAAAAATTTTGCTCCTGCCAGTCAAAATAAATAGGCGTTTTCTACCTGCTCCGGTCAAATCTCCTCTTTAAAGGCGCATAAAGGAATCTTTTCCCCTCAACGCCACAAAACCAATCAGATTCGTTCAATTCGCCGCAGCCGACTACGTAGGTAAACCGGCTCTCTCCATCACTGCATACTACCCCCAGCAGCCCGGAAACTACCGTTCCAGCACTACTGGTAGAGTCCTGATCCCCTGCTGGGTCTCTAAGCGAATGTAGTAAACCCCACTTGCTAAGTCTTCTGGTTCCCACGTCCAACTATGCTCTCCCCCTTCAAGGGTGGCCTCTACAAGCTGAGCGATTTTCTTTCCCTCACTATCGTAAACTCTGATCGTTGCTTCTCCTCTCTCGGCGAGGTTGAGACGAATCGTTGTCTCGCGCACAAATCGGTTTGGTACGGCATCGAAAGAGGTAACAAGCCGATTCCCCATAACATCATCCGCCACCCCGTTTGTATTGGAAAGAATTCCTGTCCCTGACAAGAAGATAGATGTTGGAGCATTTGGGCTTGTAGCGTCGTGGATAATTACCATCGGCTCAGAAATCAGTATTGCCGAATCGGGAGTAAAGCCCAAAACAACTTCACGTTCTTCACCCGGCTTAAGCACAAAATTCCCACCACCGGAAACGATAGAGAATGGTGCAGCTGGACTATTTATCACTCCAATAATGTCACGCTTCGAGTTCGATCGATTGATAACGGTAAGGGTATCTATGCCAGTTCTACCAATCTCTACTTCACCAAAATTGATTGTCCCGCCAGAAAACTGCAACGAAGCCTCGATCAGTGCCTGCGCAATGTTTGCGCTGAAAACTCCGCGACCGTGAGTGCCAACGGCCACAAATCCATCCGACTCACGCCCGGCTACCATATCGACTACCACATTCCCAATCGTGGAGGCTCCCTCCTGAACCCAGACCGTCTTCATTCCATTCAACAAAGTTGTGGAATAGAGTCCGGTAGTAGTGCCGACCAAGTAATATCGAACACCGTTAATGGGAAGAATCAGCCCCCAACTGACCGATGGGCCATTCCCCCGTCCATCTGCCTCCTCTTCGAGGTTCCCCCCAACCGTAGCCCAAGTTTTGCCCCCATCTTCAGTAAAGAAGAGACTTTGTCGATTATAGCTTGAGATGACGACAAGAGCTTTGTCGCCGTTCTGTGGATCGACGGCAACTGAGTTGATGTAGCCCCCCTCCATCCCCTGATCTGTTATCTCCAGAGGTTCAGGATCACCAACGTTTGCATCGTCAAGTCTGAAGAGCCTTCCTTGTGCGGTTCCATAGTAGAGCCGATGAGACGGATTGTTCCGCGAAACTCCAACGGCTGAAATACTCCCGATGCCGGAGGGAATGCGAGCATTGCCAAGGTTATTCCAGTTGACTGTAGCCTTCGCCGACTTGTTGTCCAGAGTTAACTCGCGCAGGTCGTCGTTCCGCCAGATATTGCGTCCCTCAGGTAGATACATGATTTCAGGTGAAGTTGGATCGAGCGTAAATGGGTGGATGAAGAGATATGATGCTCCCCCCTCAGGATCGATTCGCGTAAATCCAATGCGACTACCATCCTCTCGTAATTGACTCCGGAAGATCTGTCCATTTTGATACGATGTATAGTAGTCAGACCCACTGTCGGCAATGGCACTGTATCCCCCATCTGCACCGAAAATCTTCACCCAGTCGGCACGCTCATCTGGTACATTGATGAACCACGATCCATTGTCCTGAGTTCCTCCAATAATCGTCTCACTCCCCCGAGTAACCGGGTCGATTGCAACCGAATAGAATTGAGTTGTGGCGTAGCCATTGTTTAGTGAACTCCACCGAACTGTGGTAGCTGAATTATCCGCCGTTAAACTGACCCCACCATCATGCCCTGTCAACATGAGGTTTGGATTTGATGGGGCGAAGACAATCGTATGCTGGTCGGCATGTTGTCCCGAACCCATAATCGTGCGAGTGTTTGTTGTCGTGCGGAATCCATCGGTTGAGCGATGCAATTGCACGTGGCCGATAAACACAACATCTTCATTATCTGGTTTCACCCGAACAACAATGCAGTAGGAAGAGTAGGATTCAACAGTTGCTGGAAGGGATGCCGAGCGATCTTCCCACGTATCCTCTCCTTTAGCTGTCCGCTCATATACCCAAAGACTGTGGCTGTTAGTTCCGCTACCAGATGTTTGGCCGAAGAAATAGACCTTGTTCTCATTTGATGGAGCAATCCCAATCGAGATTTTCCCATAGTTCGATGGGAATCCCGGCGGTGTTATATCTGTCCAGTCCAAGCCATCCTCAGAACGCCAAATCCCCTCTACATTTCGACCATTACTGCTGATAGTAGCGTAGAGCACACCACCTGATGTAATTGCTACGTCGGCATAGTTCGCTGTGTTTGCAAGGTTCCCCAACACCGGCTCCCACGTTTCCCCTCCATTCGTTGAGCGAGCTATTCCGCCGAAGCAGGCTGCGTAGATTTCATCTTGGTTCAAGTTGGTAGGATCCACCACGATGCTGTGAACGTAGTCGAACATTTGGTCGCGGCTTTGCGGCGTGTTGGTCACCGTAGACGATAGCCGCTTCCAGGAGCGTCCCCCATCAGTCGACTTGAAGATACCATTCCCCGGCAGGTTCGCACTGTTGGCTCGTTCCTCCCCTGTTCCGTAGTACCAGATGTTTTGTGAGCCAGGGCGTGGATCCTGCGCTACGCAGGTCACACTCTGCATCTCCCCAATGTCAGTTACCCGAGTCCACGTACTCCCTGTATCTTCCGACCTCCACATACCCCCAGAAACTCCTCCGGCGAGAATTACAGCCTCATTTCGTATGTCAACCGCAAGGGCGCGAGTTCGTCCCCCCTGATTGTTCGGTCCCCGCTCCACCCAATTCACCGGAGCTGATAGGAGCATCATCCCCCCCTTCAGTTGATCCTCACTCAATCTCTCCCTCGACGGAAGTGTGGAGGCGAACTTCAGTTCCCTCCCTCTAATCCCCTCTGGGATTCTCCCTGTAGCTGGGTCGGCACGCTTCATTCGCTCGAACTCAGCCCGACCCGTTGGATTGTCCGACACATCAATCAACGGATCTCCCGTCAACTGTTGTGCGAACAGCTTGGTTGAATGAACGAAAGCAAAGGGAGCGCAGAGAAAAAGAAGGAAAAAGAGTCGATAGTGACGCATGATAGTCAGCTTGTTAGTTCGGCAATTGTGGTGCGATAGAGCAAACTTTACGTGCAATTCATTGAGCTGTCTGGTTCTGTAAGTCAAGTGACTCCACGAAAAGCAAAACGAAAGAGAAAGAATATACGGAAGAGAGATAAGTGAGCGAAAATCTTACGGGGTCTGTTTGGGGTGAAGTTTGATTGAGGGAAAGGTCATCAATGAAGTTCCACTTTGCCGAATTGGTTGACTACGATAAGTAGTAATCTCAGCTCATATTAACTCCCGACTTTGAGTCGTGAGTTAATATGAGAGAACTGGTCAGGAAACGGCTTGAAGCCGTTTTCTCCTGTACTGACATTTCTGTTCACCCGATGAATCGGGGTGTTAATGAGAGTTGGCGAGTTTCTCGCTCTTCTCGGTAAGCCAACAATCCTCGAGCAGCTCACGGAGGGAGCACTGATGCGTGGCCGTGGGGAAAGCCGTTAGGCTGTACCCCACGGATAGCGTTCACTCTTTAAATCTTCCGTCCTGAAGGGGCGGCTGAGCCGGATGTGCTGACAGCTCTACTCGTCCATTCTGCCCCTCCGGGGCGTGAGAATGTTTTATGCTTCATTTTCCGGGGATTGCCATCCCCGGCCACATAACGGTTGCCCCTCCGGGGCAGGCAGGGTAGTCGACTCTCTTCGATGTAGAGCTGACATTAAAGTTCTCTCTTCCTGAACACAATCTTCACTGTAGAAGCCAACAATTGTCGTGCAGCTCACACGGAGGGAACACTCTTGAGTAGCCGTTCTCCGTTGAAGGTTCTCAATCTGGGGCAAATGGACTCTCTTGAACACTTACGGCAGTATATAAGAGATACCGACTTGGGTGCGGATTGTGCCAAATAGTGGAATATCAAGCGCTCCGTAGTCAACGTACGTTCCACTATTAGTATTTCCAGCTGAAGTGACTCGCTCTGCCGGCAAGCCCCGCAACGGTATGTATAACGTTGGAAGGACTTGAGTCTTCAAAGACAACCGATCTGAGAAGAAGAACGCCCCCCCAAAGCCCAACGATAGAAGGGCGTGAGGAATGAGTTCGTCGTATACAATGTTGTTTGAAAAGAAGAGAATCGGTAAATGCTTCAGTTCAAAGTGGAAGAGGTGAACTCCACTACTGACTGAGAGCGTCGACTCAAACAGTCCGTCAGTATCTTCCTTTTCTATCAGATTTCCTCTCCACTTCCCTTCAAAGCCGAGAACTTTCGTAAAGCGTGCAACTCTATAACGATCCTCTACCGGATCAGTTCGGAACATCGTTTGCAAAGCCAACTGCACGTGAGGCGATACGTTCCAACCTGCTTCCAAGAGTATCCCCTCCGAATACTTCTGGTTAAAATTAACTACTTGGTCTCTCGCCGAAACAAGGATAGTAGTAGTGAGCAGTTCACTCTGTTGATATATGCCATCGAATCCCACTGTGAATTCAAACGCTGGGTGCGTAATAAACTGCCGCTCCGCATGGCTTAAACCTCTTCCTGTTTCGTTAAGTGAAGAGACCTTCTCAAGAGAAGACTCCTCGCGAGCAAGCTCTGGGGGGATATCTTTTTTCAATGCAGCAAGTCGATTGAGAGTTCCCCGCTTTGCTTTGAAGGTTTCGAGATCACCGTTGAGCGTCACATTCTTCCCGTGCAACCAATGCGCTATGTTAACCCCCAAAATGCCAACGCCGAGTGCAGTACTCAACTGAGTCGCAGTTGAAGCACGATCATTAGCATAAACAATCTGCCCTGTTACACCTATCCCAGTCCCTACTACACCCCCGATTGCGAGATATGTCACATACCCACTTCCCCTGATTCGCGAAAGATCTGATGCTGGAATAAATCCAACAGATTTCCAATGATCTCGCCAATTGAAGTCTCGCTCTCTATCCCAGAAGTATAAGCCGCTGTCAGTTACCCCAAATATCTCATTAGTATACTCTCTCCCATCTAAGGTGTAGACATGCAGCTTTGGGGACTTCAACGAAGGGAATAATGGTCGGATGATATTCCCGAGACCGACAAGGTTTGGTAGCGAATCTCGCTGGCTTATCAATTCATAGTTGTCAAGGATATCGCCAACCCGCAGAAGATTCCCCCTCCCAACAACGAAGGTTGTATCCACAAGCTCCCCACCAACCCACTCTCTTGTCTCAACCTGCACACTATCGCGACCTCGTTCACTCAAGCGAGCACTCTCAACGTGGTGAAACTGCCTGAATATGGGAAAGTACTCCGCCTCCAACGAATCAATCTCAGAGCCGACACGCTCGCTGAAGGTGAATGGGGTTTGGGCACGCAATGGAAGACTGAAAAGAATGAACAGGAATGCAAAGAACAGCCGGCGATACCTTTGCTGGTTTCTCATAGAGAATTAGAATGATTGTTGTGTTTGTGGTGTGAATGTTCGCGATCAATCGATTCTAAGCTACAGCAACGGAACAATTCAGCCAAGTGAAGTGGAGACTCAACGATTGCCTTGATTCAATCCTCATGAGTCAAGCGGCGATTTGATCTCGCAAGAATCGAAGAGCACGCAATTAGGTTGAACGGTTGTTCGGTCGTTTGAAGCGATCGCATCGCATTGCCACGGGCTATGAGAAGACTGATCGGAACTTCTTCTCGTTTATTATCATTACTTCCTGCTTTGAGTATTTTGATTGCCAACACGCTCCAAGCCACATCAATGAACAACAGAAAATTTTGTCGCGACAGTCTTATCACCACCACTGAGCATAAGAAAATAAACACCTGTGTTCAATTCACTGGTATTTACAAGAACACTATTCGCTTCATCTCCCAGAAGGATATTGTCGATTGAGTAAACCTTCTCTCCTCTACTATTTGTTATTGTCACCGTATATCTCTGCTGTGGCTGTTTGACGAGCCGAACTATTAGATAGTCGGATGATGGTTGTGGGTAAACAGCTTGGATAAAGTTTGAATTTTCGATCTCTTGATACTCTTCAACCTCTGAAGAGATTCGAGTGCCATAACCATTCACTTCAGCATAAACCCTTCCCTTATCTGTGCGAATTTCAACTGTTGCACGACGCCATCCAGTATCAATTGGAGAAAATCGCAACTCAAGTGGAAGTGAGCTATTCGCTTTAAGTGTTGATGCACTGCTTCCTGAAAAAAGCAGAAAATCATTTATATCACCTGATGAAAGAACAACCTCTTGAATAACCATATCAGAATTGCTGAAGTTCGAAATAAAGTTTTGAGCGACCGTATCTCGATCTTTATCGACTTCGGTTGGAGCAAAAGTTATATCAGCTGCAAAAGGAAGATACCCATCGATAGTAATAGGTAGTTTTGTTGAGTCAGAGGGAATGTTTAAAACAGACCAGAATACGACTTTGCCTTCTTTAGAACTAACCGCTACCATTTTTCCATCAGGACTTACTGCAGCAGCTCCTCCGACACTCTTTCCTGAGGGAAGCATTTCATAGTAGTTGTATGGTTTTCTATAGTTTACCATAAAAGCGGCAGTATCATAGCGCCATAGAACTAACGCATCAGCATCGTATGCTATATTAGCAAATACTGCACCACGGTTTCCAAAAGACCTTTGATAAATTATATTGGCGGTCTCAGCATCCCATACTGAAACAACTTGGTTCAACAGTGGAGCCCCTAACAATACCCTCCCTCGATCTCCGAACTGAACAAAGCGACTGGGCTGCTGAATTTCATGCTTGACAGTTCTGGATATGGCATCCAAAACTGTAATATTCGACCTTGCAGAAACTGCAAGCATTTGAGTTCCTTGATTATAGTCTACACTTTCACTCAAATAAGTGTTTTCAATGTCGGCAATCTGAGTTCCAGTTTCTTTATCAAGTATTGTAGCATTTTTGGTTCCAGTCAAAACAACTTCTGATTTGTCCCGAATCAGTACGCCATCCAAAATCATTGAGGTCTCACCTACCAACAGATCAGCAACTGGAACAACATACTCACTTTCAATTTCCCCTGAATAGACATTAAGTAATGAAAGATATGTTGGATCATTGCGCCGGATTATCGACGGGTGACTCGGAATAATTAGAATACTATCTCCATTAACAAAATCTGGGTGTTCAGCTACTGATGGAGAAGCCGCAGGGAGTGGAAATGACCGCATCAAGCTTTGACTTTCAACATTTAGAACATAAACTGTATCGTTTAAGCCTATTGCTATGAAGGGAGATGTTTTGGCAAACTGCAATGTGCCGATACTCTGGCTTTCTGGATCTCCTAATTGTGTTTCGAAGAGATATTCCCCATTGCCGAAATAGCCTGAGATCTGGCGTACTCTGATAACCACTTGATTACTGGCTACTGGTGGAACTACCCACGAATACGATCTAACATCTAATTGAGGATTTAATGGTGTTGTCTTTACATCAGCAATGAATTTCCATGAGTTGCCTCCATCTGGCGAATATTCAACACGAACCGTATCAGCAACAGAGAGAGGACGTGTCACTTGCCAGGAAATATCAATCGTATCACCAGGCTGGAAAACAATTCCACCTTCAGGCTGAAGCAATTTCAACTTGTCTGAGGTCTTCTGTGCTTTCACGTCAGCTGGTAACGAAAAATTCATCACAAACAAGACCAGCAAAGGGAAGTAATAAAAAAGGGTTCTTTTTTCCATTTCAGAAATATTAATAAATCAATGTTCTTGATGATAATTTGCGATATGATTAAATCAGTAAAATTCTGGCCACGTCTTCCACTCATGATCCTCTTTTTCATCTCCTGAATAGCTACGAGTTGGAGGTTCTTTGGGGAGTGTCCGTTTTCCCGGAGCATAATGAAACATCCCCTTGCTTATCTCGCTCCCTCCACAATCCCTACCTCCACCTCACTCAACCCATACAACTCATACACCAACCGGTCTATCTGCTTATCGGTGGCTTC
>JBFWSB010000178.1:0-9048 GCA_050248595.1 Kapaibacterium sp. (SeqCode)
TCTTCGTCAGAAAGCAGATCGGAATCTCACCCCGACGAATTATCGGTAGGTGGCGTGATGCCCGCGACTTTGCCCGCTCACTCTTTAAGAGTCGAAGAATTAAGAATTAAGAGTGTGAGAATCGAAGAGTTGGGAGTTAAACGCTATGTGATAGATGTGAAGGCTCAACATCAGCAGGCGGATATCGAATCAAATGAACGGAGTCGTACATCTTCGCATTCAGTGCTGTCACTCTGAATGAAGCCAAGCTGTTAAGGTGGAGCGATGGAGTTTGCTATGGCAGCCCAGCGAGACTCTTCGGCAGACCTCAGAGTGACAGGGACTGAGAGGTAGAGTATAGCGAGTCGCGAAGTTGGGTGAGAGTTCAGGAGTCGAAGAGTTGCGATGGCAGTTTTTACTTGACAAACCTCAAATATCCAATACCTTGCATTTTTTGAATTTTGAATTTTGAATTTTGAATTTTGAATTTTGAATTTTGAATTGGGTCATCTATGTCCGAGCCTCGCCAGTTAGTCACGATTCACGACATTACTGCTGACCTTCAGCAACTTGGGCTTGAGCCGGGAATGACCGTGATTGTTCACTCTTCTCTTTCATCGCTCGGTTGGGTGTGTGGTGGTGCGCAAGCTGTAATTCTCGCCTTGCAAGAAGTCCTCGGCTCGCAGGGAACGTTGGTGATGCCGACTCACTCCTCTGTCCTTTCCGATCCAGCCTATTGGTGCAATCCCCCTGTTCCAGAAAGCTGGTGGGAGAAGATACGGGAGACGATGCCTGCCTATCGGAGTGATCTAACGGTAACCAACGGCATGGGAAAAGTCCCTGAAACGTTTCGCACTATGCGTGAGGTGGTTCGAAGCAACCACCCCAAACTCTCCTTTGCTGCACTCGGAGCAAAAAAGGAAGAGATCGTGCGAGGACATACTTTAGAGTATAGTATGGGGGAAGAGTCTCCCTTAGCTCGCCTCTACCAAGAGGATGCGCTTATCTTGCTTCTCGGTGTTGGTTACGATAGCTGCACGGCTCTCCACTTGGCAGAATATCGTGCAGAGTATGAAGGCAAGATGGTAATCAAAGAGGGTGCTCCGGTCTTTGTTGATGGGGAGAGAGCTTGGGTAGAATATGAGGATGTAGACCTTGATAACGAGGACTTTGCTCTGATTGGGAGTGATTTTGAGAGCCAAACCAGTTCTTTTCGCAAAGGAAAGATTGGGGAGGCTGAATCGCGTCTGATTCCGCTGCGAGAGTTAGTTGATTTTGCAGTGACGTGGCTTGAGTTTCATCGGGTGCAAACCCAAACATGAGTGGAGCAGCACATATAACTATGGAACACGAAATTCTTCCTCCGATGATTCCGTTGGATTTTCGGAGATACGAAACAGAAGAAGGATTGAAGCGGGTTACCGATCTTTCCGATGACCTCTGTCGTCGCCGAACGGTTCGGCAATTCAGTGCCGATCCAGTTGATCCGGCAATCATCCGAGAAATCTTGCGCGCGGCAAACTCGGCTCCTTCGGGAGCAAACAAGCAGCCTTGGACCTTTGTTGTGGTGAGCGATCCAGACCTAAAACGGCAGATCAGGGAGGGGGCTGAAGAAGAGGAGAGAAAAAATTATGGGGGGAGGATGTCTGATGAGTGGCTGCAAGACTTACGACAATTCAGAACAGATTCGAATAAGGAGTATCTCGAAACAGTTCCCTATCTGGTTGTTGTTTTTGCTCAGAGTTATGGTCTCGACCGAGAGGGAAATCGGGAGAAACACTACTACGTGCAAGAATCTGTCGGCATCGCCTGCGGCATGTTGATTGCGGCTGCCCACCGGAGCGGACTTGCCACGTTAACCCACACACCGAGTCCGATGGGATTCCTTGCCCGGATTCTCGACCGCCCAGAGAACGAGCGTCCGTTCCTCTTGATTCCTCTCGGCTATCCAGCCTTCGATGCTGAAGTCCCCGATCTTCCGAAGAAGATGGTTGAAGATGTCACAGTCTGGAAATAAATAATGAATAATGAAAAGAAAACGGGAGAGGAACTTCTATCCCTCTCCCGTTGTTCCAATATCACATTAGAATGTCTTGCTTAGAATTTGGCTGAGAAGGAACCGTCCGAAACATCAATTGTCGTGTTTGAGACTGCATCCTTTCCCTCAAAGCTAAAGGTTCCGGTAATACCATTATCGTCAATTGTCTTGATCTCAATTTCCCCTGATGTGGCGAGGAACGATTGAAGTGGTGAGGCTACCAGATATGAGGCAGCACTTTTGTTCGTAAGATCACTCAGGTCAAAAGTTTGAGGTGACTCGACGATTGGTACTGTAAGGCTGATTCTTGTCCCATCACTGAAGGCTCCGTCAATGTTGATTGTCGACGTGAGTTTCGTAGCTGTTACGCTCGTAGTCTCTTTTGAAGTTCCATCAACCTCAGCTTTTACGATAGGATTATCTGGCGAAAGTGGGTCTTCTGTACAGCCAATCATCATAACGGAAAAGAGAGCAACAAGTGCAATAGGCAAAAATTTACGATACATAGATATTCCTCCGGTTGTATACTTAACGGGTACTTTTGTGTCCTGCCTTCGGTAAGGCTGCCCAAATTAGTCAAGTTTGCATCTTTAACCAACAAAATGGGGAGGCATCCTGAATCGGTTGGAGGGTTGGGAGAGTAGGGGTTCTTTACGTTGCCTCACATCCCCCAACAAATCCGTTGTTGCCCGATTCCCTGCCATCCCCGTATATTGCGCGTCTTTCGGACATACCGAAGTGACGGGAATCAGGATATATCCTCTTCCTGTCCAAAAAATTAGCGTGCACATTTGTCCGAAAGATATTGTCTTTGCTGTGCACATAGAGATAGAAAACAAGTATCACGCATTTATTCCGGAGCACGTTCCGTGAGCGCTCGATTTCGAATCATCATCATCGTATTGGCTCTTGCCGCATCTGTTTGGCAGTTGTGGCCAACTTGGACTTACTACCAGTTGAACAATGAACGAGAGTCTCTTGTCAATGACACCGTTGGCGATCCTACCGCCTATCAGGCCTTAACTACCTGGGATTCACTTTATGGCCAAGATTGGTCCGACGCACGCGAGGGGCGCATCAAGCTTGGTCTCGACCTTCGCGGTGGTGTCTACACCACTGTTGAAGTCGATATCCCTGCTCTCCTCTACGAGACAGCGGACAAAGACCTGGTCGACGATACGTTCGAGAAGGTGATTGCCGCTGTTCGCGATGAGGCAGCTCTCTCAGATGAGCCGGTGATTGACATCTTCACCAAAAAGTTCAATGAAATTGCCAGACCAGAGGGGAGAACCTTGCTGGACTACTATGAGTTGGGCGATCTGCCGGGGAATGCCGGGGATGATGCAATCATCGACAAACTGAAGGACAATATCGACGATGCAGTTAACCAGGCAACCGAGGTTATTCGGCAGCGTGTCGATAAGTATGGTCTTACCGAGCCTTCGATTCAGAAGCAGGGGAGCCGTCGCATTATCGTGGAGCTTCCTGACGAGAAAGATCCAGAACGTGTTAGTCAATTGCTATCGCAAACTGCGCGCCTCGAGTTCAAACTGGTGAAGAACGATGCCGACATCGTTGAGGTCTTCAAGCAGATTGACCAACTTCTTACTACGGAAACTCCGGGGGGAAGCGACGCCAAATCTGGGGGGAAAGAAAAGCCAAAGACTACCGATACCACAAGTAGTACTAACGCAACCGATACAACCACCCCTACCCAGAAAAAGGATACCACGAAAGGTTCAGGAGATAAAGGCTCAGGAGATTCTACAGGATCCCCGTCAGGTAGTGATACGAATGGATCAAAAACAGGAACAGGCGATACAAACTCAGATACGGGAAATAACCCATACGAAGGGTTAGACGATGACGAGCAGTTCAAAAAGTTCCAAGCACTCCACCCATTTTCATCCAACTTTGCGATCTACTATCAAGCCGGATATCACGCAAATTCGGAACCGGCCAGTGGAGTTGTTGATCTCCCCACAATTCCGCCGGGAGAGTACACCTTCCTTCTGAACAAAGAGTCACGCGATAAAGTTCAGAAGCTTCTACAGCGTCCAGAAATTCGTGGATTAATTCCAGAAGATCGTGTTATTGCTTTCTCGGCTACTACGCGAGATCCAAACGATCCAGAGAGTGCCTACGAGATGTTTGTCTTGAAGGCAGAGTCTGAGATGAATGGTGATGTAGTCACCGATGCGAACGAAAGCATCGATGCGCAAGAAGGACGCCCGATTGTGACGATGGCAATGAACATTGCCGGTGCAGAGCGGTGGGCAGAGATTACGGGTGAGAATGTAGAAAAGCGGGTCGCCGTTGTTCTCGACTCTTCGGTCTACTCGGCTCCTTGGATTCAGGAGAAGATTTCTGGTGGATCAACACGAATCACCGGCTCGTCGGACCTGAAAGATGCTGAGCTACTGGCAACTGTTCTGAAGTCGGGGGCACTGAAAGCTCCAATCAAAATTATCGAGCAGAGAGTTGTTGGTCCTTCGCTCGGCGCAGATCAGATTGCTCAGGGAATCAACGCCGTCTTGTTTGCGGCACTTCTGGTGATTCTCTTCATGGCAATCTACTACGCACTGGGAGGCGTTGTTGCTGACTTTGCAGTGGCACTGAACGTCTTCTTCTCGCTCGCAATGCTTGCAGCCTTCCAGGGAACACTTACACTTCCAGGTATTGGTGCTCTTGTGCTGACAATCGGTATGGCGGTGGATGCCAACGTTCTGATCTACGAGCGAATACGTGAAGAGCTTGCCTTAGGGAAGACGATACGGAATGCGGTGCAGCTTGGATACGATAAGGCATTCACAGCTATTATTGACTCTAACATTACAACATTCCTGACCGGTATGATCCTCGCCGCATTTGGCACTGGACCGATTAAGGGATTTGCAGTTATGTTGATGATCGGTATTGCCTGTACGCTCTTCACCGCTGTCTTCATCACACGTGCAGTCTTTATGTTAGTGCTGGAGCGGGATGTTCAGTCGGTAAACTTCGGTCAGCCCAAATCGCGGGCTATATAAGGGAATACTTCCCTGTTGAGCAAACGAACTTGAAACGCAAAAAGAGATATGCAGTTTTTCAGCAATACCCACATTGACTTTCTCGGCAAGAGGAAGATTTTCTACATGGTCTCGTTGATCGTGACCATCGCCGGTATCTCCGCAGCTCTCCTTCGGGGTGTAGAGTTCGGCATTGACTTCGAGGGGGGAGCCGAGGGAGATATTCGCTTCACCACTGCCGCCGATATTGGAACTGTACGCTCGGCAATAGAGAGTGCAGGTTTTAAGGGAGCCGAGGTGAAATCTGGAGGTGAGAACGACGTGCTGATTCGGGTGAAAAACCCGGAGTCTGCCGCAGAGGATAATACTGCCGAAGGTGCTCCTGCATCGGAGGTTCTCACAACAGAGTTAACCCAAGCTTTGAAGGTTGCCTATCCAGATCAGGGGGGGAAGCAAGCATTTGAGATACGCGAAGTGCGTATTGTAGGACCAAAGGTCGGAAAGGAGCTGCGAACCCAAGCACTCTGGGCTGTCTTGGCTTCAATTCTCGCGATCCTTATCTACATCACATTCCGCTTCGAGTGGGTCTACGGTCTTGGAGCTATTATCGCTCTCGTCCACGACGTTCTCGTCGCCTTCTCCTTTGCCGTTCTCTGCAATGGTCTCTTCGGACTGAACTTGGAGATGAATCAAGGCATGTTAGCTGCCTTCCTGACGGTGGTTGGTTTCTCAATCAACGACACGGTGATTATCTTCGACCGTATTCGTGAGAACAAGGGGATACATCGAGGGGAAAACCTGATGATGCTGATGAACCGGTCGATCAACGAGACGCTTCCACGAACAATCAACACGTCGTTGACAGTTGTTCTGGTTCTTGCAGTTCTCCTGGTTTTCTCCGGCGATGCTCTACAAGGCTTTGCTTTCACGATGCTTGTCGGTATCATTACCGGTACATATTCATCGATCTATATTGCAAGTTCATTTGTGGTTGATACGATGATTCGTCGCGGAAAGCTCGACCCAAATGCTGAGGGAGATTTCAAGCAACATGTGGTTGAAGCTCGCCAGGCTCGCAGAGCAGGTCAAGTTCCAGCGAAGGCCGAAGCATAAGAAAGAAATCTTCAAAGTTCTGACGTGACCTTTACAGTTGACCATAGCAATCCAGCCTTCTTTGTCCTGAGTGGGTCTGCTTTAGGCGGGCCTGAGGCGATGGAGTTTACCGAGGCAGTAAACTCCTGCATCGGCAGTGGTATTGTCTCTGCCGTTGTCGACCTCTCAGGTCTGGAGTTGATGAACAGTTCTGGTCTTGGAATGCTTGTTGCCGCATCACGAAATCTTGTCGGTGCAGGTGGGGGAATTGCCTTAGTTGGCGCAAACGACAGAATTCAAAAACTCTTTACGATGACTCGTCTCGACTCTGTCTTCCGGCAGTTCGAGACACGTGAGGAAGCGGCTGCCTCGTTCGATATTCGATAAGTTCCATTCTTTCGCTCCGATCCATGCCCGGATAGTCCGGTGACCTGTGATCGGAGCGTTTTTTGCGCGGAGTATGCTATGAGTGTTCGTGTTGTGATCGGAGCACAGTGGGGAGATGAAGGGAAGGGAAAAGTGGTTGATATGTTTGCCGAAGAGGCAGATGTTGTTGCTCGCTATCAAGGGGGAGCTAATGCTGGACATACGATTGTGGTGGGTGACCGCAAGTATGTTCTCCACCTGATTCCCTCCGGTATCTTGCACGATAACACGATTTGCGTTATTGGCAACGGTGTAGTGATTGACCCTGCCGCCCTGATGGAGGAGATCGAGTTGCTGAAGTCGTTCGGTGTCTCGATTGAAGGACGCCTGAAGATCAGCCACAAAGCTCACCTGATTATGCCCTACCATAAGTTGCTCGATCAACTCACTGAGCGTGAGCAGAAGATCGGCACAACAGGACGAGGAATTGGCCCTTCCTACATCGACAAGTATAACCGCAGCGGTATCCGCATTGTTGACCTGCTGGATCGGGTTCGCCTTGAAGAACAGCTTCGTGAAGGTATCCGTCAGAAAAATGATTGGTTCCGCAAAGTCTACGACGCTCCGGAGCTTGATGTTGAGAAGATCGTTGCCGAGTATCTCGACTTCGATCGACAGATGGATGACTATATCACCGACACGACTTCCTTTATCAACGAGGCGTGGCGGTCTGGTAAGTCAATCTTGGCTGAAGGGGCACAGGGAGCGTTGCTCGACATCGACCACGGAACCTATCCGTTCGTCACCAGCTCTTCCCCTACTTCCGGTGGTGCTTGCACAGGTCTTGGCCTGCCACCAACTGCAATCACGAAAGTAACTGGCATTGTGAAGGCCTACTGCACACGTGTCGGCGCGGGTCCTTTCCCGACTGAGCTTGAAGATGAAACTGGGGAGAAGCTAAGAGCACTCGGCGCAGAGTTCGGCGCGACAACTGGCCGCCCACGTCGCTGCGGTTGGCTCGACCTGTTTGCTCTCCGCTACTCGGCAATGATTAACGGCATCGACGAGATTGTTCTAACAAAACTCGACGTGCTGAACGATTTCGAGGAGATCAAAGTCTGCACAGGATACAACGTGAATGGCGAACCTGTGAAGTACTTCCCAAGCGACTGTGGAACGCTGGAGAAGGTAGAGCCGATCTACGAGACCTTGCCGGGTTGGAACAGTGAGCTTCGGAGTGGTGAGTCGTTCGATGATTTGCCGAGCGAGACGCGGAACTATATCCGGAAGATCGAAGAAGAAGTCGGTGCCCCTGTTCGTTACCTTGGCATCGGGCCAGGTCGTGATGAGATTATTGTTGGGGATGTAGAGAAGGTGGGGTAGGGAATTTTTGATTTGGAATTGCGGATTGTGGATTGAGAAAAAGTATTTTCCGCAATCCGCAATCCGCAATCCGCAATCCGCAATCCGCAATCCGCAATCCGCAAGGCTGTGTCGTTCCGAGGTTATCCGAGGATCGCTGAAGGGAGTACCGCGCAGGTAATCTTGTCGTCAAGGTTGAGGGATGGGGTTTGCTCTGAGTATTCTTGTGAGACTCTTCGGCAGACCTCAGAGTGACAGGGGGAATTTTGGGATTTATGATTGCGGATTTCGGATTGAGATGATTTTGCGAAGTGTGGTGCTTGACATCAGGTTCAAGCCAGCACATCTTCCCCAATCCCCAATCCCCAATCCCCAATCCCCAATCCCCAATCCCCAATCCCCAATCCCCAATCCCCAATCCCCAATCCCCAATCCCCAATCCCCAATCCAATTATCTCTGCGCAATCTTCTCCGCAATATCTGCCTTTGCCGGTGGCTTCTCACGTTCGTTGAAGGGGATAAATCCGTCGGATGCCACTCGCTTCAGGTAGAACTCGATCAGCTTCTTTGAGAGTGGGGCTGCGTGTGTGCCACCGAATCCACTGTTCTCAACCAGAACGCACATCGCAATTTTTGGGTTGTCGTATGGGGCGTAGCTGATAAACCAAGAGTGATCTTGTCCGTGCGGGTTCTGTGCGGTTCCGGTCTTTCCAGCAACCCCGATGTCTGGGAGCTTCACGTGCCCAGCCGTTCCTCCCGGAACGTTTACTACATCAAACATTCCTTGCTGCACAATCTTCAGATTCTCCGGCTTGATGCCGAGGTCTTCCGACTCCATCTCCATATGCTGAATCTGTCCGAGCTTCTTGATTTTTGCTCGACTGACAAAGTGAGGCTTAATCCAGACGCCGTTGTTTGCGATGGCGGCAGTGTAAGCCGCAAGCTGTAGAGGATTTACTTTTAATTCACCCTGACCGATTCCGAGGTTTACCAGCACTCCTTTCGGCCATTTATCTACACCAAAGTTCTTATCATAGTAGGCACGCGATGGAAGAAGTGTCCAAGGGGCTTCAGGAACATCAACTCCAAGTTTTTCTCCAAAGTGGAATTTACTCCCCCACTTATAGTAGGTATCAATTCCCATTTGAAGACAGAGCTTGTAGAAGAAAACGTTGCAGGAGGCTTGGATTGCTCGGCGGACAC
>JBFWSB010000179.1:0-9021 GCA_050248595.1 Kapaibacterium sp. (SeqCode)
GAGATCGGTTCCCGAGAGAGCTTATTCGTGCTCTCGGCATCTTGAAGAAAGCAGCGGCACTGACGAATGCCGACTTAGGGAAATTGGAGGGAGAGAAGGCCAACCTTATCGTGCAAGCCGCCGACGAAGTGATTGCTGGCAAGTTGGATGAGCACTTCCCACTTGTTGTCTGGCAGACCGGAAGTGGGACGCAGACGAACATGAACAGCAATGAGGTGATTGCCAACCGAGCAATTGAAATTGCTGGTGGCGAGCTTGGTTCAAAGGAGCCGATTCACCCGAACGACGATGTCAATCGGGGGCAGTCATCGAACGACACGTTCCCTACGGCAATGCACATTGCTGCTGCCGAGCAGATTGTCCATCACTTACTTCCTCGACTTGAAAGCCTCCGCGACACACTTCGCCTGAAGAGCCGTGCATTTTTAGATGTGGTGAAGATCGGACGGACACACTTAATGGATGCAACTCCCCTGACGCTCGGCCAGGAAATCTCTGGCTGGGTGCAGCAACTCGATAATGGCATCGAGCGGATTACAATGGCATTAGATGGACTCTACGAGCTTGCTCTGGGGGGGACAGCGGTTGGAACTGGATTGAACACGCATCCAGAGTTCGCAGAGCGTGGTGCTGCGAAGATTGCCGAAATCAGTGGCCTACCTTTCCGTTCGGCTCCCAATAAATTTGAATCACTTGCTGCTCACGACGCAATCGTCTTTGCATCCGGTGCGTTGAAAACCGTAGCCTGTTCGTTGATGAAGATTGCGAACGACGTTCGGTGGCTTGCTTCGGGGCCTCGAAGTGGAATTGGGGAGATCACTATCCCAGAGAACGAGCCGGGGAGTTCCATCATGCCGGGTAAGGTGAACCCGACACAGTCGGAGGCGATGACCATGGTTTGCGCTCAGGTAATCGGGAATGATGCCGCCATAGCAGTTGGGGGGATGTCTGGCAACTTTGAGCTGAACGTCTTCAAGCCGATGATGATCTTCAATCTGTTGAACTCAATCAGACTTCTCGGCGACGCATGTGATAGCTTCAATAAGAATTGCGCTGTTGGGATTGAGCCTGATAGAGCCGGAATCAAGAAGCACCTTGAGAATTCACTAATGTTAGTGACCGCTCTAAACCCACATATCGGATACGACAACGCCGCAAAAATTGCGAAGAAGGCACATGCTGAGGGAACAACGTTGCGGGTGGCAGCAATTGAACTTGAGCTTCTGAACGAAGAGGAGTTTGACAGATTGGTTCGCCCTGAAGAGATGATTTGACAGACATAAATGTAGGCTCTCGATAGGTGGAGTTCTTCACCCTGTGGCAAAGTGGCAACGAAAAACTTCCCTACTGGAAGGGGGAAAGATCAATGATGATTGAGATTGGCTAAGTTCAACTTGGCTGAAACTTGTACTACGTTCCGACTGTTCTTCGGTCGGGACGTTTTTTATGCCATCGAGGGGAGCAGTGATAACAGTGCCGGGTGAATCATTATCTTTCGTTGGTAAATTCAGCAAGCCGTCTCATCCACTTTAATTAGGGTATACGATATGCGATTGAGAAGTCACGTTTTGCTTTCGACACTTTTTTCCCTTCTCCTATTAGGTGTGAGTGTTCCTACTCTGTTTGGGCAGACGGACTCACTACCAAAAATTCGGGTTGTTCACGTTGTGCCAGATGCACCAGCCTTCGACCTCTACCTTGATGAGATTACGCCAGCAATTTTTCAAGGGGTGAGATATGGAGATGCTTCTAAGAATTTCCAGCTACAGCAAGGACAACACAATGCGGCAATCACGGCTGCTGGTGCGCCGAAAGAGACCGCTCTCTTCACTCAACAGGCATTTGCAAACCTCGATTCAGCCTACACCATTTTTGCCACCGGGCAAGTGCAGGCGTTAGATATTGCACCCATTGTTCTCACTCGTTCACTGAAGCGCGTCCCAGCTTCAGGGCGTACATTAGTCCGCCTGTTTCACGCATCACTTCCTGCTGGAAATGTTAAGGTGAAAGTGACTGATATTGCTGCCAGCGAAACGATCTTCGATAATGTTCAATTCAGATCAGCAAGCGACTATTTCTCGGTTCCATCTGGAAACATCCGCGTAGAAGTATCCAAAGCGGGTGGGGAGGTCTTCTACGTTGGAACGGGAAGCGTAACGCAGGGAGGATTGCTCACGCTGGTTGCCGTTGGCACTCCTGAGGCGAACTCATTCAAGATGTATGTCCTTTCCGATAACAGCGATCTTGCCAAAACACCAATGGATACCCTCAGAACCGAGCGAACTGGGAGCAAGGGAGCTTGGAGGTTGATCCACCTTACACCAACTACCGGAAACCTTGAAATTAGCGTTGATAACGGTTCAGAAAAGGGAGTTCTGCTTTTCCGGGATGCTACCGATGTTACCAACAACTTTGATGGGGGGAACCATAACGTTAAGGTCTGGCAACAAGGGGAGACTGGGAATGAGCCATTAATTGACAAAGATGTAGAGGTAATTGCCAATGCTTATCGTGCTACATACGTGATCGGCGATCGTGGTGCTGGTTCACTCGATCTTCTCTCTTTGACAGCCGATCCGAGTGCCTTGCCTCCACCGGGCCAAGCATCTGTTCGACTTCTGAATGCTGCACTCGATACTGCGCTGATTGATGTTCGCATCCAGTTTGCAAGTGGAGCACCGAGAGATATAAGCTCCAGCGGATTCAGAAATTTCACTTCGTACGCAAATGCCGCCGCAGGTAAGGCAACAGTTACCCTTACTCGTCCCGGCGCACAAGCTCCGTTCTTAACCACTACGGGAAACATTCCGGCTGATGCCTTCAGTACGTTGATTATCCTCGGAAGCATTGGCGATGGGAACCTGTCAGTGAATCTGTTGGTCGACAGTGATGAGTCCGAGCAGGCTCCGATGTTGAAGTTTGATGAGACTTCAAGTGTTGAGTGGGATCAACGCATCGTCAACCAGTTCCGTATCGTTGAGAGTAGCAGCTCTGAAACGATTCGCCTTCAGTTTGAGCTTCGCTCGGCAAGTGATGTTTCCTATCGGATATATGATGCACTCGGGAAGCTGGTTGGGTCGGACAATTTGGGACTGCGTGGCAGTGGTGAACATAGCCACGTAGTTGACGTTCACAACGTAACGAGCGGACTTTACCTTGTCACGCTTGTGAGTGGGGGAGAAGTTGTTGCTACCGAGAGAGTCTTCATAGCAAAGTAGGTTCGTAGGGGTGAGTGGATAGTGCTGAATGCTCACTTGATAGAGCAAAGCGAATTGATAGTATTTATAGAAGGGGAGATGCCAGTTTTACAGGCATCTCCCCTTTACTCTATTCACTTCAGGTGTCAGTAAACTCCCTCTTTTTCGTATGTTTTCCAGCGTCACAACAAAAATTTAGCTGCACGAACTGATGAGTGAGTCGACAGAACGCCGGGAAGAAAATCAGAGCCTTTCTCTTGCTGAAAAGTTGGAGAGATTGCCAACAAACTCTGGCGTCTACCAGTTCCGCAATAAGGATGGAGTTGTCATCTACGTTGGCAAGGCAAAAAATCTCCGGAGCCGCGTCCGTTCCTATTTTCAGGAGAAACGCCCCCGCGATGCGAAGACAACGGCACTGGTTGCCAAAATCACCGATCTGGAAATCATCGTTACTGACTCCGCAGTCGAAGCCTTGATTCTCGAAGATACTCTCATCAAAAAGTTGCGGCCACGCTATAACATCATGCTCCGGGATGATAAGACCTACCCCCGGATCAGAATCACCAACGAACCATTCCCAAAAGTTTTCCCAACTCGAAAGATTATCCGCGACGGAAGCCGATACTTCGGTCCCTATACCGATGGCAAGTACGTGCGATATCTTATGAAGACTCTCCGCTCGATCTTCCCAATTCGATCGTGCGACCTAAACCTGAACAACGAAACAATTGCCGCCGGCAAGTTCAAAGTCTGTTTAGACTACCATATCGGGAAATGTGAGGGGCCGTGCGAGGGGTTCGTTTCAGGTGAAGAGTATCGTGAGATGATTGAGCAGGTAGCCCAAGTTCTGAAAGGGAAAACTCGTGGACTTGAAGCGGAACTTCAGCGCGAGATGGAGATCTATGCCGATAAGATGATGTTCGAGAAGGCGGCAAAGACAAGAGACCGTCTCGATAAAATTCGGGAGTATAACTCCAAGCAGAAAGTTGTGAGCGAAGACCTTACCGACCGCGATATTATTGGCTTTCAGCGCGAAGATGATGATGCAGCAGCGGTGATTCTAAAAGTTCGTGAAGGACGTTTGGTTGGCAAACAGCAGCACTACGTCTCCGGCGTTTTACATAGAAGCGATGAAGAAGTTTTGGAGAGTATCCTTAAGGGGCACTACGTCAAGGATATTCATGCGCCGGAAGAGGTCTACGTGCAAGTAGATCCCGGAGAAGAGTTTGACCTTCTTCAACAGTTCTTGAGCGAACGCCGAGAGGAGGGAAAAAGCCGGATTGTCGTCCCTAAGATCGGCGATAAACAGAAGCTGGTAGAGATGGCTCGCTCAAATGCCTCGCTACTGTTAGGCGAGTTGAAACTCCAACGAATGAAGCGAGCCGATATGACTCCACGGGGTGTGCAGAGCCTTCAGCGTGATTTACGCCTGAAAAACCCTCCCCGAAGGATAGAATGTTTCGACAACTCGAATTTTCACGGAACCGATCCTGTCTCCTCAATGGTCAGCTTTGTCGATGGTAAACCTCGAAGAAGTGAATACCGGAAGTACAAAGTGAAGAGCGTGGAAGGTCCCGATGACTTTGCAACGATGCGCGAAGTTGTCACCCGACGCTACAAACGTGTGATGAGCGAAGGGCTTCCACTTCCTGATTTGATCGTGATTGATGGTGGGAAAGGGCAAGTTTCGGCGGCATCGGAGGCTTTGCTGGAACTTGGCCTGGAACATCTTCCTCTGATTGGCTTGGCAAAACGCCTTGAAGAGATCGTCTTTCCCAATCAATCCGACACTCTCCTCCTCCCTAAATCATCAAGCAGTCTCCGGCTGTTGCAGCAACTGCGCGACGAGGCACACCGATTTGCCATCACCTTCCACCGATCGCTCCGCGAGAAACGGTCGTTGCAGACCGAACTGACCGAAATACCGGGTATCGGGGGAAAGCTCGCGAAAAAAATCCTCGAACGCTTTGGATCGGTTCGCGATACGAAGGGGGCGACGTTGCAAGAATTGCAGGAGCATCTCGGAGAGAAGATCGGTTTGCGGGTCTTTGAGTATTTTCAGGCGACTCAAGGCCAAGGGGAGGGCGGTGGCGATAAATCTCTTGAACAGGAGACCTTGCCTCGGAGAACTTCAGAGATAGAAGAAGAATAGAAATACGACCATAGACCATAAAGGATAAAACATGTACAACGAAGGCGATCTTGTCACACTGGCCTTTGACGGCGAAAACTATCTCCTTGCAAAGATCATTCTGATTGAGAAGCTGACACTTCACGATCTAACCCACTTGATGATCTACGATACGCTCGTAGAGGGAGGTCCGGAAGGCTACGACCAACAGGGAGAGTACTGCTCGCGAACGCACGAACTTCCTGATGTTTCGAAGCTTGCAGTTGCAATCGATCACCTTGCGTTGACTTCCACTGCTTTTGAGGATAGTGACCCGATGGCCGTTGGACACGAAGAGGTGACTGGCGAAGAGCTAAAGGGGTATGCCATCTGGGTTGCACTCCGCCGCGAACGGGCAGAGCGGCGAGGAATGATCCGGTATGAGACGAATGGAGCTGATGAGGAGAGTGATGAAGATTATGAGGGTGAGGAGTGGGAAGAAGATTTTCTCGACGAGGATGAGTTTGCCGAGGAAGTAGATGAGATCGTGGCTGACGTAGCCGAGTCTCGGGCTATTGATCTCGATTCAGATAAGGATGAACCATCAGCAACCGATGCTGAAGGGGATCAACCGGAAGGGGCTGAAGAAGAAGAACTGGTGGAGGTGACCGCACATACGTGGCACGACACAATATTCGATATTCCGATTGACCAATCGCTCCTCGAACTGGTAGATATCTTCAAGGGTGAGGAATTCAATCAAGGGGTTGTTGCCCGGGCGTTGATTGAACGTGTGAATGCCGATGGGGAAGAGATCGACCAACTTGTCCGAAGTCTTGTGGAAGAGGGAGACTACGGTGCGGGGCAAGACCTACTAATGTATGGTGACCCAGCTGCCGACAAGCTGAACGCAGAGCTTTTGCGTGCTGAAGCTGATGAGACAGTTTCGGATATTCTGCAAATTCTTGGAGATATGGGGAGTGATCGTGCCTACAAGCATATCGCCGAATATTTCGAAAGTCGGATTGAAGCGGTTCCAGATAACCCGAAAGCTGTTGCAGCGGCACGCTCCTTCTGCTATGTAGTGATGCTGACCGGAGGGACGCCTGAGCCTTTGAAGAGTCGACTCCACTTGATTGAGCGGCTCGACTATCCTGAACTTCGTGAAGATGCCGAGTCGGCAATTGCAGCTATCCAATCACAGGGGACTGACATCCCCGAAGATGATCCATCATCCACGTCGAGCGATCCATTTGCTTCGATGTAGCGAGGCCAATATCTATGAAAGCGTTGATAACTGCCGGTGGTCGTGGAACGCGGCTTCGTCCTTTAACACATACTCAGAACAAGCACCTGATTCCGATAGCGAATCGGCCAATTCTTCAGTATGCTCTGGAGTCTGTTCGGGATGCTGGCATCCGTTCTGTTGGAGTTGTTGTCGGTCTCGACAACGGAAAAGAAGTTGTTGACTGGTTGGGCAACGGGGATGCGTTCGGTCTAAATGTCGAGTATATCTGGCAAGAGGCTCCGCTTGGACTTGCTCACGTTGTAAAAATCTCGCAAGACTACATTGGGAGTGAGCCATTTGTCTTCTATCTCGGCGACAACATAGTTGTGGGGGGGATCAAGAGGTTTGTCACCGCATTTCAGCAAGATGAAGTTGACTGTTTCCTCACCTTAGCTCGTGTTAACGACCCTGAACGGTTTGGTGTGCCTGAGTTTGATGGAGATGGGAAGATCATCGGAGTTGTCGAAAAACCTTCTGAGCCAAAATCCCCATTCGCAGTGAGTGGTATCTACCTCTACGGTTCTGCAATCTTCGATGCAGTGAACGCAATCGAGCCGAGTGAGAGAGGGGAACTTGAGATCAGCGACGCACACGACTGGCTTCTCAAACATAATTATCGTGTTGGCCACGGAGAAATCACTGGTTGGTGGAAGGATACAGGATTACCGGGCGATCTCTTAGAAGCCAATCGATTAGTCTTAAGCGCAATTACTACCTCGATAGCAGGAAGCGTTGACAGTGCAAGTGACATAGCAGGTCAAGTGATTATCGAGGAGGGGGCAGAAATCATTGCAAGTCGAGTGCGGGGTCCAGCTATTATTGGCCGTGGTGCAAAAATCGTCGATTCTTACGTCGGCCCCTACAGTGCTATTGGCCCCGATTCCTATCTGCAACGATGCGAAGTTGAGTACTCAATTCTAATGGATCGAGCAGTCGTGCGCGAAGTGGACACGCGAATTGAGGGGAGTCTTCTCGGGGCTGACGTAGAGATTGTTCGCTCACAGGGGAAGCCCCGGGTTCAACGATTTATCCTCGGGGAACAGAGTAGAGTGGAGGTTGTGTGAGGTTCCTTTGATTCGATCAACTTTCCGTTCACAATTTCCTTTCTCTACACCTCATTGCCGACATCCCGCTACGCTGTAGATTCGCAGTTTTCAATATTCAAATGGATTCATTTCACGTGTCTTCTCGACACACATGTATAACCATAACGGATTAACTGCATGAGACTCCAAGTCTTTCGCACTGACCGCAGGCGTCAGGGCAGTCACTTCACAATCTGGCGTGGACTGTGGGCAACCTTCTTTGCTCTGACAGCATCGCCACTTCTGTTTGCACAGGGGGATCAACCACATGTTGGCGGAGAGGCAAACCTTGTTCTTCCGTCACTTGACCAGGTTACGTTTCTGGGAACAGATGGGCACACGCTTCTGCTTGGTGGATTGTTTATTTGTTTGCTTGGCCTTCTCTTCGGCCTTAGCATGTATTCCCGTGTTAGGAATTTGCCAGTACACAAATCAATGCTTGAGGTTTCGGAATTGATTTACGAAACGTGTAAGACGTATCTAATCAATCAAGGAAAATTCATTCTGATTCTCTGGGCCTTCATCGGGGCGATCATCTTAGTCTACTTCGGGGTATTACTCCACTTCTCCTTCGACCGTGTAGCAATTATCCTCGTTTTTAGTTTGATCGGTATTGGGGGCAGTTATGCTGTGGCATGGTTTGGCATCCGAATGAACACATTTGCGAACTCACGAGCCGCCTTCGGAACGCTTGCCGGGAAGCCCTGGCCAGCCTACGCCATTCCAATTCAGACAGGTATGTCTATCGGAATGCTTCTGATTTCGGTTGAGCTGATGCTGATGCTCTGCATCCTTCTCTTTATTCCCGGAGATTACGCAGGGCCATGCTTTATCGGCTTCGCTATCGGTGAATCGCTCGGTGCAGCCGCCCTCAGAATTGCTGGCGGTATCTTCACCAAAATTGCCGACATCGGTTCTGACTTGATGAAGATTGTGTTTAATATCAAGGAAGATGATGCACGAAATCCGGGCGTAATTGCCGACTGTACTGGCGACAACGCTGGTGATTCAGTAGGGCCAACAGCAGACGGGTTTGAGACTTATGGCGTAACTGGAGTTGCGTTGATTACGTTTATTCTCCTCGCCGTTGCCGACCCAACGATCCAGATCCAACTCTTGGTTTGGCTCTTCGTGATGCGCGTGATGATGGTGATTGCCTCTGGACTTTCATATTTCATCAACCAAGCGATCGCAGCCGCAAAATACAAGAACGCTGCTACGATGAATTTCGAAGGACCACTTACCAGTCTTGTTTGGTTCACATCAATTGTGTCGGTTGTTCTTACCTACGTTGTCTCCGCTGTTCTGATCCCTGACATTGGTGGCGATACTTCGCTCTGG
>JBFWSB010000180.1:0-9015 GCA_050248595.1 Kapaibacterium sp. (SeqCode)
AAACGGAAGTTGGGAGCGTTTTCATTAGTGAGGATATAGAGGATACCATCCCTGTGCTCAACAGAATATTCTACATTCGAGCGCCTGGCGGCAATCAGTTGAAATCTCCCCTCAAGATCATCTGCTGGAAGCAAATACTCTTCCCGGGTTTCTTTGCTCGCGGTATCCAGAATAACATAGTGGTCATCGCTGGTCTTGTAGAGGTGAACGAGAAAGCGTTCATCAGGTTCATGAAAGACTTCTTCATCCTCTGTTAGGTCGGCTCCTAACGTGTGGCGGAAAATTTTGTGTGAACGCTTTGCCTGATCTTCCACCGAATAGAAAAAGGTTCGGCTGTCGGTCATCCACTCCAAAGAATAGCTTGTCTCCGGAATTGAGTCGGGAAGGTCTTCCCCCGACTCAAGGTTCCGAACCTGAATCGTATAATCTTCAGAACCATTTAAGTCGAGTGAGTATGCCAGGAAGGAATGGTCTGGACTAATCTTGTATACACCGAGGTTGATATAGCCGCTCTCTCTTTTCTCTACTTCTACATTCAAGTCGAGCAAGACTTCCTCTTCGGCTTCCATCCCCCCCTTCTTTCGGCAGTAGATATTGTACTGCTTCCCCTCTTCAGTTCTGGAGTAATACCAATACTCTCCCCACTTTATCGGCACGTTCAGATCTGTCTGTTGGATTCGCCCCACCAATTCATCGTAGAGTCTTTTCTGAAGCTCTTCTGTGTGGGCTGTCATCCTCTCAGTGTAGAGATTCTCCTCTTCGAGATAGGCGATCACCTCCGGATTCTCCCGATCGCGCAGCCAGTGGTAATCATCTACTCGCAGAAGATTGTGAACGCGCGATTCGTGCGGAAGGCGTTTAGCAATTGGTGGGTTTAGTTCTGACATTACTATATAGTCCTGTAGTAAATGACCTCTGGTTCTAAAATTTGGGAAGCATAAAGTTTACGATAAAAACAGAAAACGGCAGATGAAGAATTTAAGATCTCTCATCTGCCGTTTCGTTTTGCTGTTCTGTTGAAGCCTTCTATGTCATCAACTTCAGGAAATTCAGGCTTCTACACCACTTCGATTTCTATCTGGTATTCTGATGTCGAGCGTCCCCATTTTGCCGTCACGGTAGTCTGCGTAGGCTTGCCGAATCTCATCCATTGAGTTCATCACGAAGGGTCCGTAGGAGACAACTGGCTCATCAATAGGCTCCCCCCCAATCAACAGAAACCGTGTTGGCTCCTCGGCTTGCACTCGAATTGCATCTCCCTCAATTGTGAAGCCAGCAAGCTCGCTCTCCCGCACAATCTCTCCCCCTTCGAGAAGCACTCCCCCACGTAACACATACAACCCTGTTGTATGGTTTGTGTTGATCGGCAGAAGGAGATCAGCCTCCGGGTTCAACGTAACATCAAAGAGCATCACAGGAGTGAAGGTTTTGGCTCCCCCTTTCACACCATCAAACTCTCCAGCAATCACGCGGAGCTTCCCTCCACCGCCATCAAGTTCTACAACCGGAATATCCTCGGCACGAACGTCTTGGTATCCCGGCTTCTCCCCTTTATACTTTGCTGGAAGATTTACCCAAAGCTGTACCATCTCGATTGTCCCACCCCTGCGCGTGAAGTCACGACCATACTTTTCTTCGTGTACCACTCCCGAAGCTGCTGTCATCCACTGCACATCCCCCTCGCGCAGATGCCCGCTGTTGCCGGCTGAGTCGCGGTGTTCCAGTTCCCCCTGCAACACAACGGTCACCGTCTCAAAACCTCGATGTGGATGTTCGTCGACACCTCTCGGAACTTCACTCGGCTCTACTTGAGTTGGCCCAGCATGGTCGAGCAGAAGGAACGGGTTGATTCCCTGAATAGCAGGTCCGGGCATAGGACGCCGGATTGTGAAACCATCTCCCACCTGATCGGGACGACTCTTTGCAATTCTAAGCAGTTCTTTCGGCCTTCTTTCTTGAGAATTCATTTCGTTTGTCTCCTGAAAACAAAATTTATTTGTTGGAACGAGCATTTTGACGAGAACCGGACTCAAAGATTGTGTGCTACACTATGCGTCATCTCTGAAAGCAAGTGTGTCACCTTCACGTGAGGAGAAGTCTCACCATTTCGAGTTTGAATTTGATGTAAATTTGCATTCTTGAACCTTAGTGCTTCGGAAAAATCACGAGCGGAACAGTTTCCGTTTCATCAAAATTCATGCTGAACATCATTCAAGGATTGTCAACGTTGTGGGGACGACTCAGGCCAGCTCAACTCTTTGTTGGGTCGTTTGTAGTTCTCGTCCTTGTTGGTATGCTCGGCTTTATGGTACTTCCTGGTCTTTACACTGGAGAGGGGCTAAGTTGGCTGGACGCACTCTTTACTGCAACCAGTGCGGTTTGTGTCACTGGACTGATAGTAGTAGATACAGCCACCTACTTTACCCCACTGGGACAAGTTTGGATTCTGTTGTTAATTCAACTTGGAGGCCTCGGAATCATTACGCTCGGCTCCCTAATTATCACTGCCTTGAACCAACGGCTCCCACTTCGAACTCATGCCTTAGCAACTGGCATCGAAGTGTTAGGAACGTATATCACTCCTCGCGAACTGATCCGCAGGATTTTTGTTTTCACGTTCGCTATCGAAATTGCCGGTGCTCTCTTTCTCTGGATATGGTGGGGTTTAGAAGGGAACTGGGAGATAAGTTTCTGGCCTGCTCTCTTCCACTCCATTAGTGCCTTCTGCAATGCTGGATTCTCTACCTGGTCAGATTCTTTAATGCAATTCCAGAAAGACCCGGTGAGCCTCGGCATTATCAGCCTGCTGATTATTCTTGGAGGAATCGGATTCGTTGTGATGAGCGATTTAGGTCAGTGGTGGAACCGTCGTAGTGAGCGTCCGGGTCACCGCCTCTCCCTCCACTCAAAAATCACACTCCTCACAACGCTGATCCTCATCGTTGTTGGATGGGTGCTCTTTACGGTTTTCGAGTGGGAAGTAACGTTCGCTTCGCTCGGTCCGGTTGACCGGATTGTCAACGGATTCTTCATGAGCATCACATCCCGCACTGCCGGCTTTAACGCTATCGACTATGGGGCAGCGTCGGATAGTTCAAATTTTTTGACAATCCTGTTAATGTCGGTAGGAGGCTCTCCGGGATCAACCGCCGGGGGATTGAAAACAACAACAATTGCCGTTATCATCATTGTAGCTTGGTCACGACTTCGCGGGATGAAGTCGGCATCTATTCTCGGGCGATCTCTGCCGGAAGATACAGTACAACAGGCAATTGGATTTTTCACGCTCGGCTTTGTGCTGATTACCGCGGGAATCTTTGCCTTTACAACACTTGAACTCCCTTACGTTTCCCACAGGGTAACTGAGCGAGGTTTCCTCCCCTACATGTTCGAGACCGTCAGCGCATTCAACACTGTCGGTTTGTCGATGGGGGCAACCTCTCTGTTGGGCGCTCAAGGGAAGGTAATCACAATCATCCTGATGTTTATCGGTCGAGTAGGACCACTAACCCTTGCTGCGGCTGTTGCTGCCCGTTCACATCGCTCGATTAGCAAGATCAAGTATGCAACCGAAGATGTGATGATTGGATAGACATTCTCCCTCCGCCACATAGAGACAATACTATCATAACTACCATAGAACCATTAGGATGCCAGAGAAGAAGCGCTTTGTTGTGATCGGCCTCGGAAACTTCGGCGCGAGTGCCGCTGCAATGCTCTACCGCCAGGGGCACGAAGTAATTGCCGTAGATATTTCGGAAGAGACGGTTGATCGAGTTGCACCGAACGTGACGCGAGCAGCCGTCGGAGACGGACGAGATGGAACGATCCTAAGCCATTTAGGAGGAGATGAGGCCGATGTCGGCATTGTCAGTACTGGCGACGATATTACGGCCAGCGTCTTAGCAACCTTAACTTTGCTCGATCTGAATATCAAGGAAGTAATCGTGAAGGTTATATCGGAAGATCACAGCCGCGTGATGGAAAAGATTGGCGCATCGAAAACCGTGTTCCCAGAGAAAGATAGTGCCGAGAATTTAGCGCAAAGCCTAAGTGATGACTCTGTGCTGAGCTACACCCGTATCGGAGCCGGCTTTGCTATGCAAGAGATGAAGACTCCACAGTGCTGGCAAGGGAAGACGCTGCGCGACCTGAGGCTTCCATCAAAACATAACCTTTCGGTAGCTGGCATTCACCACATGAAAACTGATACGCTCTCAATCCCCCCCGATCCTGATATCCCTCTGACAAACACAGACACCCTATTGATCGCCGGGAGCGATACAGCACTGCAGCGTGCAAGAGATTTGGAAGAACGTGCATAGCACGTTCTTCCCTCTCAGGATCAGGATATATTCTTAATGCCAACGGGGCAAAGGTTTTTGCCCCCTACAACTGAAACTCATGTACTCTTAACTCCCTCACTCATACACTCTCACACTCGCGCACTTTTAATGCATACACCCCATATAGACCTTCGTCTTCTTCAAGTAGGCATCCTCCACAAAGGTTTTCGCCTTCGCTAAAGATTCACGAATCATCGGGGAATCTGGCTCGCCACTTGCCATCACAACGATGTAGTAACCGGGAGAGAATCCTTCGTAGGCATCGGAGTGTTCGATACTGAGGTAGACACCATTGTCGAAGCGACCTCGGGCAATGTAGCAGGGATAGTCCCAACCGGCTCCCTCGCAAATTTCAGGTGACCAAGTAAGCCCAATTGTCGAGTCTGGATTCAACTCTCGCAAGTCGAGCAGTAGATCAAGATAGTAGGATGCGTCGGAGGCGATTTCTACGGCTGAACTATAGTCGGCTGTTGTTCCAACAATCACAATGCTTCGCTCGGACCACATCTCTGAATCATCATATTCTTCAAACTCTTCATCCTGCGCATTGAGAGTGGTGGCAGCAATTGCTGTTGTGAGCAGGGCTATTACCAGTAAAGAGATTCTGACTTGGTGTTGCTTCATTGTTCTGTCATGTTTGTGTTCGCACGTTTGTCTACAAAAATATCCACTGCGCCGAATAACGTTATCCCCAAGATAGCACCGCAATCAAATACATGCCTCTCACTCATCCTCTTTCTTCTCTCAGAAAATCCGGGAACCATTCGCACGAAGACTCCACTAACCTCCCCACGCAACACCTGTGTAAACGTAATCTTTAGACTACCTTGATGTATATGAAATCTATCACGACAACTCTCCTCTTCTTCTCTGCCATTATTGTTGCCACTGCCCAGACTAACCAAACCGACAGTGCAACAAGGGCAGCCAGAGAATCCGCGCGAACCGAACTGCGCGAACGCTTGCAAAAGTGGGCACGCTCGTCTGTTCTTCCAACAATCGCCGAGTGGAAGGAAGAACTGGATAGAGGGATGTCGAGCGCAGACCTACAAACGTTGAACGAACTACGATCTCAGGCAAAACAACTGCGAGGGAAAGTACGTGAACATATGCAAGGACTAAGCCAAGCATGGAAGAGCGAAGATGAAGCGAGTATCCGTCAACACCGGACGGCACTTTCCGAAACTCGCAAAGCATGGCTCGACATCGTCGACGAACTGGAGCCACTTGCCTTCCGCTATCGCGAGAATCTGAAAGAGATTGCCACCAAGGCAAAACCGATAGTACAAAAGTGGAGAAAAGAGGGAAAAGCTATTGCCTTGCAATGGTATGAAGAGCATAGCGATATTCTGAACAATGATCTTCGTAAGATCTTGAATCGGAGCGATATTCCACACAAGTGGTTCAGTGGAACAGACCTGAAACGTAAACGAGTTGCACGGTTTATGCTTTGGGATGGAGATGCCCTTTTCGAGGAAGGAGATACGCGGCAGAGTGATGCACCTGATCTACGCTGATTTCGACCGTTTTGTGAAGCTATGAAGTAAAGAGAAGAGTTGCTGCCCCTGCACTCTCGTACAACCTTGATCCAAAGATTACACAGCTATATTATCTGATATACTATCTGAACCATGCGCTATATACTACTACTCCTTGTTCTTGGCACTACACCTCTCTTCGCTCAGTTCAACTGGGTCGAGACCGAGATTCCTGTACGGGATGGGCAAAGACTTGCAGCCGACTTCTACAGCACAGACTCAACGAAAGCAAAGCCAGTTATTCTCGTTCAAACTCCCTACAACAAAAATCTCTACCGCCTCGCATCACAACTTCCACCGGAGGCCGTGACAACATTCCCGCTCGACGAAGCATTCCACTACGTTATTCTGGACTGGCGTGGGTTCTATGGCTCGCGTGATGCAGCAGCGGCTGGATATGATCGTGGACTGGATGGCTATGACGCCGTGGAGTGGATTGCAACGCAGCCCTGGTGCAACGGCAAGGTTGCAACCTGGGGTCCCTCCGCTCTCGGCGCGATTCAGTTTCAAACTGCGCGCCACCACCCTCCCCACTTGGTCTGCGCTGTTCCTTTAGTGAAAGATTTCAAGGTGAAGTATGGTGATTACTACTATGGTGGCGAGTACAGAAAGTCCCACGTTGAGACGCTTCAGAAGCTCGGATTTTTCACTACGAGCTTGATCTTAGATCACCCGACAAACGATTTCTTCATCAAGATAGTCGAGTCAGGCTCTGACTACCCAGAAGAATTCAACGTGCCGATGCTCATGATTGGTGGTTGGTTCGATCACTATCCCGACGATGTTCTCCGCGCATTTGAAGATATTCGCACTCGAAGCTCTGCCGAAGTGCGGGATCAACACAAACTGATTTTTGGCCCCTGGACACACAGCGGTATCGACAAGGCTGAACAGGGTGAACTTGAATATCCGGCAAGTACCAACATAGCTAATTTTGCCACCCTTCAATTCTTCCACTATCACTTGCTGAATGCTGAAAACACCTGGCAACAAAAACCGACCGTTCGCTACTTTCAGCTCGGTAAAGATCGGTGGATGGAGGGGGATAGTTGGACTGGAGTTGTGGCAAAGACTTCACCAAAGAGTTTCTACCTGCGGAACAATGGGGTGTTGAGCACAAATGATATTGGTGGCCCCGATTTTCCTCCAGTCACGTTCCGCTACGATCCACGCGATCCCTCTCCGACGTATGGTGGCTCCTACTTCGATCCCTTTAACAAAGATGCTACAGTTGGACCGTACGATCAACGAGACGTTGTTGAGAGCCGCAACGACGCGGTTGTCTTTTCAACAGGACCTCTTGAACAAGACCTCAACGTAACAGGACCAATCTCGATTGAACTCTTCGTCTCTTCTGATCGCGAAGATACCGACTTCGGCGTCCGACTCTGCGATGTCTACCCCGACGGTCGTTCCATGCTCCTAACGCAGGGTATCCGGCGGATGCGCTTCCGCAACGGTTTTACGCCGCAGGATACTTCCCTCATCACACCGGGAGAAGTGTATAAGGTTACCGTTGAGTTGCAGAATCTCGCCGTCACGTTCAAGGCTGGACATCAAATTAGAATTATCATCACCAGTTCGAACTATCCTCACTTCGACGTGAACCCGAACACAGCCGCCCCTCTCTATCAGTCACCAGATTCGTTAGTGGCAACCAACAGCATCTACATAGCTCCGCAGTATCCTTCCCGGCTTGTGCTCCCTGTGCCACAAGCATCTGGCGTAGAGCATCAGAACAACGTTAACGCATCAAGCTTCCAAGCGCACCTAACTCCGAACCTCATACAGGAACGGGGAACTCTCTCCCTCATCCTTCCAACAAGAAGCATGGTACAGATTGCCCTGTTCGATCTCTCGGGACATCAGGTATCGGAATCTTCGGTCTATCAGCTTGAAGCCGGAGAGCAGCAGATTCCTCTCAACCTTCCAACACTCTCCGCTGGGATGTATTTCCTTCGGGCTTTAGTGGGAGAGGAGATGACTTCGTTGCCGTTGGTTGTGAAGTAAATAGTTCCGAAAAAAGAGTCACGCAAAGGCGCAAAGTTTATTTGAGGTTATATGCGTAGTCCGTATCGCAGTGCTCCGTAGAGTTCTCTGTACGTTCCGGTTTGGCTGCCGAATCCGTTGTCGACTGAGTTGGCAAATGTTAGTGAGAGGAGGCCGGGATGGCCGAGGTCGTAGGTTACTCCACCACTCAAGTCAAACTGCGTTCGCCCTTCGGTTTGATAGTGCGAAAGGCCGAACGTAAGTGTACCACTGAACTTTCCGCTTAATAGAACGTGCGAGATCGTCTCTCTTGCCGAGAACATTTCTGTCTGATAGTCGACAACATCTGTTGCCCTGTACCCTACCCCAGTAGTCAACGAAAACATTGAAGGGAGGGTGATGCTCCAGATAAGGTCAACTGCACGCACGGAACTCTCCGTAAAGTCTCCACCAACATTCCGCGTCTTACCCTTCTGCAGCGAAGCATTCACCGACCCAACCTGCACTCCCCCAAAGCCATTCCAGTAGAATGTTGGCGCGAAGGAGAGTGAACGTGAGAGGTAGCCGTAGCGGACAGTGTCGTTTGCGTGATCGGAGCTTGCTCCAAAATCATTGTAGGAGAGAGAGAGACTCACCGAAGTAGTTGGGCGAATCGTGGTGAAGAGAGAACCAACAATCTCCGTTGTTCGCCCCTCCTTTGTCTTCCGAAGATTATCCCACTGTATGCCGAGAGAACCAGTTGTGTAGATCCGTCCGTCGAGAAGGGTGAGGGACGGCGTAAGCATAGTCTCGAAAAGATCATTCCGGCTGTATGGTTGCGCAAGGTTTACATATCCTGGGCCGACCCAGCGGCTACTAAAACCGATTGTGCTCCCCCCTGATGGTGCATAGTAAAGGCCTAACGATACTGCTCCGTCGAACTGAGATGATTCTCGTGGCGTAAAGAATGGAATATCTGCCTCTACTTCTTCTGCTGCGAGATCGCTGCTCCAGGCAGCAATTACCCCCTCTCCCCTTACGGTTAATTTTTGCCCAAAAATTGGGAGGAAAAAATCTCCTCCAACCATCCGATTCTCTTCACCTGATCCGGCATCATCTGAAATATGACTTGCGGTCACATCAAAGAATCCCCCCGCAGCAGG
>JBFWSB010000181.1:0-9010 GCA_050248595.1 Kapaibacterium sp. (SeqCode)
GTCTTTCTCTTCTGTGGTCAACGCTCGATCAATCTCGGTGGTTCTACTGGACTTGAATTCTTCCGACCAATCGATGCCCCCTTCGAGGCTGCTGACCTTCAGGTATACGCCAATGTCTTTGTTGGCTCAACTGCCCCAATTGCCTACGTCGGCAGTGTTCGAGTTGACGTGACGAACAACACAATTTGGCTACCTGAGAACTGGGTGATCCGAATTTTGCAGGAGACCGTCGACCCCAATCGCTTTGCCTCCTGTGGTGACAACATCTTCAGGAACAACTTGGTAGTGGTGAACAACCAGCGTTCGCGTGATGTGAACGTTGGGTCAAACACACGTCCTGAATCGTTCCTCTTCACGAACAACCTCTGGTATAACTTAGATGATCCGAACTGGAGCGGTCCTGATTTACCGGTGAATGAATCGAACAGCCTTGTTTCGCAAGACCCACTTCTTGGCAACCCAGATCAACTCGACTTTACTATCCCTATTAACAGCCCAGCAGTTGCGTCGGGAGATGATGTAAGTGCTCCTGAGTATGATCTCTTTGGCAATCTCTATAATTCACCTCGATCAATAGGTGCAGTTGAGGGGAACTCACCTTCACTGAGTATTCCAATCCAACAACAGAAACAGGTAGGAGTTCAAGTAAGAATCTATCCGAATCCAACAAGTGAAGCTTGCCAACTTCAGATTATACTCCCTACGGCTTCGAAGGTGAGGGTGCGAATAGTTGATATCGGTGGAAGAGAGCTTGAGGTATTGTACGAGGGTGAAGTTGAAGCTGGTCGATTCAATCTGCCAGTGGTGCTTCCGCAGGAAAATGGCATCTACGCAGTGCAAGTAGAAGTGGGAAAAGAAGTATTGACGACACCGATTATCCGAATGCAGGGGAGATATGAGTGAGTTGGTAGAGAAAACTCAGGATGGGAATTCAGAGCATCTTTCTCGAACCTGTGTGGTGATTGTAAACTACCAGACTCCAGACCTTCTGGAGAATGCTGTTCGCTCGTTCAAGGAGTTCTATCCTGAAGTGCAGACGATAGTGGTAGATAACGGTTCGCAAGATGAATCGCGAGAGGTGATCGATCGGTTGTGTAGGGAGTACAATGCACTAACCGCTGAACTTCGACCCGATAATGCAGGGCATGGCCCAGCAATGCACCACGTGATAGCGCGGCAAGAATATGAGTTCTACTTTTTCCTCGACAGCGATACTGTTACCAACAAGAGTGGTTTTTTAGAGGAGATGCTCACGCATTTCTCAGACGAGTTAGTCTACGGAGTTGGGAAGGTTGTGCCATTTAACCGTCGAGGTTTCCACGACGAGGCAGAGGGAGTGCCGATGCTTATAGCTGCGTACATGCTCATTAGAAGTTCGATCTACCAACAGCTTCCACCATTTGAGCATCACGGAGCACCAGTTGCCCACAACTTCCACAGTGCAGCCAAACTTGGTTATCGCATGAAAGATTATCCGATAGAGAAGTATATCGACCACCTTCACCGGGGTACTGTCTCTCGATTCGGTTATGGACTCGGACTCAAAGGGAAGATCAACCATCTGCTGAACAAACTTGGATTATGAAAGGGCTTGCAAAACTTGTCGGTGTAGTAACTATCCTGACACTGATTTCTTTTTCAGGGAATGGATGCAAGGAGGGATGCGACAATGTCGTCTGCTCCCCGGCTCCTCCCGGATTGATCGTAACTGTTGAAGACACCCTCGCCCTGATTGACACCGTGATGACGTACGATACAACTGCAATGGATTCTATTGCAACATTCGATACGACAAACAGCATTATCAAGACCAATGAGGCGATTGTTACTCTACACACTATAAGTGGAGGTCAAATCGGCAACGCAGTCGCCACACTTGATCTTGTTATCACGGACACTACGTACGTCCTCTACGACATCTCAACGCTCCAGTCAACCGATTATGCACTGATTGCTCAGCGAGGCAATCGAATAGACACGACAATTGATCTCACGATCAGAAAAGTGGAAGGATGTTGCGGATATGATGTGATTGGAGTGTATCGGATGCGGCTGCCTGAGTGAAATTCGAGGGGATCGACTTGGGTAGATCGATACGATCAATAGAAAAAGCCACCGCAAGAATATCTCGCGATGGCTTTTCTCTGTCGTGTGGGCGGTGAGGGATTCGAACCCCCGACCCCCTGGGTGTAAACCAGGTGCTCTGAACCAACTGAGCTAACCGCCCGATTTCAAATGAGGGGCAAATATAGCCGCCTCAAGCGTGAGACCACAAACAAAAACTGTGAAGGGTTGCAAATTAGATGGGAACGTTAGAGAAAGAGCAAAAGTTTTTGCCCCCTACGGTGATTCCCCTCGCAATCCAACTCTATAAACTCTGAACTCTATCCGCCGCGGCGGACTCGCAACTCAATTCGTGGAGATGGCGGGATTCGAACCCGCGTCCGAAGAGTGACTCGTGAGGCGTCTACGCTGCATAGTCAATCTATTTAAATCTCGTCCGCCGTCATCCCGATTGACAGGGCTTCGGGCAGACCAGTGGAAAAAATCTCACTCGTGCAACCTCCACTCGTTGCACAAGCCAGTCTAACTAAGATTGACACCCGCTTCGGAACCATTAGACAAATTCCTAACAGATGCTCGCCGGTTTAATTACGCAGCGAGACGGTACTCGTAGGAGTCCGCATTTACTAAGTTGCTCATTGTGGGATAACGCACCCAATGAGCAGGTGCGACAGCGCGACCGCACGACATCTTCTCCCCGTCGAAACCAAAGCATCCCCATATCGTGTCTCCCCCTTTGTACTCTTTGTGTTCATGGTGGTAAACCCCTGAGGAATCACCACCAATAACACTAAGATCACGAAGAAAGAGAAAACCAAAGTACCAAGAACTGAAGACTTGGCAAGGAGAAAGCTGTGATTTTTCATACATCCTCTTTCTTATCACTCCTTTGTCGCCTGATTTTGATTCAGTACTTTCGATGATCTTGTTTGAAGAAGAACTTTATCAGAGGAGATATCTGAGCAGATGCCTACAAGTGCAGTAACTGATTCAGGTCTGAAAGGACTCGTGAAATATAACCTTGCGCCGGCAGATCTTGCTGAACGCTTGATCCAACTTGGGCTGGAAGTCGATTCGTTCGATGACCGGGGGGCAAAACTCAAAGGCTTCATCGTTGCTGAAGTGCTGGAGAAGAGCGCACATGAGAATGCCGACAAGCTCTCAGTTTGCAAAGTCAACACTGGCGAGGGAGACCCAGTAACTGTCGTCTGCGGCGCGCCAAACGTTGCTGCGGGACAGAAAGTTGCCTTTGCTCCGGTTGGCACAGAAATTCCAGATGCTGGATTTACGATTGAGAAGAGGAAGATTCGTGGCGTTGTGTCGGAGGGGATGATCTGCTCGGAGCGTGAGCTTGGTCTTGGCGAGAGTCACGAGGGAATCCTTGTGTTGGGGGATGATCTTCTGCCCGGGACACCCTTACCAGAAATTTTCGGCGATGTGATCTATCATGTGGAAGTCACTCCAAACAGGGGAGATTGTCTCAGCCACCTCGGCGTCGCTCGCGAAATATCGGCCATTACTGGAAACCGAGTGAACCTTCCAGATGCAATACCAAACGAGATCGATGAAACGACAGCAGATGCAATCATTGTCGAGATTGAAGCACCTGAGCTTTGCCCTCGCTACGCGGCACGAATAGTGAAAAATGTGAAAGTTGCCCCCTCGCCACTCTGGTTGCAAGATGCGTTGAAAAAGATCGGAGTGCGACCAATTAACAACGTTGTGGATGTGGCAAGCTATGTGATGTTCGAGACCGGACATCCACTTCACGCATTTGATTACGATCAGGTCGGTGAGAAGAAGATCGTGGTTCGCTCAGCAACAGAAGGGGAGAAGTTCACGACGCTCGACAGTAAAGAACGGACACTTCCTGAAGGGGCACTCTTGATTTGTGATGGTGAGCGTCCAGTGGCTATTGCCGGAGTAATGGGAGGGGAGAACTCGGAGATTACCGATACATCAGTGAATGTATTGATTGAGTCAGCATGGTTCAATCCATCTTCAATACGCAAAACTGCCCGCAGCCTTGGGCTTGCAACCGACGCAAGCTATCGTTTTGAGCGCGGGGCTGATATTGAAGTTGTGGAGTATGCCGCAAATCGCGCAGCCAGCCTGATTGCGGAGATTGCTAAAGGTGAAGTCTTGCGTGGGATTGTCGACGAATATCCGGGGAAGCATATACCAACCCAAATCGATCTGCGCTTCAAGCGGACGAACGATATTCTCGGAATGGAGCTGACGCCAGAACGGCAGATAGAAATCCTTTCCTCGCTTGGATGTAGAGTCGTCGAGTCCGACAACGTGCAGGTTCGCCTCGATGTGCCGAGTTGGCGAACAGATATAACTCTCGAAATTGATTTGATTGAGGAGATTGCCCGGGTTCACGGCTACAGTGAACTTCCTACCGATCCACGTGCCTTGATAGGTGCTTTCGTTGAAGTTGAGCCTCTTCAAGATTTGATTCGCCGGACGCGGCAGTTCTTCGTTGCGAACGGATTCGCTGAGGTTGTGGCTCCGTACCAGACCGATCCAGACTCTGCTCAGCGGTACGGTAAGGCAATTGAGTTGAGGAATGCGTTAGGACTCGATACTTCATATATGCGAACCAACTTGCTTCCCGGGCTTGGTCGCATTGTTGGCCTGAACCAACGTCACTCACGTCCCGATCTTCGCCTATTTGAAATAGGGAAGGCCTTTAGAGAAGGGAGAGAGGAGGAGGGAGCAGTTCCGGGGATTGTTGAAGTTGAAGAGTTGGCGTTAGTTTTAAGTGGTGGTGGTGAACCAGTTGCGTGGGATCGGAAAGAGTATCAGACCGACATCTACGACCTTCGTGGAATTATCGACCGGTATATCGCTCACGTAGGTGTGCGTCAAACAGAGTATCGTCCAGTTGAAGAAGAACGTTGGGGAATTGGAACACCTGCACTTGCGCTTTTCGTGAGTGGCGAAGAGGTTGGCCGTTTGGGGCCGTTGGATAGTTGGATCAAAGAGCGACACGATCTTTCTGGCAACCAAGCCGTCCTTCTACTCGATCTTGAAAAGTTGAGTAAACTGTCGCAAGGTATCTCGCAGTATGTTCCGCCATCGAAATACCCTTCGGTTGAGAGAGACATTTCGATCATTCTTGATGCCGGAATTTTAAACGCAGACCTTGAGCGAGCTATTGGTTCAGTTGGAGGCGAACTTCTTCAATCAGTTCGTCTCTTTGATCTATATCAGGGGAAAGGTATCCCTGAGTCAAAGAAGTCGATGAGTTACAGCCTTACCTTCGGATCGGATGAAAAGACGTTGGAAGACGAAGAGGTCGATCAACAGGTGAAGGCAATTGTTGGAGAACTATCGAAGCAGTTCGGAGCCGAATTACGCTCTTAACAGAGAGATAGGTAGGGGCGTACAATCCATTTTATCAAAGAAGAGAGACCATGGATCGGTATCAAGAAGAAATTGGAAGTGTTTTCGAGCGACTACACCGCTCCTTAGAACTTGTTGGAGAACGAATTCTCTCCTTGAATCGAGAGAGAGAGCTTCTGATTGGGCGAATTGACGAGATTGAATTCCTCAACCTTGACCTTGAAACGAAGCTAAGTCAGCAGGCAAAAGTTGTCGAAAGTTCTACTGCTCGGTTGCAAGCGTTAGATGAAGAACTGGAGAGGGGGAAGATAGATGGGGAACGCATGAGGAGTGACATGCAGGAGTTGCAACAGCAATTGACCGAAAGAGAAGCTGTGATTCTTCAGCAGCAAGAGAGCATCGAATCCTATCGACTTCAGGTAGAAAAATTTGAAGAGGATCGTAAAGATATAGAGGTTCTTCGCTCGAAGGTATCCGAATTAGAACATCTTCTTGAAGAGCAGAAAAGTGGTCGAGGAGATCAGGTTGAGGAGTGGGAGCGGCGGATAGCAGAGGCTGAGATGGAGCGCGAGAGTATGCGATCAAACCTTGAGACGTTGGAACGTGAGCGAGATCAAGCCCGTGCGACTGTAGAGTCGATGATTTATCGCATCCAGCAGCTTGAGACCTCAGGAAGCGAAGTGAATTCCACACTCGTTGCCGAAAAGGAAGCACTCGCTCGCGATCTTGAAGAAGCACTCGAACTTGCAGCACTACACGAAAGTGAAGCAGAAGAACTGCGGAGTAAGCTGACGGTAGCGATGGAAGCAAGTGAGAAGGCAAAAGGTGAGTTCGCCGTGGATGAGAACGAGCGCAATGAGTTGATTGGACAGGTAGAGAATGCTATTGCAATGATCGACAAACACTTGATAGATGCTGACTGAAGAGGAGATGTGTAAACAATCCTTTCATCCTCGTTCCCTTTTTCTTATGTTTAAGCGTGGTTCGTTGCTGATACGTAACATTAGTTCCACATAGAAATTGACATTGGCTTGAAAGGTCTTCTGCCACGAGGTTTTGCTCGGGGTAGTGGGATGAGTTAATCACACTGTTATCATTTTAACGGCAGAATGTTTAGCAACAAAAAGTGAACAGACTGCTGATATTATCCGCAATCACATACAATCAGGTTCAATCAGGTGGAGAGCGTTTCGGTTAACATATATAACAGCGAGTACAAGCTTCGGGGGGAGGATCCAGATCAGATCCGCCGTGCTGCAACTCTTGTCGATCAACAGATGAGATCTGTGGCATCAAAGGTTCCGATGCAACCGGCAACAACAACCGCCGTGTTGGCTGCGCTGAATACTGCCGAGCAGTTGATTTCCGAGCAAGCATCATCGCGAGCGAGGAGTGCTGAAATTGTAGAGCAATTGAACGCACTCGATCTTGCATTACGTCAAATGCTTGAATCTCCGTAGATTGTGGCTGCGGCTACCTCTAAAATGCATGTTGCGGAGGTACGTGATATACAGTCCAGATAACCAGTCTCGTTTTGAAATTAGTGCGGACACGTTCGTCGTGACACGCAATTATATGAACCGTTTCTTATAATACAGGGTTTGAGCTCGACACGCTGATCACAGGCCTCAACTCGCCTTTGGCGAGTGTACACCCGACGTTACGTCGGTCAGTCCAGTGGAAGTGAGATGTGTGGCGGCGATTTCCCACTGTGTCTTAGCTGGGTTCATTACCTTGCCCGAGGATTTCTCTTCGTGAGAATCCCGCGACGAACGTGCGCACTTTTCTTCCCTTTCCCGCACATGCGGAACATGCCTGTATCGTTTCTTCCTTTCGTATCAGCAATGGAGTGGTCTGTTTTGGGATTGTGTAGACTCAATGCTCAAAATGAAGGGCTTTTGTCTATACCATTCTCTCCAGTTCTCAATTGATGGTCGTGACTATCGTCACGATACAACATCCAAAACCGGCAAAATGGAAACTCCTTCAGTAATGGAGTTCTTTGAAATACACTACAGGTACATGTAATATGGAATTCTCAATATTAATTGCGGCAGTTGTTGCCGGTGCAGTTGGAATGGCAATCGGTTGGACGATTGTCAAGAAGACGGCACAAGGCAAAATTGCCGAAGCGGAACTCGAAGCAGAACGTCTTCTCAACGCTGCACAAGGTGAGGCAGAGGAGCTGAAGCGGAAGAAAGTCCGTGAAGCCAAAGAAGAGTTCAATAAGAAAAAAGTCAGCTTTCAGCAAGAGTTTGCGAAGAGGCGTGAAAAACTACAAGCGGTCGATAACCAGTTAAAGAAACGAGAGGCAAACCTTGAAAAGAATCTTTCGAAAAAACTTGAGACGGTAACGCAGAAAGAGAGTGCCTTAGCAGACCAACAGCAAGAACTAAAGAAAGAACGTGGACAAATAGCCGAAGCCAGTAAAGACCTTGATTTGAAGAGGAAAGAAATTGACAACCTTCGCTCTACTGTTGAACAACAGAAGAAGGTAGCGGAAGAGTTAATTGCCGAGCAAAATCATCGACTCGAGAGAATCAGTGGAATGTCTCGTGAGGATGCAAAGAAATTCCTCATGGAGAATATGGTGAACGAAGCGAAACTGGAAAGTGCCCAGATGGTGAAGGATGTGCGGGATGAGGCAAATATCGAAGCAAAGAAAGTTGCGCGGAATATCATCATTCAAGCGATCCAACGGACAGCCTCAGATCACTCAGTAGAGACGACTGTTTCGGTAGTCAACTTAACTGGCGATGAGATGAAGGGACGGATCATTGGTCGTGAAGGGCGGAACATCAGAGCCTTCGAGGCTGCAACCGGTGTAGATGTAATTGTCGACGATACACCAGAGGCTGTTATCATTTCAGGTTTTGATCCTTTCCGCCGAGAAGTAGCTCGGGTAGCTCTGGAACGGCTCATGCAGGATGGCCGAATCCATCCAGCACGTATTGAAGAAGTTGTCGAAAAAACTCGAAAGGAACTGGAAGAGGACATTGTCCAGACAGGAAAGAATACACTCCTTGAGCTTGGTATAGGGAACGTTCACCCTGAGATCGTTCGCTTGATCGGCAGAATGAAGTATCGTTCAAGCTACGGACAAAATGTCTTGAGCCACTCGATTGAGGTGGCATACCTGACTGGTGTGATGGCTCGCGAACTCGACCTGAACGTTGATCAAGCAATGCGTGCCGGATTAATGCACGATATGGGGAAATGTGTCGACCGAAACATCGAAGGTCCACACGCTCTCCTCGGCTACGATATCGCCAAGCGATATAAGGAGCATCCGATTGTCTGCAACGCTATCGGTGCTCACCACGACGATATTGAGATGGAGTCGCCAATTGCAGTATTGGTTCAGGCTGCCGACTCAATATCTGGGGCACGTCCGGGAGCAAGACGAGAATCGTTAGAAGCCTACGTTAAGAGGCTTGAAACACTCGAGACGTTGGCAAGGTCATTTGATGGTGTGGAGAAAACCTATGCAATTCAGGCAGGCCGAGAAGTGCGAGTGATGGTGGAGCCTGATAGGGTCGACGACCTTTTCGCAGACCAACTTGCTCACGATATTGCGGGTAAAATTCAGCAGGAG
>JBFWSB010000182.1:0-8956 GCA_050248595.1 Kapaibacterium sp. (SeqCode)
CACTCTCTCGGAACACCACGTACCTCCTTCCGATGAACACTTCAGTTGGCTGCAAGAGATGATTACCCTTGCCGAGAAGTTAAACCGCCCGGTTTCAATAGGTGAGGGATTTGAGCTTGAGGGGGATTGCTACGCCCGAGGGAATAACTGGAAGGATGCATTAAAATCGTGGGGCAAAGCTCTCCGCATCTTTAAAGATGTTGGTGGAACCGAAGAGCGCATCGACCTGAACTTGAAATCTGCTCGGGCTTCCAGAGAACTAAAACGTTTTGCTGAGACGGCTGAATTCTATAGGGAAGCAATTGATCTCTCCCGAAAAGAAGAGCAAACTGAAGAAGAGAAAAACGCGCTGAAAGAGTTGGGTGAGTTCTACACAACGATTGGAGATCATGCCCGCGCCCTCCCCCTCTTTCTCGACTTACTCCGCATCGCCGAAGGGAATGTCCCATCTGAAGAGAGTGGACGTGCTCTGAGCGATATTGGAATCGCCTACGCAGAGCTTGGGGAGACAACGAAGGCACTCGAATACTTGCAGTTGGCACTCACACACTTCCGCGAGTCACGTGCTCACCGATTAGAGGTGATGACGTTGGTAAACTTGACGAACATCTACAATGCAGCCGATCAGACTGAAAAAGCACTCCACTGTGGACTTCGAGCCTTAGCAATCTACGATGCGCTGCACGACAGGGTAGGAATCGGCACAACCCTCTTGAACCTTTCAAACATCTCCGAAGAGAGTGGCGACTTGCAGAGTGCAGCCGACTACCGAGTGAAGGCGCTCGACATTTTCGAAGATCTGAACGACCAACGAGGCCAAGCGATCGCTCTGGTTGGTCTCGGCTCACTCTACACTCGAGCAGGCAAATTGAATGACGCACGCTATGTACTCGAGCAAACGTTGTTGTTAGCAGAAGAGATTGAAGAGACAAACATTCTCTGCCGCTGCCATGAACTGTTGGCCGAAACATTAGAGCGGATTGGAGATTCGACAAAGGGAATCCGTCACTTACGCAGCTACATTGAATTGCAGCGCGAAATAGATATGCGTGAACAGCGGAAGATAGCCGCCGAAACCCAAACACGGTTTGACCTTGAGCGTTCGGAGAACGAACGAAATATACTGCAATTGAAGTCAGAACGATTGGAGGCAGAGATACGGACAGACAAAGCAGAACTGAACGCACTCTCGCTCCAACTCGTAGAGAAACAGAAGTTCATCGAGACGCTGGTAGAGAAGCTTGAGAAGATCAAAACCGAAGCACGGGACGAAGTAAAACCATTGGCTGAAGAGATGATACAGGAGATTAAGACAAGCTTCTCTAACAATATGAACTGGCAAAATTTCCAACAACAATTCGAGCGGACGAATCCCGAACTACTCCAGCGAATCGCTCGCCGTTGGCCACTCCTAACGCAGAAAGACTTGCAATTCTGTGCCCTGGCTGTCACAGGCCTCTCCACCGGCGAGATTGCCGAACTCCTCCACGTCACCACCCGAACAGTTGAGACCACACGATACAGAATCAGGGGAAAAATCGACATCGATTCGAGGGTAGAGTTGGGAACGTTTTTGCAGGGATTATAAGGAAAGGAACAATTAAGGAACGCATTCTCTGATACTCATCCGCCGCAACCAACTCACATACTCTATAAACTCTACCAACTCTCAACTCTATGAACTCTCCCACTACCGACTTACGCATCTTCCTCTCCAGCACATTTACCGACATGCAGGAGGAGCGGGAGTATTTGATGAAGAAGGTTTTCCCGGAGATTCGGCGCATCTGTCGGGAACGTGGTGTGGTCTTCACTGAAGTCGACCTTCGTTGGGGAATTACAGAACGGCAGGCGCGCAGACATAAGATTGTAGAGCTTTGTTTAGATGAGATCACGAGACACAAACCCTACATCATCACCCTGATCGGTGACCGCTATGGGTGGCGACCAGATGAACGTGACTTGAAGGGAATCACCGACGCCGAAGATCGCTACCCCTGGCTCCCCGATGCAATCCAACAACAGCGAAGCCTGACCGAACTGGAGAGTTTAGTAACTCCGCTGAACGAACCGGATTTACGAGACCAAGTCTTCTTCTACTTCAAACGAAAGTCAGGACAACGCAAGGCAGGTAGTTCTGAAGAAATAGAAAATGAACGAGAAGCACTACAACAGTTTCGAGAGCGCGTTCTGGCAAGCAACTTTCCCTGTCGCGAAGGCTATCGTACTCCGAAACAGCTTGGCGAGTGGGTCCGCGAAGATTTACTCTCGATCCTCGACTCGATTACACCCGAACGTGGAGGGCACGATTCCTGGCTCGAAGCGGAGCGGAGAGGGCACAACGCATTTGCAGAGTCGCGGAGGCGAGCATACATCGAGCACGAGCCGACTCTCCGCAAGTTAGATGAGTACGTTGCCACTGCAACTGCAAAGCGAAAGAAGAAAGAGAACTCGCGGGTTCACCCAATTGTCGTAACAGGTGAATCGGGATCGGGCAAAAGTTCTCTCCTCTCTTGGTGGAGCAAACGCTTTTGCGAGGCAAACCCAAACACATTCGTTATTGAGCACTACATTGGCGCAACTCCCGGCAGTAGCGACCAGTTCGGATTGCTTAGGCGAGTGATGGTGGAGATTAAAGAACGGTATGGCATCGAGGAGACACCACCACTTGAGCCAGCCGACATCGTCAACGAGTTTCCGGCTTGGCTTGCACGTATCGGGGAAGATCACCTCGTGATTCTCATCGACGCACTTAACCAACTTGCAGGAACAGACCACCTCGACTGGCTCCCGCTCGACTTCCACCCAAACGTGAGAATTATTCTCTCCACACTCCCCGGTCCTCTGCTGAATGCTTGTACTGCCCGGAAGTGGCCGACTATAGACGTACACTTGTTAGGGACGAGAGCCAGACAACAAGCTGTTCGCGCCTACTTTAATCGTTTCGGCAAACAGCTTGAGCCGAAGCAGACGGCACGCATTGCCGCGAACAGCAACACCACGAACCCCCTCTACCTTCGAACAAGTCTTGAAGAGCTACGCATATTCGGTCAACATGAGAAGTTGGACGACAGAATCAACCACTACTTAGCTGCCGAAAGTTTAGAAGAACTCTACCAACGCATTCTCGAGCGGATGGAAGTTGACTTTGGAAAAGGGCTAACCCGGCAAGTGATGAGTTTGATCTGGGCATCGCGGAATGGGTTGAGTTTGGAGGAGCTACAAGGAATCATTGAAAAGCCAACTCCCCAACTCTCCAAACTCTTGGCAGCATTTGATTTCCACATGATCCGCCAAGAAGGGCTTTACCGCTTCCACCACGACTATTTAAGAGGTGCCGTAGAGAGACGGTATTTGAAGTCGGGAAAGGGGAAACGGAGTACACATCGAACCGTGGCAGAATGGTTTTCAACACAGCCCCCTACACTACGGCGAGCAATGGAAGAACTCTCAGGATGGAGTGCTGCAAGTGCGATGGAAGAGTTATCCTCCGCCCTCACCAACATTGATCTCTTCTCTCTCCTGAACACTGAAGAAAACCGTTTTACTCTGTTGGGATTCTGGCGCACCGCAAAAGAAGGAGGAAGTCTGCCGAGCGGAAGCGATCTCCAGAAAGTTCTGGTACCTCGTAACCTTAGAGGAAAAGAACGAGCACTCCACTTATCAGAGGTAGCACAATTCCTAAGAGTAGCAGGCGAATACTCAACCGCTGCAAAGTTTGCAGCCCAAGCGACAACAATTACTGAAAAGCTCCCAAATGAAAAGCGAACGCTGGCTCAACTCTTCGGACTTCTCGGGACATCACTTACCGAGGCAGGTAACTATCGTGAAGCAGAGAAAGCACTAAAGAGAAGTGTAGAGCTTACGGCAAAAGCCAGTGGAAAGAACTCGTTGGATTACGCTCAATCATTAGAAGAATTCGGCTCATTCTGCTACCAAATCAAAGAGTTCAAAGAAGCAGAGAAGGTATTGAAGCGAGCATTGAAGCTACGTGAGCATCTTCAAGGAAAAGGACATCGAGATACAGCTTCGACAATGGGAATGCTTGGGGCGGTTTACTATGGGCAGATACGATATGAAGAAGCAGAAGAATGCTTTCGGTATGAACTCGAAGTGTTGAAACGGAATGCTGTCACAACAATGGATATTGGCGTTGCTACCTGCATGAATAACATGGCAACGTTATTGACGCAAGCAGAGAAGTATGAAGAGGCGATCACGACCTTTCGTCAGGTTTTGAAGATTTATGAGGGGATATATGGTGAGAATCATCCAGATACGGGGTCGATCCTGACCAACCTAAGCCTTCCCTTACAACGGCTCGGCCTCATTGATGAAGCTGAGCTTGTATTAAGGAAAGCTATACATGCAAACGAAACAGCTTTGGGATTAGCCCATCCCCAAATAGCCATTATTTATGATAATTTAGGAACACTACTCTTAGAAAGCAACCCTATAGAAGCAGAGAGTTGTTACCGAAAAGCCTTGAATATCACTACCAATGTTTTCGAGTCAGGCCATATCAGGTGGATCCAAGCATGGTTGAATATTGCAAGTGTGATTCGCTTTGACCCAAAGAGACAAGAAGAAGCATTGCAGCTTTATGAAACTTACCTGCCCTACAAAAAGCAACTATTGGGAAAGAACAACCCCAGCTATATACATTCGCATTCTATATATAAAACACTCAAAGCCACACAGGAGATTCAACATATAGAATAATGCCCAAAGAATTGCAAGTCATTTTTTAAAAACACGAGACAAACTATAGAACTGTTCAACAAACGACATCTCTTGAGACTTTCAAGACTGTATTATTCGGAGCACAGACCTAATACTACTATGATCCACCGCCATTATTTTCCATCACTATAAGAATATGAACGGCTTGTGTACTTGGCGTACCGACCGTATTATTTCCTATAATACAGTACGCGAACTCTCTTGAAACAGTTGTATAATTCGCTGTATTTGACTCCATTCTCATCACCACGTTGGTCTCTGGAACTGCAACGCCATTAACAGATATATCAATGAATGATGGGACAGTATCTGGCTCGGCTATAGATAGAGTAGTGTATTCCCCGATTGGCACAGCTCTGTCAAACGATACACCATCCACAGTACACATCAACGACTTATTATTAGCACCATACCCACGCAGAGCTACATAACAATGCATATCCTCTTGACGATGGATGCGAATTACATTTGGATTTACCTGAGAGACAACGATCATGGCAACCTCTACTTCTTTAGATTAGTAAATATTCTTTGTAGCCTTTCTTTAACGAGCGCACCATCTGGATAATTTTCCAGATCAAAATCACCTTTTATAAATTCACTTGCAATTGTATATTTATTCACCTCTGCTACGGCTTGTTTAATCAAATTGCTTAAATGTTTATTTTCTTCACCAACAGCACAGTCCATCCGGGCAAGCACAAGAGATGCTGGAACCTTATCCATGGCGAACACATCATCACAACCAGGATAATAGAGAGGCGGACTATCATCATTAGTTTTATGCATAGCATAAGTTCTACTAAAAGTAGGATACCCTATCTGCTGATGTCTATTTTTAATCGTATGTATGCAGCCACTTTGCAATCGACTACTTCTAACAGCCTGACCAATAGAAAAATGAGTTCGAGTCTCATTAAGTGGAAGACTACTAATCATAGCATTTCCATTGCAATAATCAATAAGCCTCCATTGATCTACACCTGTCCCTTCACCAGGATGATCAAGACCCAAGCAGTGGCCAATTTCATGTGCTAATAGAGTTGACTTTGATTCAATGCCAAGTGCTATAAAGTAGCCAGGTTCTCTATATGCCCAGCCTTCCCACGGCTGCATCCTTACCTTATTAAAAATGAACACGTGAATAATAGAATCTGAATTTCTTTCTTTTTCTATTTGCCTGACATGCTTTTTTAGGATTTCTTCACTCTGATTATCAGTCCCAACTGATTTAGGTAGGGATGTACAATCCTCATGCAACGACCAATCAAAAGAGCATGAGAACCCTCCAGTTTTATATAGTTCATTAACTTTATCTTTTTGCTCTTCTACAAACTTTTCCATAGATTTCCTATTCGGGAAAGAGGCTCCTGAAGTATGAAATACAATTGAAAAATTTGCTTTCGGCAAAACTGCGACTTCCACTTTCCGATGACTCCAATCAATCTTATTGCTCTTACTTGGTAAAAACGATCCATCTTCTGGTATGACATACACAGCTTTGAGTGTTTTTTGTAAAGCATCTGTTTTAACAATGCTAATCTCAGCGAAACTTTGCCCATTTCGACAGTGAAACTCTACGGGTTCAGCCTGTACGAACATTTTTCGACTATCAATGTTCCGCATATCCAATTGTTCTGTTTTAATAAACAGAAGCTTTGCTTTCCCAGAAAAAGCAGAATTTTTATCATCTAATACTATAGTCAGCATTTGTTATTGATTGTAATCTTTACAATTCCTTTGAGAAAAACTATCAAAGATCAGGAGTTGAATAACATCGACTCTTCTTCATGCTAAATCTTCTCACATCAACTCGATAGTGACAAAGGTAGACCGTTCTTCTTCCCAACCTCTACTACACATCTACTACACCCCTATCCTCCTCATTCAAGTCGTATAGCTGGTAGATTACTTCGTTCAGGAGGTTTTCTTTCTCTTCAATTTCTGCTTTCAGTTGTTCGATGTTGGCCTGTAAGTGCTCGATTTGAGCTTTTAATGCGGTGTTTTCGGTAGTGCGGAGCGAGAAGGGGGAGGAAAGGAATTTCTTGGCAGTGAACTTTTCTGTCACGTTTGGGCTCGGGGAACAGACGTACATGTCTTGTTCTTTTGGAGATTCAAGTATACTTCAGATAGTCTGCGGCAGGCGGCCCTGAGGGCTCCCTTCGATCTCGATCAAACAGAGACTCCTCAATACTTCCACAACTCAGTCAGATTCACACAAATAGAACGCAACCACATCACTCACATTTCTCCAATGCAACTCGCTTCTCGACCTTCCCAGATCAACCGAGATTTTATGCCGACCAACCTTATTTCATGAAGATTGAGAAAAACAGCTATGAATCAGCCTATGGCGGATAGCTTATACATACCCGCAGGTGTTCTTGAAGCGTTCGGGATCTCAAGTCTACTTGGGATAGCCAGCGGCAGATTGCCCGACAGACTGATCGATCGAGACAGTCTACAACACCTCTCAGAATAACTCCTCTGTCATATACGCGACTGCAGGCTTCTTTAGGAATCGAATCAGCTCATCTTCATATTTCACCTTTCGGCTATGCTCTTTATTGATTATCGCTTCACTCGATCTAAAAGAGAAGACTGGCTCACCATTCTATCCGAAGAGCCAATATCTGATGAAGACCCCACACTCCAAAAATCCTCGCGGATATAGCAGGATTGTTTGTTGTCGTAGAAATGTAGTAAGGGCCTCCACCCTTCTACCCCTACTTTTATCCCATTCACATGAATATCTAATTTTCAAAAGAGGACCATATGAATCTCATGAAAGCTACTTCCTATACCAGTGTTTTTCTTCTATTGATAATCACCTCATGCTCAGTACAAGCCGCAGATGACATTCATATACCAGAAGATCATTTTCAAAGAGTAAGACTCATCGACCGACTCGAAAAGGAAGTAGAAGGGTTAAGAGCACAGGCTGAAGATTGTGAAAGAGCCTTAAAAAACATACAAGATTTACCTACTGCTTACTCTAAAAGAAATCTTAATAGCCTAAAGAAAGGATCGTCACCAGACATTGTAGAAGGGAATATCAAGCTTGTGACTTCAGATTTTGCAGGGGCAAATTTCCTTCTGGAGTGGATAGATCCGTCTCGTTATTCCAATATAGAAGTAAAGAAAGCTTCAAGTCTTATCACAAAAGGTGCAGAAGATCTATCAAATCGAGTCCGTGATTATTTCACATCAAATTCTAACGAGGACATCCTATCACAGAAGAAAGCAATTGACAGTTTAATTGCAAATTTCATTCAGTTAATAAACAATAGCTCGAGTAATATCAAAGTCGAGAAAGAGCGAATCGATGCAGTCATCAAAGAGAAAGACAAGAATTTGAACAAACTCTATGAAGTAAAAGATAAGATAACAGAGTTACATCTAACCGCACTTAGGTGTGGGGTACCAATTTTTGCTCTTACTGTACTCTTGCTTTTTGGAATGAAAACTTATAAATCTCGCCGCGATCCTTCCTCCACTACAGATGACAACATGCTTGAGACTGCTACTGTCTATTTGATAACCATGACAATCTTGATTATGGGTCTTGCACAGTCAATTCCAGGGGAAGTTTTAGGCACTCTTTTAGGAGGGGTTTCAGGATATATACTAAACAAGAGCTCGTCGAATACAAATACAAGGACAAATAAGTGAGTCCGCATCCAAAAATCTGAGATGTGAAATCACACTAATTTCATCAAAATCTATATCAAAACCACACCTATTGATTGCGATTATCCATCGAATAGAACCTTCACCCCTCATAGTAAGTAAATTTAAATGGATCCAACATCTATTATTCACTAACGAAGAGCAATGAGACACTATTTCTACTATCCAACAGTACTGTTCTTAGCAGCTGTCATCCAACTTTGCACCAGTATAAATTGTCACGCACAGTTATTAGATCACATTGAGCATATAGAAAGCACTTCACGATCTGAAGAAGAGATTAGAACACAAACAGCTTTGGCTATCATTCAGAGCATAAAGGATGATGATGATTTAATGACTTCACCTACAGTTAAAAGTTTCATTGACGGCATTACAGCAGGTATTGCTATAGCAGATCCTATCGAGCCTGAAGCAAAATTTGACGGCAAAGTTATAGGAGAGCTTGTAGGATCAGTCAATGGGTTCTTAATCTCACCCGATATAAAGTTTGACGGAGCATGGGATGACAAGTCAGGATTCA
>JBFWSB010000183.1:0-8949 GCA_050248595.1 Kapaibacterium sp. (SeqCode)
ACCACCACTGTATTGAGTGACGATGTAGTTTCGCTCACCGGTCTGTATGCTCCGATGGCAACCCTCGCACTCCCTGGCACACCCAGCAAGTGTAATTGCAAAAATGAATAGAAGCAGCGTTCGCCAAGCTCTCATATTCTCTCCGGGATATTTCTATTTCCCACTCTCTCCACACCGAATGAGAAGAGGAAAGGGAAACTATGGTTAGCGGTTTTTCATGTTATTGACTATCTCGAGTTCTCACCGAGTTGTCACGAAGATCAAAAGTAACCATATGGTTTGATTGTCTCCGACTCTCTTCCCTCCCCATTCCGCTAACAGTGCTCACCCGATAAAGGATTTAGATGGGTAAGCGGAAAGAAACCATCACGAAAATTTTGCTTAGCTTCGCCCCCTTTCCAGTTCGAAAAGGTCGAATACCTTTCCGTTCACGTTGGTTTCTTTTCCACTGTTATCACGTACGATGCGCGCAATTCGAAGACTGTCGGTCGCTAATAACTACCCCGAACGTATCCGCCACTTGGAAGAACTTACCCACAATCTATACTGGACTTGGACTCCAGAGATTAGGGAGTTCCTCCGCTCTATCAACCCTGAATCGTGGGAGCGGACGAACCACCGTCCACTGAAGAGTCTCGCGGAGCTTTCAAGTGAAGAGCTAACTGCACGCTCAGAAAGTTCGACCTTTGCCTCTGGGTACGAGAATGCACTGCACGGACTCCGAAGCTACTTAAGTGAGAAGGGATGGTTCGGTAGAACCTATCCCGAACGGAACGATCTGATTGCCTACTTCTCTGCCGAATTTGGGTTGCATGAGTCTGTCCCACTCTATTCAGGAGGATTAGGTGTTCTCTCCGGTGACCATACAAAATCGGCAAGCGACCTCGGCCTTCCTTTCATCGGCGTTGGGTTGCTCTATCAAATGGGATACTTCCGCCAGAGTCTTGCACTCGACGGCGCGCAGCTTGAAAGCTACGAGTACAACGATCCCTCTACCCTGCCGATCAGTCGGGTTCGGGGAGAAGATGGGAAGCCGGTAACCGTCACCCTGAACATGCCAGATGGAACGTTGACAATTGGAGTCTGGCGCATGGCCGTTGGTCGCGTGACGCTCTACTTACTCGACACAAATCTACAAGAGAACACAATTCCGGAATACCGTGACATTACCGGCTACCTATACGGCGGCGACAAGGAGATGCGGATCATGCAGGAGATGGTGCTCGGTATTGGAGGAATGCGGATGCTTGCGGCACTTGGTATCGAGCCGAGCGTCACCCACTGCAACGAGGGGCACAGTGCCTTTCTGTTGCTGGAACGATCCCGCATTGCGATGGAGGCTTGGGGACTCACTTTCCGCGAGGCTGCGCGCTTGACGGCGGCTGGCTCAGTCTTCACTACTCACACACCTGTTCCGGCTGGTCACGATGTCTTCCCCACCGAGATGATCGAGCAATATCTACAGCCATACCGTTCAACCTTAGGCCTCACGACAGAAGAGTTTATGGCACTTGGTCGAATCGACCCTGAAGATGAAACCGAAGGCTTTTCGATGACAGTGTTAGCATTGAAACTCACCTCTGGTCGCAACGGGGTCAGTCAGCTTCACGGTGAAGTCTCTCGGCACATGTGGCACGATGTCTGGCCCGGCTTCTCATACAGCGAAACACCAATTATTGGAATCACCAACGGTGTCCACACCCTCTCGTTTGTTGCCGACCGGATGCGATCACTCTTTGCAAAGCACATCGCTCCGGATTGGCATCTCCGCGTTTCCGATCAGAAGATGTGGGAGAATGCCGCAAGTATCCCAGATGATGAACTGTGGAGCGCAAAGAGTGAGCTGCGGCACAGCATGATCGGCTACCTCAGAAATCGCTTGACTGACCGAAGAACGGCTACCTATACCAGAAGTGAAACTGGTCGGGACATTACATCGATCCTCGACCCACAAGCTCTGACTATTGGCTTTGCTCGCCGCTTTGCCACGTACAAACGGGCAACACTTCTCTTCCGCGATCAAGAACGTGCCTACCGGCTCTTCAGCGACTCGGAGTATCCGCTCCAACTGTTGATTGCTGGAAAGGCTCACCCTAAGGATGAGGAGGGGAAGAAGTTTATCAGAGATATTTTCACCTTCGTTCGTGAGACCGGGCTTGAGCATCGGATTATGTTCATTGAGGACTACGATATTGGCGTTGCACGGGCAATGATTCAGGGGTGTGATATTTGGCTAAACACGCCACGCCGCCCAATGGAAGCATCAGGCACAAGTGGCATGAAAGCCGCCGTCAACGGAACAGTGAATCTCTCGATTCTCGACGGATGGTTTCCAGAGGGATATGATGGAACGAACGGATATGCCATCGGCGACGAACGAGAGTTTGCTGACACCACATATCAGGACGAAATTGAATCCCGGCACCTCTACCGTTTGCTTGAAGAAGAGGTAATTCCAGCCTTCTACAACCGCGACGAGGCTGGACTACCCCGCGAGTGGATTGCAACGCAGAAGCGGACAATCGAGACAATGGCTGGAGTTTTCTCGAGCGATCGGATGGTGAAAGAATACACCGAACAGCTATACATTCCGGCATCGGATCGTTACCGAGCACTTTCCGAAAACAAAGCAGAAGGAGTGAGAAATCTTACCGCTTGGATTTACCATTTGCACTCAATTTGGGATCAGCTTTCCATTACCGACGTCCACCTCACACCTGATGAAACTGAGCACAGAGCAGGCGAAGCGATTCAGATAACTGCCAACATTGAGCTTGGGAGAATTGCTCCCGACAATATCAGAGTGCAAGTTTTGATAGGTCCGGTTGAAGATGATGGGGGCATTTCAGATGGAATCATACATCCACTTTCGCTCGACATTGTAGAGAATGGCACAGCCCACTACAAAGGGGAGATACCACTCCACAATGTTGGACAAACCGGCTTGACAGTCCGAGTGATACCTGCCCTTCCCGAGACAATTGATGTGGCAGATGTTGGGTTGGTTACCTGGAGTTAATAGCGAATTCTCATAACTCAACGATAGTTGCTTTTCTGTGTTTTGTACAGATAATCTCCAATTTTCTTTAGCAAGTACCAATTGGTGAATACATAGTCAGGAAGATATCGAGGGAGCTTCCACTTAATAAATTTAGAAAAATCCAGATTATAGCAATTAAAGTGTAGCTTGCCACATTCAGCTTGCCACGGCATGAACCAAGGATTCACGACCTCCTCATACTTTCTTGAGAGAGTCACAGTGTCATTGTTATCGTTTACGATCACTACTCTTATCCAGTAGTTTGTAGTCGAAAATATTGGCTCAGGTTGACTTAGAACGTTAGCGAGCACCGAGCTTTCTAAAGTGTCCACTATATATACTACAGAACTATAGAAATCTTCATCTATAGTTCTATATGTTCCATCATCAGCTCCTTCATACTCAATGAGAGCCTCACGAATTACATTTTCTCTGTATTGAATAGCATAAATATGCTCTATGAAATCTCTCTTATCCTGATCAGTTATATTAAACTGATGAATATCAGGTATTCGTGAAGGACTAAAATCTATTTCAGTTAGAATCTGAAATAGAGAATCAATCGAGATTTCAGCTATAGCAAATTGGCTCCTTGATTTCGATAGATCAAGAGTTAGTATTGATTCACTTCCTTTCTTTTTATACTCGTGGTTGATGGAAAAAGCAGCAAAGCAATCCATTTGACCCCATTGGATTGCAAAAGAAACGATAGAAGAAGCGAGGAACTCTTTCAACGGTCTTTTAAAGGTGTAAGGTTTTAATGTGCGATCATCAAGAGAATATGAATAAGCCCTATTCGAGTTATCCCATAAAATCGCATTATTTGAATCAATCAGCTGCATGTCAGCGATAAAGAAGGGTAGCTCATCAAATCTGTACCAATCAATGCTATCGGTTGTCGACAAGTAGATGTATTGTTTAACAGCACCCCAATCATTTGGTGAAGATTTTCTGACAATTGCAGGCTCGAACCAAGTCATATCGAATGTGTATGGAATCACTTTCGTCACTTCCCTGTCTCGTACTGCATAGACTCTATTAGCTCTATCGAGTATATAGAGGTTCTGATTAACGACAACAAGATCAGTTGGATAAGAGTCAAGAGGATCACTATCAATAATCTGCCAATCGTTAGGCGAATTGAAGAGAGCGATGCTCAAGCTGTCTGTTACTACAAATAGCCTACTTAATTTCTTGTCAAAAGCAAAATCAACAATATGAACTGGGAAAGGCTTCCAGTCAATATTCTGTTGCTCTGTATAGAAAACACCATTGTCTTGAGATGCAACGATATAGTCTCCCCATAAGAGTAGTTTTTTTATTCTCTTATCCCGTATTTTCGATTTGAGCTTTTTCTGATCGTATGGGGTTGCGATGTATGTTACCGTCTTCCAGTTATCCTTCGTCACGATCACCTCATTATTATCTGAGCCAGCAACTCCGTTTTCGCTATCTACCATGTATAGTGAGTAGGTGCGGTCTGAAGTTTTATAGGGTATCGTCAATGGAACCCAATTCCTACCGTAATCATTGGAGTAATGGATACGTTTGCCTGATCCTCCCAGCCAAGCATTCCCCTTGTTGTCAACAACAGCAGTGTAAATCCACGAACTTCCTCCGTAATCCAACAACTCCCAGCTGTTTCCTCCATCTATCGTCAAATAGTATCCATTCGATGAGATGCGATTGGAATCTGTTGAGATATAGCCTGTAAGTATCCCAGTATCTTTGTTAAAGAAAGAGATGCGTTCAAAATGAGGCGTCAGATAATACTTTTCAATGAGTTCGGACGAGGGTAGGCCAGAGTGCCAACTTGAGTCGATATTGGTAGTGTAGAAGGTTTCCCCTCTACTTGTCACCAACCAGATGTGCTCATCAGGTGAGACTGATATTTCTTCAATCTTTCCAAAGATCTCCAGATCAGCTCGTCTGTCTTTGATTTGCCCATGCGCTGATAGAGCGGAGAGGACTATCAATAATAGGATTGACCGGGTCATATTTGAGCCAGGATAAAATTTTCGGGAGCATCTACAGTTCACCCAAAATACTTCAGAAGTCTCTTCTTGTCTAACCAGAAATCGATCCCTATTTACTGGAACTGGAAAAACCATCGTGATTAGTGGTTGTAACCTGCCTGACTGTATGTAGAGGAGCACCGCCTTACATAATCCTCCGATTATTCTCTTGGGTCATGGAATGGCATTCACAATCATTCTGCTCAGTTTCAGGAAACTTCAGAGACACCCACTTCGCGAGCAAATCATAAGGCTTTAATCCTCTTCTTATAGCTTCATTCCTTTCTCTTCTACACCGTTTATCGATAGAATGAGTCAATTATGTAACCAAATGACAACACGAGATTCCTCCTCTCAACTCTGAGGACAACGATCTCAAATGCTAATGCAGATAATATTGAGCCATGGTATTTCCCTATGTTATGAAAAGGTAAACTTCCGATAACATTACCGGAACATGAAGCCGAAGTAACTTTGTGGTAACATTAATCTGTACCACTAACCAGTATCGAGCATGCAACAGCGATTCTCTCTTCTTCTGACCGGGCTTTTCATCGGTCTTCTCATCATCAGTAGTAATCAGGCGACTGCTCAACCAACAGTGAGCGGCTACATTCAGGCAGAATGGCTACACTTCGATCAATCCTCAAACCCTGACAGACGGGCATTCTACTGGGATGCGGAGAAGAACTTCTTCCAGATTCGCCGTGGGCGAGCAAAGTTTACACACCATGATGGAGCGTTCAAGGCTGTTCTTCAGGCTGACTTCACCGAGCGTGGTGTAGATGTGAAGGATGCTTTCTTGCAGGTGAACCTTGTGAATGAGAATCTTTTGAACGTCACAGTTGGACTCTTTAATCGCCCGAACTTCGAGTTAGAACTTTCTTCGAGCAAACGTGAGTCCCCAGAGCGGTCGCAAGTGATTCGAGCTTTTTATCCGGGTGAGCGTGATCTCGGATTTAAGGTAGAGTCAAGTCCAAAGCTCAGCGAAGATTTTATCCCGACAATTCAACTGGCACTCTTCAATGGGACAGCAAACGAGTCCGACCCACTTAAAGACATTGCAACCCGTTTAATTCTTCCCCTCCCACTTGGTAAGGATTCCAAAGTATCGGCAACAGTTGGTGGATCGTTCTATTATGGCGGAATTCCACAGCCAGAAGATAGTGTGATAACCTTTAGCGATGGGATGTCAGTAGTAGCTTTCGGCAACGGAACTGGACCGTCACAAGGGTGGGGAAATCGGAAGAATGTTGGCCTTGAAGCACAGGTTCACGCAAAGCTCTTATCCATCGGAAGCACTCACTTGATCGGTGAATTTCTTTCGGGGATGCGTCCAACAAGCACAACAAGGGAGATAACTCGTGAAGTGCCAGATGGTGACACCACCATTATCGTCACAACGCAACAACCAACACTTGCTCTCCGCAACCAAGCCGGCTACTACGTACAGCTTGCACAGGACCTTGGCAAGAAGTATACCGTCGCAGTAAAGTATGATGTCTTCGACCGAAACACCGACCTCAGCGGCGATCAAGTAAGCTCCTCTTCGGACAGACAGGCAAGTGTTCTCGGTTTCGGTGCAATTGGCACGTTTGGCCCGGTTCGGATTACAGCCTGGTATGAGATGCCTACCTTTGCTGCCGACGAAGCTACATTTGTTGATGGATCAGGGGCTACAAAAAGTGATGACTTGAAGGATAACAAGACAACCGTCCGATTCCAGTACAAGTTCTAAGACTGCAATAGCAAGTTTGACGAGTTGAGAGAGTGAAGCACCCTCTCAGCAGAACAAGATTGCATGGTTGGGGTAAACAACCTGTTTTGAGGATAGCAATCCATCAACAGTTTTTACCCTAACCATGCAACTATTTACACTCCCTCCCTATTCGAAGAATGTTCCATCTATTTGCTCAGTTTACTCAAAATCAACACTGGATATTATGTGATAGTAAATGGGTTTTGGACAAATCTGAACAAACTCTGGAGGGAAGAGTCGGATATCTACCGTAACTTTCTCCCTATCAGAATCTGAACAATCCCGAATACTATGACAAACACAATACGTTCCCAGACCAAAATCAACCATGTCTGAGCAAAAACAGGAGAAGAGTGAAGTGAAGCCGGGTGAATTCAGCACCGCTTCTCTTTCACTAACAACCAAGGAACGAAGGTTTGGCGAGCGAGCCATTGAACTTGGGATATATACAGTATCCTCTCTCTCTATCATTTTCATCTTTCTCATCTTCGCCTTCGTCTTGCGCGAGGCTTCGCCAATTATTGGGTATACCCTAAGTGGTGAACAGACCGAGAAATCAGCCGAACTAACGCCTGAAGAGTTAGAGCGGGCAAAAGAGATTATTGGAGAGGACTATCCGATATTAACCCACAACTCCGAGATCACAGTCAGCGCACTGATTCACGATAAGTGGGAGCCAAATTCCACCTACCCACGATATGGCATTTGGCCAATAGTTCTCGGAACCCTTAAATCGACATTTGTCGCCCTCTTGTTTGCGATTCCTCTCTCAATCTTTGCAGCACTCTACACAGCTTTCTTTGCACCACTCCGACTCAGGGAGATTATCAAGCCTGTGATTGAATTGCTGGCAGGTTTTCCATCTGTAGTCATCGGGTTCTTCTGCCTGATTACGATTGCAACCTTTGCGCAAGACCTGTTCGGTTTTGAATTCCGATTGAACTCAGTAGTTGGAGGGTTCGGACTCTCCTTAGCAGTGATTCCAATTATCTATACTCTTTCCGAAGATGCACTCCGCTCCGTTCCAGGATCGTTAAACGAGGCGGCACTCGCTCTGGGAGCAACCAAGTGGCAGGCAGCCTACCAAGTGATGTTGCCAGCAGCCACTCCCGGTATCTTTGCAGCCATTTTGTTAGGACTCGGGCGCGCCTTCGGTGAGACAATGATTGCACTGATGGCAATGGGGAACGCACCAATTCCAAGTTGGGATGTGTTCGATCCTGCCAGAACGTTTGCTTCAACGATTGGAGCCGAAATGGGTGAGGTTGTCTTCGGCTCGTCCCACTACCAAGTGCTCTTCTTTTTAGGAGTGGTTCTCTTCATCTTCTCCTTCTCGATTAACTTTTTGACCGAATTCTACATCAAGAATAAGTTGATCAAAAAATTCAGGGGGAACGAGTAATGAAGCGAAGTAGACAGATTGTTGGATTTTTTGCTCACGGTCTCCCACTTGTTGCCACACTCTTAGTTGTTGGCATCATCGTTGCGATTATTGCCAACTTCCTCATCGGTGGTATCCCTGCACTCAGTTGGGAATTCCTGACCGAGTCTCCCAGGAACGTGAACACCGAAGGAGGAATCTTCCCGGCAATCTATGGGACAGTTCTCCTGGTTATCATCATGACGATTGCCGCAGTTCCTATCGGAACGATTACGGCGATCTACTTAGCTGAGTATGCAAAGAAGACCTCGAAACTCGCGCAGTTTGTCCGCTTTGCCGTTAACACTCTTGCAGGCGTTCCCTCAATCGTTTTCGGTCTGTTTGGTCTCGGTTTCTTCATCCAGACTATCGGTGGTGGAATTGACAACTGGAACCAACAAGCAAAGATGGCTGAACTCCAGCAGCTTGTTGCCACAGCCCCCTCCCCAATTGCGAACAACGCCTTTGCACCAGTTCGAGATATAAAAGCCTACCTCACTCAAGAAGGTGAGTCGAAGTGGAAGAAGGAGATTCAACGCCTGAACCAATACGAAGGGGGGGAATCGGCTTATGCAAACTCTCAGTTGGTCATCACCTTCTTGAGTTCTCATACTGATCCCAACTGGGGCAAGGGAAATATCTTGTGGGCAGCACTCACACTCTCGCTTCTCACTCTTCCTGTGGTGATTGTAGCTGTTGAAGAGGCATTGAAAGC
>JBFWSB010000184.1:0-8876 GCA_050248595.1 Kapaibacterium sp. (SeqCode)
ATTCCTTCATCCATTTACAACACAAATACAACGAAAGAAACCCATACCTTGCCGACTCTGTTCTCTGCTGTATATTCCAGAATATTCTTGTTCCACCAACTATTTCGTAGAACTATGTCAGCAACAGAAAACTCCAATGCTACTATAGAGATTCGGGAAAATGGCTCATACCTCGTGAAGGGTGTAGAGCGGCTTATGACAGCAGACGGACGCCAGCTGGAGACGAAGGAGAGCTTCTCTCTCTGCCGGTGCGGGGCTTCCTCGAACAAACCATTTTGTGATGGGACGCACAAGAGAACCGAGTTTACTGGTGAGCGAGAGATTGAAATCCCTCTCAATCGGACGAAGGCATACGATGGGGAGGAGGTAACGATACAGGACAATCGGACAATTTGCGCACATGCAGCCCACTGCATCGAAGATCTCCCTGCGGTCTTCAAAAAAGATGGACGACCTTGGATTGATCCAAACGGAGCCGATATAGGAGCCATTGCTACACTGAGCCATAAGTGCCCTTCTGGTGCACTCCGAACCTTGTTGAAAGGGGAGCGAGTCGACCAGACAGATTCTGCTCCGAAGATCACGATTCAAGTGGATGGCCCTTACGAGGTTCGCGGAGCAATTCAACTCGGGGTGGATGCTGACCTCTCTCCTCCCGAGCCAACCCGTTACGCTCTCTGCCGTTGCGGTGCTTCAAAGAACAAGCCATATTGCGACGGAAGCCACCACAACCTTGAAGCTGGGTGGGGCGAACTGACATCGGAGTGAGCGGGTAGGGGAGGCAAATGTTCCGATACTCTCAGGCAACATCCTCCCCTTCGCGTCTTTGCGCCTTTGCGTGAAAAAATTTTTGCTGTGTGGCTCATGACAACATTCAAAGAGAGGGTTGATATATCTCCACCTTCTCACTAACCCGCTTCACATCGTTGCAAGTGAAGGTGTACCGAGAGGCTATCTTTGTCTCGATGAAACTGTAACCCAATCAAAGTGAATAGTGATGTTCCGATTATTCTTTCTTCTTCCGTTGATGGCACTCTCTGCCGTTCATTTCTCTCTTGCGCAGGAGATCTCACTTGAGCCAGCCATAGAGCTTGAAATGCCGAGCAATGTCACGTTCAATAACTACGGTGCAGAGCTTGACCCTGATGTCGAGGGAGCATATGGTGTTTCCGAGGTTATGGCGGATGAATCGCTCTACAACAACGTGGTGAACGTTCAGGGGACGATCTCCGATGTCTGCCAGAAGAAAGGATGTTGGATGGTGATCAGCGACGGTAAATCGCAGATGCGGATTACCTTCAAGGATTACGGCTTCTTCGTGCCGACCGATTGCAGTGGCAAGTTTGTCACTGTTCAAGGAGTTGTCAGCGTCGAGGAGATTCCAGAGGACTTGGCAAAGCACTATGCTGAGGAGTCGAAGGGAGAGAATCCTGACGAGATCGAAGGTCCGCAGCGGGTGGTGACAATGGTAGCCACCGGTGTCCGGATGATGGATGTTGAGTGAGGGAGACGAACAGATTTATATCCATCGCATTTATTCTGAATCATACTTATGAGTACAATTGTTCAACCGCTCAATGAAGAGGAGAGTGGTCTTTTTAGGAGAAGGCCAGACGTAGTGGAGGCTTTCCGCACCACTCGGCGTTTAGAACTGGAGCAACCTGACGGTAGTATCTTGATTGCCGAGCCGGGTGACATGGTCGTAACTGGTATCCTGAACGACCAATATCCAGTGAAGTACGAAGCCTTCATGAAAACCTACGAGCGGGTAAGCTCAAGTCCGTACGACGTTGACTGAAAATAATCCTGCGTGAAGACGAACTATGTTGCTCTCTCAAGGAAGAGTCTTCAGAGAGATTTACGAATCGCCATGATACGAATCCTTCTCTTCGTCTCTGCTTTCCCTTTCCTGTTTCTCGCCTGCGGTGGTGGAGAGGAATATGTTCCGAACATGACAGGGGGAGAGGGGCGCGGGCAGAACTTCTCCCACATCTCCCTCTCTACCTTTAGCCGCTTCAGCGAAAATCACTATGATTCTCTCGGTGCTGGATTCCTCGGTCCTCCACTTGCACTCGCCTCCGATAAAATTGCTGTCGTCACTACCGATCGGCGTCTTGCCCTGATGCGCTACGAGCGGATTCTCTTCACTTGGCAGTTTCCAGAAGGGAGCTATCCACTACCCGAACTTGCCTCCGATTCGCTCGGCACACTCTATGCAACAACAACAGAGGGAAATCTCTACGCGGTTGACACATCGGGCAGTATGAAGTGGCAGGCCTCGCTCCACAGTCCTAACGATTCCAATAACTACTCTCTTCCCCTTTTTCCTCTAACAGTTCCGGGAGGCGTTGTCTGTGGCATGACCGATGGGAGCTTAGCCGAATATGATCGTGAGGGAAAGGAGTTGTGGAGGAAGACGTTCGGTGCTGGATTAGTCCGCCCGATAGCCTATCGAGAAGAGCTGGGAATTCTCCTCGGCCTGACTCAGAACGACTACGACCTACAGGATACTGTAGTACTACTCAACCTGAAGGGAGAAGAGAAGTGGCGCTTTGCTATAGAAGGGCGCATTGAGTATGGACCAATCATTGTTGAAGATCGCGTTGTAGTGGGCGTTGCAGGACGAGAAGAAGAGGGGAAGTATACTCCCTCCCTTCTCTCAATTGATGCGAACGGAACAAAAGAGTGGGAGGCTCCGCTCACTGCTCTCCCAACAGGGATTACATCTGACGGGAACGGAAACACCTACGTGAGTGGTGGTGGTGGAAGTCGAATTTCTGGTGGGGTGGTTGTCTCGTTCGATCCAGAGGGAGCAAAACGCTGGGAGGTTGGCTTGCAGCAAAGTGTCCCACTCTCTCCACTGATTGCCGGTGATATTCTCTGCTTCCTCGGAGTGTTGGATAACTCTATCGGAGTTTTTCTCTACGCAACAGATGGAACGTTCCAAAAGTTTGCCTCCGTTGAGAGCACGGCAAAGATTACACTCCCCCCCACAGTTCTCCCGAACGGTTCATACGTGATCGCTTGCAGCAGCGAGCCAATCTTGCTGAAGAGCAACAGTGGTGGGTTGTTAGGATTCTGAACGTTCTCGTTCACCCGTTTTTTATTTCTCAAAGTATGGGTGTGTGAGAAGCGTCGGCTTCTGCTTCTCCCCCTTTGAAGGGTTGATCTGTACCTCTTCAAGCAGAATAGAAGGAGCCACAACAGTGGCCGGTACTGAGGAGAAACTCATGATACCCTGAGGAGTCACCGATGTGTTCAACACATTCTTCTTCCCGCCAGCAGCCACAATCTCCTTCAGCGTGCGGTAATCAACTTCTCCCGGCTCAATATTTCTGAGCGGCTCTTCCCGACCGTCAGCTACGTAGACTTTCCAAGCTTCCATCCCTTCTTGAGCATCATCATCCCCCCCAAAGCTGATGGAGACTCCCCCACCCGACATTGAGCGGAAAGACTTTGCACCGATATTGCGGATCATAATCCCATACTCTAAATCAAGCTCACGGCAACTCTCAATCAATCGCTGCTTCATCTGTTCTTCGCTCAACATCTCGGAAGTCTCTATAAAGAGTGTGCCGATAGCTGTTCCCGCTTCGTTTGCGCCACGACCATGTCCGTTCGATACCTCGAGTCCTTTGCCCGGACGGCGGGAGGCGAGGAGTCGCTTCAGCACACCATTCTCAACAAGCGATAGGTGTGATGCGGGGACTCCTTGATGATCGTACTGATACGACCCTCGAAGAATCTTTCCTTCTGCGCGGGTTATCGTTGGATCGTCGTAGACCGTGAACTGGCGTGGCATAATGCGGCGGTTGATTCTGTTCGCCAACGGACTTTCAGCCCCGAGGAAGTTGCTGAACGATTCATCTTCAAGCAGAGGAAGGCGGCTGCCGCTAAGGTGGGGAACAAGCACTTGAAGGAAAAATTGGGGGGCGGCATCTTCTACTAAAAGTACTGGGCCGATGTACGATTCCCCGAGTGTCACTCCCTTTCGGATAGTTAGAACTTCAGAGACAAGATTCTCAATTTTTGCTTCCACCTCTTTGTCCGAGGGAAGTTCGCTTGGTGAGGAGAGAAGTATCTGGAAAGACTTCGGGTATTTCGTCCCATCACTACCGTGTGCCATCAGGTTGATGGTGACGCTTCCCACAGCGTCGATTGTTTTCAGCTGCGTCCACTCGTTGTTCATCAAGTAAAAGTGATATGTGCCGAAGTTGAACGCCACGCTCGACTGATCGATGTCGGGATATTTCTTGAAGAGTGCCGACCAAGAGCGAATCTTCTTTGCGATCATTGCTGTGTCGATGGTGAGTGGAGCAGAGGAGTCGATATGCACCACCCGTTTCTCACGGGAGAAATCAGATAGAGTGTCCTCACTGATTCGATTCTTCAAGTAACCACGCTTTGCGGCCATCTGCTGCACCGCATCTTTGTAAGCCTTATCTGTTGCCAGCCAGAAATCCCGACGTATTGCCATGTAGTCGTCGTCGAGAACAATGTCGTCACTACTCATTGAGCGAAAGCGGGAGAAGAGATCGTCGCGAGAGAAGAAGCCTGAGTTGTCGAACCCGTAGTCACCAACGCGCAGAGTGACTGCAAGCCGCCGAGTTTTGTAGGGGCGTGATGTTGTTATCGCGCCAAACGTTCCCTCGATAGAAACGCCTTCAGATTCAATCACACGATATTCTACGAAGTAAGGTGTTCCCTGTTCTTCCAACTTCAGGCGATCAACCGAGCGGGTCAGTTCGTCACGCATTGCGCGGAAGAGAATATCGCTACTCTGCGCTCGAAGCAGATTGGTTGGCAAAGCTATCGCGAGCATGGTGAGAATGCCGAGAATCGGAGTGGAGGAAGCAAGAGAGAGCCGTCTGTTCAGGTTCATGATATCAGAAATTCAGAGATGTCAGATGATAGAGTTCTGGTCGCGATGTTGAGTAAGTCGATTTCGATTCCCTTATTCGCTGTGCTATTCCGGTTGTTCTCCTGCCGAAGGATTATCGTCGTCGTCAGGGGCTGGGAGTGCAGGTGGCTTCTCGGTAGACTTCGCTTTCTTCTGCACTTCCACAAGTGCTGTCAGGAAGCTCGGGGAGACAGCCGAGACGGGAACCGGTCCTGATTCGGCTCCACACGTTCCGTTGAAGACTCCCACATCATCGCCGCAGGCAATAATTTGGCTGATAGAGGTAAGTGGTGTGCCAATCATATCAACCCCTCGCACCAGTTCGTCCGGGCGACCATCGGCCCAGATGCGCCAGACAACAATGGGGGTTACCTTGAAGAACTGCGGAATAAAGCGACCAACAAAGGTGAAGCCTCCCGATATCTCCTCGAAGTAGAGACCGAAGGGCTTGTTCTGTTTGTGGCACTCTTCAATCAGAAGTCGACGTAGTTCATCATTGCTAACAGGGGTGTTTGCAGTGACGATAAAGTTCCCCTGTCGCCCTACAACGCTCCTTCCGGGTGCTCTCCTGCCGTGACCGTTAGAGCGGGTAAAGCCTTCAACTGGAGAGCGTGAGAGGAGGAAGTTTTTCAACACGCCATTTTCAACTACTGGAACCCGCTCTGCCTTCACCCCTTCATCGTCAAAGTGATAGTATCCGTTCAGCTCTACACCATTCACTTCACGTATTGTCGGGTCATCGTAGATCGAGATAAAAGGGGGAAGGATCGCCTCTCCTACTTTCTTCGTAAAGGTCTGCCCACCATCCTCATCTTTTTGCCGATGCCCTTCAAGGCGATGCCCCAACGTTTCGTGGAAGTAGACCCCTCCGGCTCTGCCGGAAAGTATTGCCGGACCACTATATGCCTCCACAAACGGAGCATCCCGCAGAGCCATCAATTGATCTACCATTTCCTTAATGGCGTTCTCCACTTCATAGTCGCTCGGGAGTCCTTCTAACGAGTGGGCATCGAATGCGCGGTAGAGATACAACTCCTCTCCATCCTCAGCTTTTGTGACTGCATAGAGAAAGATGCGAGCATGGTTAATGCCGTGCTGAACCGCAGTTCCCTCGCTGTTGACAGCATATTTGTTGAGAGTTGTGGCTCGGAACAGAACAAACGACTGGGTAAGTTTTGGCCACTGGGCAAACGTGCGGGATATCCGCCGAATCTTTTCTTCCCAGGCATCCTTCTCAACATCCATCGCTACAATTGGTTGGAGTGCCTCCAGTGCTGGTTCTCTGGAGAAGTCAGCGGAAGTATCCTGTTCGTCGACGTTGACCGCCCGGTTTGCCTCGATCTGCACAAAGTTCTGCACGCCGATGCGATACTCCTTATCGGTTTGCAGCCAGAGAAGACTTTTGATGGCATCAGGATCGTTATCGAGAGGAAGGTTAACAGGGGAGGAATAGCTGAAGGGACTGAAACCACGGCGATCTCCCCGCAGCTTCCGGGTATTGTCAACTTGGTAATCGCCAATTCGCACGTCAACATCAAGTAGCCGTTCCACATCTTGTCTGCTATCCCGCAGTGCACCAACCGATGCTACAATTTCGGTTTCAGCAGTTTCCGTGACGTTATATCCAATGAAGTAGGGGGGAGGATCCCCTTTTGCGTTGAGCAGATCAAATGCTCGGGTTAGTTCTTCCTGAAGTGCTGTGAGGAGGGGACTCTTTTTCTGGGCAGTGGAGGGAATCGCTCCGAAGAGGAGAAGAATGGTTGCCACTAAGAGTATCCTGAAAGAGAGATGTGGAGCCATAGCTGTACGAATAGTCAGGTGTGGGTATCGTGTTGAAATATTCCGCTGAGCAGAGAATCCCCTGCCTGCAAAAAAATGAGTATACGGAAACAACTCTAAGGAATGCAAGTGAAAGATCAGTCCCCCCGAAAACCTTATCTACAAGGCTTCTTCTGGGTTCCAGAAATGTTCTTCCATCACAACTGCCTCTCGCTTGAAGGTTACTCCCTCTTCCTCTAACAACTCACGCATTCTTGAGGGGGGGACGAAGTGAACCTTCCCGCTTAACTCACCATTCCGATTCACAACGCGGTGGCAGGGGATGCGCTCATCGTTTGCGGCTGCGTTCAGTGCATACCCTACTGTCCGCGCCGAGCGGCCTGCACCAATGCGCTTTGCGATTGCTCCGTACGTTGTCACCTTCCCTACAGGTATCTGCATCACTACGTCGTAGACGCGGTGAAAGAAGTCGTTCATGATAGTTCCTTGCGGCGTTTCAGATCACCCCGATATTTGGACTCAGGAAATCGAAAGTACGAGAATTTGTTGGTAGATTGTCGGGAGTCGTGAAGGTGTGTGGGATACCTATTGTTCGGGGAGGAGGCCGTTCAGTCTGATGGCCAGCAATTGCATTTTAGGGAGTGGAAACAACATCCTACCTTCGGCACATAACCCTCCTTCTCAGACGTTTGATAGTGCCGAAATCATGACATCGGTCATTGTTCTTCGCCCCACATCAACCGTACTTTAATGCAGTCTCCGAAAGGTGCTGTACTATCAAGCAACAAGGAAAGCAATTCACTGGAAACACCTGAAATTAGGAGAAGAATATATGAGTAGAGCGATGAGAATAGTTATCGGATATGATGGTTCCGAGTGTGCGGATCGAGGAATCAAAGATTTGGAGCGAGCTGGAATTCCAGACGGATCAGACGTTTTGGTTCTCTCGGTCGCCGAATGGTTTCCAGTTCCAGTTGGCGTTGGTGGAAGTGAGGGGATAGGGTTGGAGCCTACGGAGAGTGGAGAGCTTGCCGTTGAGCTTGCGCGGCGTGGTGCTGACATCTTGAAAGGGGCACACCCAACGTGGAATGTCACTTCGGAAGGTTATACCGGATCCCCTGCCCACGAAATCGTTCGCCGCGCTGAAGAGTGGGGGGCTGAACTGATCGTGGTTGGCTCGCACGGTCGGGGGGCTGTTGGGCGGCTCCTCTTGGGGAGTGTCTCGCAGCAGATTATCCACTCCGCTCACTCCTCCGTTCGCATCGCACGGCCAAACGAAGAGAAGGCTGCCGATGCACCACTGAGATTGATCTTAGCAATTGACGGCTCGGGGTATTCCGAGGTTATTATGGATGCACTGCTGTCGCGAACGTGGCCATCTGGAACGGTTGTCCACATCCTTAGTTCCGCAGAGTTCTCCTACGACAGCGAAGAGGAGGAATCAATCCTCACGCGCCTTACTCAGTTGCACCAGAACATGTCAGAGAAGCTCAGCCAGAATGGCTTCGAGGTGGAGTCTACCATCGACACGAAGATGATGCACCCAAAGCGGATGATTCTTGTAGAGGCCGAGCGGAGCAATGCCGACTGCATTTTCATGGGGGCACGTGGCTTGAATGGATTCGAGCGGTTTATTCTCGGAAGTATCTCAACCGGCGTTGCAATGCAGGCAAAGTGTTCTGTAGAGATTGTTCATCAGGCCAACCCGTAAAGAAGGTTGGAAGGAAGAAGCTCCACTTCTCGGTTGCCGTCATGCGATGATTTGCAAACGCTAACTATACGGTCAGAAGCAAAGACTAACAAGGTGAAGTTTATGAAGATTCTTATCTCATACGATGGTTCGAGCTGTGCGCAAGATGCGTTGAAAGAATTGCGTCGAGCCGGATTGCCAGAGCAGGCTGAAGTTCTCGTCCTCTCCGTTGCCGAACAGTGGAGAGCACCTTCCGGCTCCTCCGGCCAAGCTCTCGATGTCTCCGACCTTGCAGACAGTGCCTCGGCACTGAAGGTGGCAGAGGATGCTCGGGCGAAGCTCTGGGAAGATTTCTCTGGTTGGACAATTGAGGCAGAGGGGAAGGTCGGCTCCGTTTCCACGCAAGTTGTGAAGAGTGCCGACGAGTGGGGAGCCGATCTGGTCGTGGTCGGTTCACACGGCTTGAATGCAGCCGAGCGATTTGTTTTCGGTAGTATCTCGCAGCAG
>JBFWSB010000185.1:0-8864 GCA_050248595.1 Kapaibacterium sp. (SeqCode)
AGGACAACAAAGTCTATATGGGAGGGAACTTCGATTCGGCTGGAACACTATCTGCCGGACGTTTCGTTGCTTGGGATATAGCAAGTAAGAAGTGGGAGGCGATTGGAAGTGGACTGTACGATCACTTCATCCCCTCAGTAAACTCACTTGCAACAGATGGACGCTATATCTACGCAGGAGGAAATTTCACAGTGACCGAAGTTGGTGGCGACTCGGTCTACTACGTTGCCCGTTGGGATGGGAACAGTTGGGGTAATCTTGGAAGTGGTTTGGATAGCTACGTCTACGTTGTAGACATCGACGACCACAAACTCTACGTAGCAGGGGCATTTAATGAGGCAGGTGGGAAATCTTCATTCTACTTCGGCATCTACGCTGATCCTCTCCTCTCCGTAGAGGGGAACGATGACAAAAAGGGAATGACACTCTATCCGGTAGCTCCAAATCCATTTGCCGAGGGAACCACAATTCAGTTCGAGACAAGCGAGTATGCCCACGTCTCCCTCACTCTCTTCGATATGGAAGGGAAGCAAGTGGCGCGACTGATCGACAATCAACTTCCGGCTGGCGACCACAGGTTATTCTGGGAGCCAGATCAGTCGATGCCAGCAGGCACATATATCGTACAACTCACTGTAGGTGAAAAGACTTTGACTGAGAAGCTTATCAAGGAGTAGTGGCAACGGAACTCTCTTCTGCCGATCTACTCGCAAACTGATTTCGTTTTTACAATGTGCGAAGAGGGATGTGATACTCTACATGCGGATCACATCCCTCTTTGAATCAGCTCTATAACTTGAGGCATCGTCATTGGGTGTTCCCTCTTTTCAGGAACTACCTCCCTGAGCACTCACTATTGACTTTCACTCTACTCTCCACAGCCCCTTCCCCTACTGTCAATCCCCAGATCATGTTATCTTTATCTCCCTGAAACTTTGAAGGGATTGATTGCAGATCACCCTTCGTATGGATTGTTGTTTGCTGGGAGTAAAAGTGTCTCTCTTCGATCTGTATCGAATTCCCTCTCCGGCAATCTATATACCCTGTTTCCCCAGAAGACTGCGGTAATTACTGAACTGTTTCACTACAAAACGGCAACGCATATGAAAACAGGCGACCTCTTTACAAACCACAGAATGCTCTCTCTTCCACTCTTTCTGGCTACGTTCTTTCTCTTTCTGGTTACTGGAGAGATTGAGGCACAGGAGCGGACACCACAACATCCGAAGATTGAACAGTTCCTGAATCCAGATGGAAGCCTGAAAACTTCCGGCTTTCCTTCTGGGTCGGTTGACGCCCGTGGATGGCAAGTGGAACAGGGGCCAGATGGTGAACTTCGCTTCAGGCCTGAGAGAACTCCCCTCCCCTCCTATGCTCGCCCCTCAGCACCGGGTGATGAGAACTGGGATAGCCGCTTCGGGGCAAGCCTCGGCTCGTCAGGTGTCGACGACGAAATTTTTGCGATGGCATCTGACGGAGAGAAGCTCTACATCGGCGGAGCATTCACGAAGGCCGGGGAGATCAGCGTTAACAACCTCGCCAGTTGGGATGGCGCACAGTGGGCGCGCGTTGGACCGGGGCCAGGTATCTTGAATGGGGTTAACGGCATTGTGAACGCATTAGCAGTTGCTGGCGACACTCTCTTTATCGGCGGTCAGTTCGATACCGGAGCGACGAAGCCGATCAAGAATATCGCCTTCTACGATATTCTCACGAAGTCGTGGCGCTCAATGGGAGATATCAGTTCAAGTTCAGGTATTGCCTCAGTCTCCGCAATTCTTGTTCAAGGAGATAATGTCTACGTAGGTGGAATTTTTGATCGCGCGGGGAGCCAGACTGTTCAGAACGTGGCAGTCTATAACAGAACAACATCTCGGTGGAGCGCACTCGGTTCTGGAGTTGACGGAACTGTGAACGCGCTTGCCGCAGGGCCAGACGGTATTTACGTTGGGGGGAGCTTTAGTTCAGCAGGTGGCGTAGTTAGCAGTGGCGTTGCTCGGTGGGATGGCTCAGAGTGGCACGGCCTCGCCGGGGGGGTAAACGGATTTGTAAACGCCATCGCCGTGATGGATAACACAGTCTTCATTGCCGGAGGCTTTGACCGCGCAGGAGATACCGCCGTCAACAACATCGCTCGCTGGCGACCAGACACTGCAACGTGGACACGCCTCTCTGGAATCTTCTGGTTATCTGCACAAGAGCCAATACGCCTTGAAGGGAACGGGGTCAACAACGTTGTCCGCACACTTGTTGTCAGGGGAAAAGAACTCTTTGTTGGTGGAACATTCACAACAGCATATCCTGAAGACTATACGACATCGAACGCTGCCGTCCGCTACGTTGCCCGGTGGAATGAGTTCGATGGCGACCCACTCTTCAACACTCTCTGGTGGGGGCGCTTAAGTGAAGGGATGGACGGCTTTGTCAACGCTCTCGAATTTTATGATGATCGGCTCTACGCTGCCGGTTCTTTCACGAATGCTGGAGGTGTCGGGGCAGGGGGCATCGCCCAGTGGAACGGGCTACGGTGGTTCAGCTTAGCGAAGGGAACCGGGAATAACCTCTTCGCACTCGACGTAAAGGAAGGGAATGTTTGGGTTGGTGGAGAGTTCAACCAGCCAGGCGTTGGAATCGGAACCCGGTTGGCAAATCTGAACGGAACGTCGTGGGAACTTGTCCCCGGACTTTTTTCTGGGAGTATCTACACCGTTGCCATTCACGATGAGTGGGTCTACGTTGGAGGACGTTTTGCCGGAGTTGCAGATATCGCATCGGCTAACGTAGTTCGCTACAACACAACGACAAAAGAGTGGAGCCAACTTGGAACGAGTAGTGGAGCTACGGGCGAAACGGAGAACACATTCGTTGCGGCAATCGCATTCGATGGAGACGATGTTTATTTAGGGGGGGACTTCACGAACATTGACGGAATGCCAGCCTACAGCCTCGTTCGTTGGAATAGTGTTGCCGATACTTGGGAAGCACTCAATCGTGGGGTGAACGGACAAGTGTTCGCTGTCGCACTTGAAGGTGATGATATGTACGTGGGGGGACGTTTTCTCGGCGCGGGCGACCTGTTGACTGGTCCGGCCAAAGATGCCCGGAATGTTGCTCACGTAAATGTGAGAGATAAGACGTGGACTCGTCTCGGAGAGGGAGTAAACAAAGTCGTCTGGGATATTGCTGTGCATGGAGAGAGGGTTTACCTCGGAGGTAGCTTCGATTCAGCAGGCGACCTGAGAACTCCTTCGATTGTCGCTTGGAATACTACCGGGGAGAACTGGGAAGCGTTGGGGGAAGGACTGGTTAACGACTTCCTGCCGAGCGTCAACTCTCTTTCAGTTGATGGTGAAACACTCTACGCCGGAGGGAGCTTCCAGCGGTCAGGTCTTGACAGTATGTCGAACATCGCAAAGTGGAGTGGCTCAAGTTGGACAAATCTGGGAAGTGGTGTGAACAACTACGTCTACGTTGTCGACGTTGACGAAAACAAAGTCTACGTTGCCGGAGCCTTTCAACAGGCTGGAGGAAAATCTTCGACATACTTCGGCATTTACAACAACCCCGGACTCTCGGTCAGAGAGAGAGGAAGTAGGCAAACGATCCAGTTAGAAGAGAGTGCTCCGAATCCATTTAGCCTCGAGACAACAATCAGATTCCAGACATCGGAGCGGGGACACGTTCGGTTGAAGGTGTATGATCCAAGCGGAAAGGAAGTTACTCAACTGATTGACCATCAACTTCCTGCCGGCGATCATCGGATAATCTGGCAACCGGACCTATCGCTGGCCCCTGGACTTTACGTTGTCACCTTAGAAGTTGATGGAGAAATCCTTTCGCGCAAGGTTATCAAAGAATAAGCAGATGCCGACCTTTCGGCAATAGTTCACAGGTTAACGGGACGTTGGTCAAGAGACCGGCGTCCCGTTATATCGTTCGATAAACTCTCGCACAACCTCGTCATCCGAGGAACGGAGATTCTCGGGAGGGCCGTCGAACTGAATCAATCCATTATTCAGCATGATAACCCGGTCGGCCACTTTCCAAACGCTGAAGATGTCGTGGGTGATTACTACAGACGTAACGTCGAGCTTCTCGGCGAGGTCGCAGACCAACATGTCGATCTGCTCCGAGGTGACAGGATCAAGTCCTGTTGTCGGTTCATCGTAGAAGACATATTTCGGATCACCGACCAGTGCGCGGGCAACGCCAACGCGCTTCCGCATTCCACCTGAGAGTTCAGCCGGTTTTTTTTCTGAGATTAACTCCCAGGCCGATGCGTAGTCAGCTGCACTCAACTCACTGACGCTTCCCAACAATCCAACATCGGTCAGTCGTTTCTGCGCTTCACCCTCAAGATATTGATGGTTCCGCTCCCCATGCTCGTAAAGGCTGAGCGTCAGGTTCTCCAAAACAGTCATCGAATCGAAGAGGGCAGCCCCCTGAAAAACGTAGCCGATGTTCCGCCGCATCTCGAAAAGTTCACGCGAGTTCATCTGATCCACCCGCTTCCCCTCAATCTCAACCCACCCCTGGTCCGGTTCAAGCAGCCCCACAATCAGCTTCAACAGAACACTCTTCCCGGTTCCCGACTTCCCAATCACGGCAAGTGTCTCCCCCGAATGAATTTCAAAGGAAACACCACTGAGAACCCTCTTGGCTCCAAAACTTTTATGAAGATCGTGTACTCGTATCATAGGGCAAAGGTACGAGGAGAAGAATCGATAGAAAAGGGTCAGGAAGAGAACTCTTCTCTTCCTGACCCTTTGTGGTGAAATTGATATTGCTTCTTCTACTTCAGCTCCGGCTTCCGCCCCGTAATAGCATCTACCGATTCTGGACGCTCGGTGAATTGGACGATAAGCCGCACGAGCAGATCATCTAAGAATTCAACCTGATAGCTTCCGATTGTTGGCTCGATGTGCGAGTCTCCTATTCCACTGTGGTCAGTGAGGAAGACATACGTTCCACCGGTGTGGATGCTCAGGAAGCGGAGGAGGAACTCGGTCTCTTTGTCAATGCCGCTGCTGGCAACTGGTATGATTCTGATACCTTGGGCGGCAGCTTTCATTGTTAGGCTCCGCATTGTCTCAAGGCGATCATCTGTGTAGTGAGGTGGTGCGTCGAGCAGTAGGAAGAGGAAGCGTGATTGTGCTTCAGCACTCCACTCGTGCCCCTCAATTGCGTCGGCAAGTGCTTCTTCAACAGCTTCCGGTGTGTCACCACCGCCACCGGCACTCTGCTTCCGAAGGAAGGCGAGAATCTCGTCGACGTTCTCTGAGAACTTAGTCGAGTTCACAACGTATGCGTCGCCACGGTCACGGTAGACGTTTGTTCCGATGCGAAGCGTGAATTCTTTCTCCCCCAGTTTCTCTTTCACTCGGGTAATCACACTCTCCAACTCTGCCTTGATGTAATTCAACTCATCCCCCATCGAGCCAGTGGCGTCCATCACAAACATAACGTCGATAGTTTTTAGCTGAGGGACGTTGCCTGCAAAACGTGCAATCAACGGACACTCTCCGGGAGATTGTTCACGGCTTGGGACGACACTACCGAGACGAACCTCTTTCCCGTTGGAACTCACAACGATGTCGTAGGATTTCTCACCAGCATCTTTTTCGAGACCGGTGAAAAGCTCGGCGCGACCAAAGTTGTCGGAGCGTGCTGTCCAGAGGAGTTCTCCACTTTTGGTGAAGAGCTTAACGACGGCGTCGGAGATCGGGTCGCGACCGTTGTCGACGCGAACGCTGATTCGCTCACCTCTACCAAATCCCCAATACTCTTTCATCTTGGACCAATCGTTCGAGTTCGAGACCGCAGTCCAGAAATCCCACTCTACCAAGTCGCTCCACTCTCCGGCTGTCAACTGTCCCGGCTCGTGAACTACCTGCGGCTTCTCTTTAATCTCATCTTCATCTCCGGCCGTGATGTCAAGCTTTTTGCTCTCGAAGTCTACGTCTCGGTCAAAAGCAACTTCTCCCCCGGCAAAATCATCTACTGAAGAGACTGTGAGAGACAGGTCAGTAGCCAATATCTCATCAGTTGTCACGGCTCCAGTTGCAATATCTGTTGCTGTGATGATTGCTTCTGTCTTCATTACTCGACTATCCTTAACGCTGACTGGAGCAGCCATAGACATTCTCTTTGCCGCATCCAGTGGGGCATCAGAACTAATGCGAGCAACTTCCTCGGCTCTCCCACCAAGAAAACTGACGCCGTCAACGCTACTATTTGCGATAATTACACTACTTCCTCCAGCACCGGCAGCAGTCCCTACATACTCCTCTTCTACAGTTGAAGTCTCGTTGTTATTTGCACAGGCGGTAAAAAGGAGTCCTCCTAAAAGGAGGAAGAAGAGAGATTGAAGGATGGAATGACGTTTCATAGTCTCACCTCGAGGTATTGATCGGTTAATATTCTTGTCTATGCACGGTTGAGTTATTCAATTACGGGTGGATGACGTAAGGTAGAATCGATGTAACAGGGAATGGGAAAAGAATCTCCAAGGGTGGTATCTTTTGGGTGAATTTAGATGGAGGATGAGAGGATAGAAGGGGGAGCACGTCTTCTATCCTCCCATCCACCATTTACCTACTCAACACCAACAAAAGCGACATGACCGGTTTTTCAGGATCAACCAATCGTCTACAGTTTCTCCTTTCTCTTCTCCTCCTTCTCTACGGCTGTTCTTCTTCAAAGGAGATTGACACGTCAGGTTTGGCAGTAGCTGAGAAATCTGGCACAAGTTCATCAAGCTCTGCGAAACCTCCCTTCAAGAAGTTCAGCGAAGTTCTCCGTGGAGATTTCACCTCTGATTCTGGACTCTTTCCACTTCACTTCCAAGATGATAAGGTCTACTATGAGATACCCGATTCTCTACTCGGTAGAGATATGCTCCTGATTGTCCGGGTTGTTGCTACCCCCGAGGATTTCAGTCCCTTTCTCGGAAGTGGAAGCTCAGTAAACGAGATGATGATCCGTTGGGAGTTGAAGCGGAAGAAGATTCTGCTGCGGGGTGCAGCAACAACAAGCATTGCGAGCGATTCGCTTCCGGTGGCAACGTCAGTGAGGAACAACAGTTTCGAGCCAATCATCGCCTCGTTCGATGTCGAGGCTGAGGGGGCATCACCAAACTCTTATCTAATTGACGTTACGTCGTTCTTGTTAGATGATATTGCCGCTACCACTCCCCTCTCGGCAAGTGCGCGCAAGCAGTTTGAAGTTCGGCGCGTAGAGAAAGATCGAAGCTGGATCGATTCCGTGCGAAGCTTTCCACTCAACGTGGAAGCACGCTACATCCTGACATTCTCTGCAAACGCCCCCCCAGGTAACAGCGATGCCGGAGCAATGACCTTTGAAATGAGTCAATCACTGGTTCTGCTCCCAGCCGAACCGATGCGACCACGCCTTCACGACCTTCGAGTTGGTTGGTTTGCCCTTAGAAAAATTGACTTCGGTACAGATGAACAGAAGGCAGCAACGCAAAGGTTGATCCGCCGGTGGAGATTAGAGCCGAGCGACCCCGAAGCCTATGCTCGGGGAGAACTTGTGGAGCCAGTAAAACCGATTGTCTACTACGTTGATCCAGCAACGCCGGAGAAGTGGCGGCCCTGGATAAAGAAAGGAATTGAAGATTGGAGCGCAGCATTCGAAGAGGCAGGATTTAAGAACGCCATCATTGCAAAAGATCCTCCCTCGGCTGAGGAAGACCCCGATTTCAGTCCTGAAGATGCCCGCTACTCAGTTGTTCGCTGGATAGCAAACACTACGCGAAATGCGGTGGGGCCGAGTGTTGTCGATCCTCGCACAGGAGAGATTATTGAAAGTGATGTCCTCTTCTACCACAATCACTTGAAGACATATCGCAACTTATACATTATTGAGTGTGGTGCGCTGGACAGTCGCGCCAGATCATTGAAGATTCCAGATGAGATTTTAGGCGAGATGCTCCGGGCTGTGATTGCCCACGAAGTAGGGCACGCCCTCGGTCTCCCCCACAACATGGGAGCAAGCTACGCTTACTCAATCGACTCGCTTCGAACACCTGGCTTTACGGAACGGATGGGCATCTCCGCTTCAATTATGGATTACGCTCGGTTGAACTACGTGGCACAGCCGGGAGATGAGGAGGTGAGGTTGATTCGTAAACTTGGTCCCTACGACAAGTACGCAATCAACTGGGGATACCGTCTTCTTCCCGAAGCTGCAACACCAGAAGATGAACTTGCGACGTTAGATCGTTGGATAGAGGAGAGAGAGAACGATCCGATCTACCGCTTCGGCTACCAGCAGGGATTTGCCCCGATTGATCCACGCAGCCAAACCGAAGACATCGGAAATGATGCAATGGAGGCCAGCCGCCTCGGCATTGAGAATCTGAAGCGCGTAGTCCCTAATTTGGTGGAGTGGACAGTTGAGGAGTATAACGACTACGATGACCTTGAAGAGCTGTACGACGAACTTATCTACCATTGGCGGGAACTGTTAGCCCACCCAGTGGCAAACGTTGGTGGTGTCTACATCACCCCACGCAAGCCGAATCAGGGAGAAGAGATATACACCTCCGTGTCGGGTGAAACTCAACGCCGTGCTATGGGTTTTATTCGAGAGTTTGCGCTGACAACGCCGGATTGGCTCCTCGACGAGAAAATACTCCGCCGGATTGAACACGCCGGAGCTATTGATCGCGTGGGTCGAGTGCAAATGTTTATTCTGAATCTACTCCTCGACGAAGAGCGTATGGCTCTCCTGATCGAAGGAGAGGTTACCGCAGGGAATAATCCATACAGACTTCTTGAATTCCTCGGTGACCTACGGAGTAGTGTCTGGAGAGAGTTGAAGTCAGGTGAGGTAATCGATGT
>JBFWSB010000186.1:0-8851 GCA_050248595.1 Kapaibacterium sp. (SeqCode)
ACGGAATCTTTCACGGTCGACCCGGATAACTTGGTGATTCTCGAATACAAGCAGACGCGGATAGTGAACGGAAAGGAGATGACCGATCTTCTGGTAACCTACAACAAGTTTTTCCACAAAGTTGGCAGTAGGAAGTTTCCTGAAGAGGCGAAGATGGAGGTTAATGGAGGGGAGATGAAGATGACCGTAACGTTCGAGAAAGTGAAGGGTGAGATTCCAGCCGACGAACGTTTAGCCATTAATGTCCCTGCTGGGATGGATCGGGAAGCACTGTAAAACTGTTGAAGAACCTTTACCACCAAGCCCCGGGCGATCAGATCCACAAGCCATGAGCAGCAGAGAAAGCCGCACAATCAAGGGAAGTAATCGGAAGGTGCTCATCTCCCCTTTGCCCCTTTGCCCCTTTGCGCCTTTGCGCGATCCCTTTTTGACTCTCTCTTTTCATCTTTGCGCCTTTGCGCCTTTGCGTGCCCTCTGCTTTCCACTCATTCTCTTTACCCTCCTCTCCACATATCTCCAAGCTCAAGAGGTGGACTCAATCGGCGTTGACTCCGTTGCAATATCGGGTGGAGGGAATATCGAGCAAACGATTACCTACAGTGCCGACAGTGTAATCCTCTCGATAAATGGAAAGAAGGCATATCTCTACAAAAACGCAGTAGTAACTCAAGGAGAGGATAAACTACAGGCAGCCTACATTGAGTTTGATCTGGAGACAAAGGAGGTCTACGCCGAAGCCCGATTCGACTCGGTAAACAACAAATATATTGGTGTTCCACTCCTAAATTATTCGGGGGAAGAACTGTCGGCACTGACAATGAAGTATAACTTCGAAACTGGCCGGGGAGTAAGCTCAGAAGCAGAGATTGCTATCGACGACGCCTTCATCCACGTGGACCGGTTCAAGCGTGTTTCGGAGAATACGATCTTTGGGGAGAACTTGCAGTTCACAACGTGCGACGCTCCACACCCACACTTCTACTTCAAAGCATCAAAGTCGAAGCTGATAACCGACGATAAGATTTTTGCCGACAAACTTCTCCTCTACATTGAGGACGTTCCTATTGTAGCTCTCCCTATCGGTGTCTTCTTTGCACTCGGTGGTGGTCGCCACTCAGGGATTATCATCCCTTCGTTCCACCAATCCACGCTACGTGGAGTAGAACTTAACGGACTCGGCTACTTCTGGGCAATCAATGACTATTTGGATACGCGCCTGACTACTGACATCACCACGAAAGGCTTTTTCAATGTCGATAACCGGACTCGCTTCCGTTCGCGGGCACTTCGGATTGATCAGAGCGATCTATCATTCACCTATGGTCGAAGCCGTAATGTTGTCGACGATCCGTTCGAGACAAGCTGGACGGTTGACTATACACACCAACAGAATATCTTAAGAGAGACTCGGATATCTGGAAGACTTGAGTACGCAACGCAGGATGCGTTCCGCAAAACTTCCAACCAACTGGAACTGGCGACAGAGACCGAAGACATTATTACGCAGAATATCGAGTCGAACTTTACGATCTCTTCCGTAGTCGATCCGTTTGGAATCCGACTCCCCTACTCTTTCGACTATTCGCGCACACAAGATATCGTCACGCGGGAGATTGATCCAGAGCGGATAACCTTATCTCTCAGTCCGCAACCCTGGACACCCTTCGCACGCTCTGGCCCAGACTTCTTGAACTCTCTCTCTCTCGGTCTGCAACCCCGCTACACGCGGCGTTTTGTCCAGAAGGATACGCTACCAGATGGTAAGTTCGCTACCGTGACAACACAACAGGGAATCAACCTCAGCCCCTCGTTTCGCCTCAGCCCGAAGTTGGGTTACTTCACTGTCAGTCCTACAGTTGGGCTGAACTCCTCGATCTTCTTTCGCAGGATTGTAAAGCAGGCAAACAGCAGTGGTGGAATCGACACAAGCTATGTCAACGGAGTGTACGCTCCCTTCTGGTGGAGTGCGGGGGCAAGTGTCCGCACAACTCTCTACGGTATCGTACAGCCCCGCATCTTTGGGATCAACGCAATTCGCCACCGGATGGAGCCTTCTATCGGCGTCTCATTCTCGCCCGACTTCAGCGATCCGAACTATGGATATTTCGATCAGTTCTTCAACCCGAAAACAAACAGAGTGGAGCAGTACTCTCTCTTCGAGGCAGATGGTTCCACAGCACCAGCACCCAACCGTGGGAAATCGCAGAGCCTGACCTGGAGCTTGAACAACTCATTTGAGGCGAAAATTGCTCAGGGTGATACGTTGGATGACCGGAAGATTACGCTCCTCAACCTGAACATGAGTGGTTCGTACAACTTTGCCGACACGCTCTTCCCTTTCTCAACGGTCAACGCGAACGCCACAACAAATCTGGGACGGGTGGGGTCGTTCAGCGGGAGCTTGACGCTCGACCCCTACCAACTCGACAGTGCGGGCCTTCGCGAATCGCGTCGGTTTTCCTTCCCGTGGTTTCGAGTGACACGTGCCAGCATCACTTTCAGCACATCTTTCAGCGATCAAGGATTCAACGACGAGCGGTTTTTGACGAAGCGTGGAGATTCTGTGGAGGCGCGAAGAGAACGCTTTGTGGAGCGTGGAGAGGTGTTCGATCCAGAGGAATTCTACGGGGAGAGAGTCCGAGGGAACAACTCATACCGAGTTCCGTGGCAAATCGGCTTGGATGGAACCTACACGATCACCCCACAATCGGATGGTGAGGTGACAAAATCATTCCAGATTGGTACCAACTTCTCATTTACCCTGACACCGACCACGAAAATTTCGAGTAGTGGCTCGTATGATCTTTTGCAAGGTCGCTTCAACGTTCCCTCTATCTCTCTTGAAAAAGATCTCCACGATTGGAAGATGAGTATACGCTGGCAGCAGACGAGCACGCAAGGGGCAGGCATTTTCTTCAGCATCGGATTTACACCATCAATGCTGAAAGATTTACAGCAGCAATTCAGTTTCTGAGGATATTCTGCTGCATGTTCCCATTCTTCCCATTCTATAGATTCTCCCCTCTTTGCAAATTTTGTGTGGGAAGATCACAGAGGTACTTTCGGGAGACCTCTGCTCCTCGCGTGACCGTCTGTAACCGACCCTATTCCAGATTGCTCTTCCTCCTCCCGCTTTACTATCTTTGTCTTTCACTCGCGCACACTATGCGCACTATATTGAAAAGCATATACACTCGGAAGGTTTTAAGAGGTCAAGTACCGTGCGACCATTCCTTACTCAACTCCGTCAGGTCCGGAAGGAAGCAGCGGTCGGTAATGGTGTGGAGCGACGCGGAATTGCTTGACCTCTTTTTTTTTACCAATTTCACCTCCGCGAAGGGTTGAAGCGTTACGACGCTTGCAGAGATCGTACATGGAGAAAGCAAAAGGAAACAAGCGCCTAAAAGCGCAATTAGACAACACGGCGGACTTGACACGAGAACGGCAGCGCCCGGTACGGCTTCGTATTGCCGACGCGCCCGTTTCTGCGAAAAGTTATATCTCCTGGTTGAATCTCTCGGTTGGATTCGACTTCTCCCACCCGCCAACGACTATTCCTGCTCTCTCTCCACTCTCTGCGTTCCCTTACCGGAGGTTGTCCCTTACAACTTATACACCGCATGAAAAAAGAGATCATTATCAACGCATCCTCTTCGGATATTCGCGTTGCCATTACTGAAGATGCTCGCCTTGCTGAACTTTTCTTAGAACTTCCCGACAAGGAACGCCATGTCGGCTCCATCTACCTTGGCCGCGTAGAGCGCGTTGTGCAAGGAATGAATGCCGCTTTTGTCGATATCGGCTTAGAACAACACGCCTTTCTTCACTTTTCCGACGCCGCAAAGGCTGGGGAAGACTTCTCTGATCTTCTAACCGAAGATGATGAGGATGAAGTTGAAGAGAAGAAGCCGGCGAAGAAAGGGAAGGGAAAACCTTCTCGAGACCAGCGAGGAAAAGGAGAGAGAGAAAAGCAAGAGAAGAAACCGCAGGAAAAACGGCGAGAAGAGGAAGCTTCACGAGATAATCGTGCTGGCGAAAAAGAGGCGCAGAAGGATCGAGGACAAGGACAAAGCCAGAAATCTTCGCGACACAAAGGCTCCGGAAAACCATCCAAACAAGAAAAGAGAGAAGGAGAAGAGAGAGAGTCGCGAGATCGGCAAGAAGGACGAGAGAACAGAAGAGAAGATCAGCGGAACCGTGACGGCAAACGAGAAGAAGAATCATCCCGAAGTGGTGGTGAGAAAGTACCCCAAGAAGAGAGAAGTCAACGGCAAAGCCAGAAGTCTTCACGCCGGAAAGGTTCTGGGAAGTCCTCCCAATCCCAGCAACAGGGAAGAGAAAGAAGAGAGGGGGAAGAGAGAACTTCGCGGGATCGGCAAGAAGGTGAAGTGAACCGAAGAGAAGAGCAGCGAGACCGAGACGGCAAGAGACCGAGCCAAGATGGCCGAGATCAGCGGAGAGAGGAGCCTCGGCAACACAAACCAGATACGAAGGAAGCGACGAGCGACCGAGAGAGAGACCCGAATACTCGCGATGGTGGTCAGGAAGAACGTGGAGAGAGTTCACAGAAGAAGAGTAGTTCCCGTCGCCGCCGTCCAAAGCGTAGAGGTCCACGCGATGGCGAGCAGAGAAGAAGTGAAGAGAATGGTGGGGCTACTCAGACTGCAGAGGAGAAGACAAGTACGTCTGTTGGGGAGAAATCTGAGAGTGATCGGCCAAATAGAGAACAACCTCAGATTTCAGCGGGGGAAGGAGAAACTCGACCAGATTCACAACCACAACAGAAAAGATCTTCTTCTAAGAGAAGGAGACCTAAATCAAGAAAAGCAAGCTCCGAAAGCTCTGCTGCTACACAGGCTGAAGCAGGACGAGAGGAGAAGCCGGAAGCGAGAAGAGAGACAGGTGAGGCCAGAAGGAGTGAAGGAGGGAAAGAGGAACAGAAGAACCGGCAGCCCCGCAAAGAAGGTGAGCGGAGTGGCGGGAGAGAGAATGATCGCAGGGAAGCATCCTCTCCCCTACCCGAAGCAACAGCAACACCGGTAGGAGAAGGGGGAGAGAAAAGCAAGAGTGAGTCTGGAAGTGGTGAAGAAAAAGCAGCCGTAGCAACCAAGTCATCGCGCAAGAAGAGTAGTCGTCGCAAGGCAACTCCGAAACCGAAGAGCGAGGCCAAGGAACAGGTCGAGGGAACAGAAAAGAAAGAGTCGACTGAGAAGCCTTCACCTGATTCTGGAACGAAAGAGAAAGAACCAGATCAGCCAAGTCAGAAGGAGAAGAAAGCGGCTGCACCACGCACAGCCCGTAAGTCCAGAGCAAAAAAGGGGACAAAGAAATCGGGAGCTGAGGAGAAGAGTGCAGATTCTAAGGCTGAAGCCAAGAAGGAGAGTGGAGAGAGCAAACCTGCTCAAGAGAATCAAGAGCAGAAAGGCGAATCGAAGCCGAAAGATAGTGGAGAGTCGAGCCAAACATCGGCTAAAGCTTCACCTCGACGCCGTAGTGCGAAACGCTCATCTGCCAAGAAGAAAAAGAGTGGTGGAGATAGCGAAGGGAGTGGAAGCCCTCGCACAATGGATGCACAGCTTCCAACATTCCAGACCAAGCGTTTTGGTGAGATCACCATTTCGCTCGAACGAGGACAGGAAATCCTGACACAAGTAACGCGCGAATCGTATGCGTCGAAAGGGGTGAAAGTCTCTACAAAGATTTCTCTCCCCGGTCGTTTCTTAGTTCTAATGCCCCTCGATCCAGGAGTCGGCATTTCTCGCAAAGTGCAGGATCCGAAAGAGCGTCGCAGACTGAGAGGCATTGCACGGAAGATGCTCCCAGAAGGCTTCGGATGTATTATCCGAACAGTAGCGCAAGACAAAGATTCGGAGATGCTGGAGCAAGAACTTCAGATGTTGCTCGACCGTTGGAAAGTAATCGACGAGAAGATGAGGAAGGCGAAAGCTCCACTTCTCCTCTACAAAGATCAATCGGTTGCGAACACTGTGATGCGCGATCTCTTCACCCCTGATGTGTCGCGTGTAGTGATCGACAACAAGGCTCTCCACCAAGAAATCTGCGACTATGTCTCGTGGGCTGCTCCAAGTCTGCTGAGCAAAATCGAACACTTCAGCGGAAAGAACCCGATCTTCCAGCAATTTGGTATCGAGAAGGAACTCGATAAGATGATGTCCTCGAAAGTCTGGCTCTCAGCCGGTGGTTATATCATCTTAGAGCAGACCGAGGCGATGATGGTGATCGACGTTAACTCTGGCCGCTATGCCAAAGAGAAGGAGCAGGAGTTGAACGCGCTGAAGATCAACCTTGAGTCGGCACGGGAAATTGCTCGGCAGATCAGGTTGCGCGATATTGGTGGCCTCTTGGTAATCGACTTCATCGACCTCTACGATGAGAAGAATCGGAAGAAAGTCTACGATGAACTGAAGAAGGAGTTGAGCAGAGACCGCGCGAAGTCAGTCGTGCTGCCGATGACACAGTTCGGCATCGTGCAGATGACCCGGCAACGAGTCCGCCAGCAACTTGTGCAGACGATGTCGGAGCCGTGCCCTACCTGTAAAGGGAAAGGGATCGTTCAATCCAAGAGCACAATCCTACGCCGCATCGAACGCTGGCTCGGTTCGTTCCGCTCAGATACGCGAGAGTTCCGCTTAACGTTGACAGCGAATCCACACGTGATCGACTTCCTAACCGAAGGGGATGCAATGAGCCGCCTGACGAAGCTGATGCTGAAGCACTTCGTTCGCATCAAAGTTGTGCCAGACGAGTCGCTCGACATGGAAGATTTCCGCTTCTTCTCGATCCGTCGCCAAGAAGACATCACGCAGGAATACATGGAGAAGTAGAGGAAGTGAATCAATTCAAAATTCTAAATGAAAAATTAAAAAAGGAGAAGAGTGAATTCAAAAAGGGGAAGTGAGGATTAGTTCTATCCTTCATTTTGAATTTTTACTTTTGAATTTTGAATTCCACACTCACCATACTTGGTTCTACTGGCTCAATCGGCACACAGACACTCGACGTGGTGCGGGAGCATCCCGATCGGTTTCGCGTTCGATATCTGACAACGAATCGAAACCTTGATCTTCTCGAAGAACAGATTGAAGAATTCGAGCCAGAAGGGGTTGTGATCTGCGATGAGAAGGCTGCCGAGGAGGGAGAGAAACGGTTTGGCAACCGGGTGAAGGTCTCGTTTGGAGATGACGCCTGCGTTGCTGTGGCAACCGATCCGAACGTTGACATTGTGATGAGCGCAATGGTTGGCTTTGCTGGTCTGCGACCAACAATCGAGGCAGCGCGGAGTGGGAAGCTGATTGCACTGGCAAACAAGGAGACATTGGTTGTTGCCGGACATCTAATTGCCGAGGCATTGAATGGGAGTGGAGCGACGCTGATCCCGGTAGACAGCGAGCATAGTGCCGTCTTTCAGTCGTTAGTTGGTGAAGAACGCTCTCCCCTCTCGAAAGTGATCTTGACTGCCTCCGGCGGACCATTTCGGAAGACTCCAGTAGAAGACTTTGAGGAGATTACGCCAGAGCGTGCGCTGAAGCATCCGAACTGGGAGATGGGGGCGAAGATCACGGTCGACTCGGCAACGATGATGAACAAAGGGCTGGAAGTGATCGAGGCGAGTAGGCTTTTCAACGTTGCAGCCAACCAGATTGAAGTAGTTGTCCACCCCGAGTCGATCATCCACTCGATGGTGCTTTTTCACGATGGCTCAATCAAAGCGCAACTGAGTCTCCCCGACATGCGTATGCCGATCCGCTACGCACTCGGCTGGCCGGAGCGAATCCCGGGAACGTTCGAACCACTCGATCTTCCAAAACTTGGCTCCCTCACATTCGAGGAGCCTGATCTTGAACGCTTCCCCTGTCTGAACATAGCTTATCAAGTACTGGAACGGGAGGGGACAGCACCGACAGTGCTGAACGCGGCCAACGAAATTGTTGTGGCAGCCTTTTTGGAACGATCGATCCGATTTACCGATATTCCAAAACTTATTGAACGGGCACTCGGCGAGATACCAGTTGTCGATGACCCTTCGTTGCAGGATATATTCGATATTGATAAACGAACGCGAGAAGTCGTTCGTTCGTATGTCGTCCCGCTTCACTACTGATTATTTTGTGATTTCAACATCTGAACTACGATGCCTGATATTTTCATTACTATCATAGCTTTTATCATTCTGATCGGCGTTCTGGTCTTCATCCACGAACTCGGGCACTTCTTAGCCGCCCGCTGGACGGGAATGCGGGCTGAAGTATTCGCCGTCGGAATGGGTCCCCGTCTCTTCGGGTGGAATAGACTCAATGGATTCACCTTCGGCAAATTGTCTGAGGAGATTGAGCTTGGAGAAAACACCGACTACCGAATCTCTGCCTTCCCAATTGGTGGCTACGTAAAGATTCTCGGCATGATCGACGAGAGCATGGATACCGAGTTCGCAACCTCGGAACCTGAACCGTGGGAATTCCGGAGCAAGAATACCTTCCAGAAAGCCTTCGTCCTCTCGGCTGGCGTTATCATGAATATTTTGCTGGCAATCGCAATTTTCGGTGGGCTGAAGTTCTTCCACGGAGACGAGGTGTGGAATACAACCACGATTGGACCACTTTCTCACGAAGGGGCAACAGAAATTGCCTACGAGGCTGGACTTCGGCAGGGAGATGAGGTTATCTCGATTAACGGTGTGAAGGTTGAGAACTACCAAGAGATTCGCGAACAGATTTATATCGCGCAGGCAGGTGAAGACCTAACATTCCAAGTTGAACGTGAGGGGATGCCGATGTCAATCAGCATTCCTCGGTCAAAGATTCCTGCAAATCCCAATAAACAAGGTTCAATA
>JBFWSB010000187.1:0-8836 GCA_050248595.1 Kapaibacterium sp. (SeqCode)
AGGATCGAAGGTTGTGTTGGCGGAATAAACTTCAGACCGCGAATACCGATAATCACGATCAGGATAGCAGCACCACCGTAGGCAAAGCCCTGAACGTTGTTGGAATATTTCTCAGCAAAGTGGCGAGTCATGTAGAGACGCAAGCCCTTAAAGACAAGGATCGGAGCACGCTTCCACTTGTTGGCGGCGCGCACATCGTTGATTTCGTCCACTATAACAGGACCAAATTCTTTTTCGATTGCAGTTAGATCGTCGTGCGAATTTGCAGCAGTAATGCGTTCGATCTCTTCACGCGAGATCTTGTCACCGGTCTGCTCATCTATTCGGTCGATTGTATGCTCAATTTCACGCTCGATTTTTCGGGCGATATACCCAAATCGGGGAATCATTGAGTTCACAATGACACCTACGATAAATCCAACGAAGATTGAGAAGATTCCGAAAGTCAACCAAGGTTCGATGATGATTGCATCTTCACCAAGCTTCTCGGCGCGGACAACCCACTGGCTGGAACTTTTCTCGTACTCAAACTCTACGTCGCCAGGTCCTGAAGTCATGTCCAGAAGGAATTCATCCTCTTTGATAAGGTCATCGTTTTCGTGGGCAGCAGTTTTCACCTCTGCTGGTGCAAACAATCCCATCATCGCCGATTTAAATCCAGGAGTAATCACGAAGTTCTGGAATACCCAGGCTACAAGAATGACTGTTCCCAAAAAGACAATAAAGGAAAGCGGATTGGTTTTGAACTGATCGGCTTTTGAACTCATAAAGCGAAGATCTAATGTGGATACAAGATTGATTTGTTATTCAAGGCAGTACACTACTTCCTGAAGCATTGTGTGTCTCTATCTGCTTATGCAGGCAATTGCTGTGCCGAACTTTTGAGCACAATTCGTTGTTGCGAGGATCCCTTCAGGAAACGGGCGAAAAATACGGCTCGTAGTCCTACAAGACAACATGTTTTTTTCATTTTGAGGGTTTCTGTGCAAGATTCTTTTCAATTATGAGAGAAAATCATGGGAGGATAGATGAGATTGTTGGAGCAATCTTGAGTATATTCGATGACGTTCGTTTGCCATGTTGCTGCGGACAATCACCGTTATATCATCTTAACACCCATGTTAATTTTATTGGAGGAATGAATGGCTCGTTCACTGAACAAAGTAACGATCATCGGCAGAATCCAGCCGAATGATCCTGAGTTGCGATATACTCAAAATGGTCAAGCCGTCTGTACATTCAAAGTAGTTACTGACGAAGGGTACAAGGATAAGGACGGCAATATGGTTGAGAGATCAGAATGGCATCGTATTGTGTATTGGGGGAAAGCTGGTGAGCTTATTGCCCAGTATATGAAGAAAGGACGACGTATCTACGTTGAAGGAAGATTGCAGACCCGCCAGTGGGAACAGGATGGTCAGTCACGCTACACAACGGAAATTGTGGGGCAGGATTTCCTTTTCCTCGATGGGGGTGAACGTGATGATGTAGGTAGCCCAGCTATGCAATCGAGTGGCGAGCCGATGAGTGCTCCTGTCGACGCTACACCTGGGAGTGATGAGGACGACCTTCCGTTCTAAGTCTTATCTCAATTTCAGGGCTTGTGTCTGTCGCTCACCATCCTCATCGATGGTGAATGTGGACATAAGCCCTCTTCGTTTTCACTCAGTATGAAACTTCGAGTATAGGCTATGATCTGTCACCGACGTTCGCTCTTAATACTTTGTTCTGTACTTTTCTTTGGAGTCATTTCTTCCTCTTCGGCAATCTCAGCTACCTTTAGTCAGGAACTGTTGCGACGGTACTACGATTCTATCGTTGGTGATCTTCCTGAGCTTGTAAGAGAAACTCTACAGAGAATTCCAAACTTTGGACGTAAAGTTTTGGCTGCCAACGTCTACTTCCGCCGCGTCGAGGAACTGGAGGAAGGGTGGTCCTGGAGTGCGAGCCAAGTTCGGGATTATAAGAAGACTGAAGAGTATGCCCACATGCTCGTGGAGATTGAGAAGGTGAAGCGAGAGTTTGCAGAGAATAATCCCGGATATTCTCTCGGGGTGAACATCGCCGCTCGAAGTCTTGAGACGCAGATCGCAAAGTGGAATTCAGTTTCATCAGTTGGAAAGTGCGTTGCTGAGTTTATGGACAGTTGCCGGGTTGAATTCTCTGATTCTATCTATGGTGAGACTCCCGACACAGCATCGATCAGTAGGTTCAGGGCATTCATGCAACGTTATGAGTTCGATGAAGATCGTGTTCCAACAGTTGCTACACCAGGGCTTTCAAAGCATGGACAACTTCGAGCATTCGACTTCAAGATAATGAAGGGAAAAACCATGATTGCTGGTGCAAGCTCCGCAACAATTTCGTCTCGGTGGGATGGAGCAGGGTGGACTGCTAAATTGAGAGAGGCAGTAGTGGAGGTGAGCGAGCACTTCGACGGACCTCTCGATAATCCTTATGAACCGTGGCACTATAACTATCATCCCGATCCAAATCATCCGAAAGTGATGGGCAAAACGTTCTTAGCCAAGGCCGAGAGCCAACAGAATGAAGTGAGAAAAGATTCTGAACAGTAGGAGTGTCATGGCAGCCTCGACAAGAAAAACTGAAATTCGTGTAGGTATCATCACCATAGCAGCACTAGTGTTGCTTGTTGCTGGAATCATGTGGGGGAAGGGGAACGGGATAGGTGTGGATCGTAAAAAGATTACGATTGAATTTGATGATGCTGCCGGAATAACAGCCGGTGCGAAGGTCTACCTCTACGGTGTGGAAATCGGTAGCATCTCGGGTGTGTCGATTGAGGGGAAAGGGGCGAGGGTGATTGCCCACATCAGCAGGGGTATCTCTATTTACAAGGATGCCTACGCAACTATTCAGGTGATGGAGTTAACAGGGGGGAAGAAAATCGAACTCTCTCCCGGTAGCAGTGGTGGAGAACTGAGTGGAGAGATTGTACTCCCCGGAAAGAATCAGGCCGACATTGGGGGAATCATAGCCGTCGCTCAGGATTTAGTGATGAACGTTGGCCCACTGTTGAAGCGGGCAGATACTGCCCTTGCCGCTATATCAAATTTGATCGGTGATAAACGACTTCAACAGAACATTGCTACTGCCGCCGACCAGTTTGCTGCCGCATCAGTAGAATTGAATAGTATCCTTCGAGAGAATCGAGGAAGAGTCTCTACAACGCTCGCATCAGTTGAAGGACTCACTGCCGACTTGCATGAGTTTGTTGGGAGAAATGAAGGTGGTGTCGAGAGGATTATTCAATCTACAGGAGCCTTCGTTGATGAAGCTTCGCAAACGTTGAAAGAATCGCAAGAGGTGATTCTTCGGGTTGATCGATTAGTGAGTCGCCTCGATTCCATTGCTGTGGACTTGCGTCAAGGTGATGGCACGATCTCACGCTTTATGTACGACAAAGCTTTAGCACAGGAAATTGATAGTGCACTTGCTGGCTTGAAAAAATTTATCGAAGATGTCGACCGACGTGGGATTAATGTCAACGTAGGTGTGGGGCATAAAAAGTGATAGTCTTGTCCTACATTTCGGATTGATGATTTCGGATTTTGGATTGCGAAAAGCCTTTTCCTAATTCTTCATTCTCTTCACATTTCGGATTGCAAAAAGTTTGCGAATCGAGATACTTGACCTCAGGTTCAAAGGAGGACATCTTGCCAATCCCCAATCCCCAATCCCCAATCCCCAATCCCCAATCCCCAATCCCCAATCCCCAATCCCCAATCCCCAATCCCCAATCCCCAATCCCCAATCCCCAATCCCCAATCCCCAATCCTAATTTTTCATTCTCAATTCCCCAAGCCCATTCGCCAAGCGTTCAACTCCTTTTCTGATATCGTCATCTGAGCAGGCGTAAGAGAGCCTGAAGCCTTTGTCGTCGCCGAATGCTTCACCGGGAACGATTGCCACGTGGTGGTTTACCAGAAGGTGTTCGGCGAGGGCAATGCTATCTGGAGTCCGTTCGGTGCGGTACTCCTCAGCGTTAATGAAGTAGTAGAAAGCACCATCTGGGATTGGGTAGGCAATGTGTGGTATCTCTGCCAAAAGTGATCCCATCAACTCTCTTCTCTTTGCAAAACTTTGCCGTAGCCTTTCTGCATCTTCAGCACCGTTGAGGATTGCTTCAAGCGCAGCTTTCTGGCTGATTGAACTTGGATTTGACGTTGTCTGGCTCTGGATTGCACCGGCAGCCTTAAGGATATCGAGAGGACCGGTCATGAAGCCGATGCGCCAGCCAGTCATTGCCCACGCTTTGGAGACACCATTGATGGTGATTGCCAAATCTGCTAACTCAGGGAGCGAACCAATCGAGAAGTGCTTCACAGTACCGTAGATGATCTTCTCGTACAACTCATCGGAAATAACGTAGATGCCCGCCTCGGCAACAACTTGCGCTATCTCCTTTAACTCCTCTGGAGTATACATGCTTCCAGTTGGGTTTGAAGGGGAGTTCAGGATCAGTGCACGAGTGTTTGGGGTTAGGCTGTTGCGGAGTTGTTCAAGAGAGAACTTATACCGTCCGGCGGCTGATGTTTCTAAGATTACCGGTTTCCCACCGAGTAGAGTTACCATTTCAGGATAGCTGACCCAGTAGGGAGCCGGAATAATGACCTCGTCGCCCGGATTGATGATGGACAAGAGTGCGTTGAAGAGAGAGTGTTTCCCACCAGATGAAACGAGAACTGACTCAGGTGTTGAGGGAAGACCATTCTCTCGCACAAACTTTTCGGCGACAGCTTCGCGGAGTTCCAGAATTCCTTTCGCGTCGGTGTAGTGTGTAAAGCCGGACTCGATTGCGTTGATACCAACGTTGCTAATCCCTTCTGGTGTATTGAAATCAGGTTCACCAGTGGAGAAGGAGACCACGTCGATTCCTTGCTTCTTCATTGCAGTAGCTCGTGCTGCGATAGCAAGTGTCTGTGCCGGTTTTATCAGTTCTGCCCGATCTGAGAGTCTTGAACGAGTTGTCATTATCGAATCCATGGTTGACCTTGTTCTTCTGTCTGTGTGCGTTATCTCTGGGGAATCAACTAAGCATAGAGTTATCCAGCAATCCGAACGTTTGGGCGACCGAAAATTCCGTAGAGCTGATTCAACAATTCGTGAGAAGGGGAGACCGTTGCCTTTCGTGCTCCCCAGCGCCCAACAAGCGCTCCCTGACTGTCGTAGAGACGAAAGACGCACTGCACATCTCCGTGATGTTGAGCCATAATCTGTGCAGTTCGCTCAGCGGTTTCTCGATTCACTTCATCGAGAATTACGTTGATGGCCACTCCCTTCGTGAACTTCAACAAAGCATCCTTCACAGGGGTCACTTCGTCGGCAATAATGCGAAGCTTGTCGGCTCCCTCAATCTCTGCACGACCGCTCACAAAAATGATAGAACCTTCTGTGACCATTGAGGCATTCCTTCGCCAAGCATCACTCCAGAAGACACACTCAGCCTTTCCGGTGAAATCTTCAATGCCGACAATTGCAAACTGGTTTTCTCGACGGTCAAGTTTTGTGCGAACATACGAAACGATTCCACAAACTCTTGTCGGACGTGTGGTATCAAGTTCTTCTGGTAACTCGCCAAACATTATTTCAGAGAACGATTCTGCTTCGAGTTCAAAATCTTCGAGTGGGTGACCGGAGACGTAGAAATCGAGAACTTCCTTCTCACGCTTCAATCGGTCAATTCGATTCCACTCCTCAACGTTCGGAAGTGTAGGTTCGGGAATTGAAGCATCGCTTCCATCTTCACCAGCAATGGCGAAGAGAGAATCCATACCAGATGCTTTCTGCTCTGCCCAAGCTCCACCATATCCAATAGCTGAGTCAATCGCCTCGAAACATTGTCGTCGGTTGACGTGAACTGAGTCGAACGCTCCGGAAAGGACTAAGTGTTCAAGCAGTCGTTTGTTGATGAGAGAATTTCCAGAGAGTCGCTTCGTGAAATCGAAAATTGAGCTAAATGCTCCACTTTTCTTTCGCTCGTCAAGAATCAGCTGCACAGCAGAGTGGCCAACGTTTCGAATTGCTGCCATCCCAAAGATAATTTGTCCCTTCTTGTCGACCGAGAAGTTCACCATCGACTGATTGATATCGGGGGGGAGGACTTTAACGTTGAACGACTTACACTCATCGATCAGCTTGACTATTTTGCTCTGGTCGCTCGCCTCGTTCGTCATGTTCGCGGCGAGAAATTCAGGAGTGTAATTCGCTTTCAGAAATGCTGTCTGATAGGCGATCCAAGCGTAAGCAGCCGAGTGCGATTTATTGAAGCCATAGTCGGCAAACTTCACCATCATCTCCCAGATCTCTTCAGCAGTCTTCTTGTCGATCCCTTGCTCGGCACAGCCAGCAAAGTAATCACCCTTCATCTCCTCCATGTAGTGGATTTGCTTCTTGCCCATTGCGCGCCGAAGCGAGTCGGCCTGTGCCAACGTGAAGCCCCCGAGCTTCTGGGCAATCTGCATAATCTGTTCTTGGTAAACACAAATCCCGTATGTCGTACCGAGTATCGACTCCAACTTCTCGTGCAGATACTCGATCTCCTTTAGCCCATGCCTCCGCTCAATGAAGTCAGGAATGTTATCCATTGGCCCCGGGCGGTAGAGGGCATTCATTGCGATTAGATCGTCGAGACGCTCCGGCTTTAGTTGCTTCAGGTACTTCTGCATTGGGGGGGATTCAAACTGGAAGACGGCGGTTGTCAACCCCTTGCCAATCATCTCGTAGGTTGCCTTGTTGTCGAGCGGAATCGTGTCGATGTCGAGATCAATTCCGTGGCGCATCTTTATCAGCGCAAGAGCCTCTTCAATAATCGTCAGCGTTCGCAGGCCGAGGAAGTCCATCTTCAACAATCCGGCATCTTCCAAGTACTTCATCGTGTACTGACTTGCGAGGCCTGTGGTTGGGGTTTTGTAGAGGGGAATGTATTCTTCCAGTGGCCCTGGGGCAATCACTACTCCGGCGGCATGTGTTGAGGCAGCCCGACTGAAACCTTCCAACACGAGTGAGTAGTCAATCAACTTCTTGATCTTCGGGTCGTTCGATTCCTTCACCCAACGTAGCTCTGGGTTCTCGATAGCATCCTTCAACTTCTGAACGCGGCCAAATTTGACCTGAATATCTTTTGTGATTTCGTTGATCGTGGTGTGTGGAATCCCCAACACACGGCCGACATCTTTGAGTACCGCTCTGGAGGAGAGAGTAGAGAAAGTGATGATCTGCGAGACGGCCTCTTCGCCATACTTCTCTTTCACATACTCGATCACCTTCTCACGCTTATCGTCGGCAAAGTCTACGTCAATATCGGGCATCGAGACACGGTCGGGGTTCAGGAAGCGTTCGAAGAGGAGGTCGTATTTCAGCGGATCGATGTCGGTGATTTGGAGTGCAAATGCAACCAGACTTCCGGCTGCTGAACCACGACCCGGCCCTACCCGAACTCCCATATCCCGAGCCGCCTTGATGAAGTCGTAGACAATCAAGAAGTAGCCAGCATATCCCATTCGGGTAATCACCTCAAGTTCGAATTCCGTCCGTTCGCGAACCTCTTCACTAAGAGTTGTATAGCGTTCAGCAATTCCCTGCCAGGTCAACTCCTGTAAATACTCATCTAAGTTTTTCGCTTGCGAGGTAACCGGAATTGGGAAGTCCGGCATGTGTAACTCTTCAGGGATCTTTAGGTCACACTTCTCGGCGACTTCTAATGTCCGCTCAATAGCATCCGGGAACTCTTTGAAGAGTGTTGCCATTTCCTCAGCAGACTTGAAGTAGTAGTTGTCAGTGCCGTAGCGGAGTTCATCTTCCACGTCGAGGGCAACACCATTCTTCGACGCGTCCCGAATGTGCAGAAGAACGTTGTGTGCTACGGCATGGTCTTTCCGGATATAGTGGCAATCGTTTGTGGCGATGAGGGGGATGCCGAGTTCTTTCGCGAGGAGTGGCATTCCTTCCAGTACCGGTTTATCGACAGGGATACCGTGGTTCTGGATTTCGAGATAGAAGTCTTCACCGAAAAGTTCACGATACCAGATTGCCGCTTCGCGAGCACGATCAAAATCGTTGTTAACCAAGTGAGCTGAAACCACACCACCCGCGCAGGCGGAGAGGCAGACCAACCCTTCGTGGTGATCGGCCAAGAGTTGCCGGTCAACGCGAGGTTTGTAGTAGAACCCTTCGGTGTGGGCACGACTCGTCAGCTTGTTGAGAGTCTTGTATCCCTCAAAGTTTTTTGCGAGAAGAATTAAGTGGAAGTAGTTCCGGCGTTTTTGTCCATCTGTTGCCTTCAGAGAGGACTTATCAAAGCGATCTCCATCGGCGACATAGATTTCGCAGCCAACAATCGGCTTTACTCCAGCCTTTTTCGCCTTTTGGTAGAACTCAAGATTTCCAAAGTTGACTCCGTGATCGGTAAGAGCTACTGCCGACATTTGGTGCTCGACGGCAGACTCAATAAGTCCGTCCACAGAGCAGGCTCCGTCGAGAAGTGAGTAGTGCGTATGGTTGTGAAGATGGACAAATTCTGGCATATCGATGAATGAACCGGTACAACGTTCATGAATAATCAATTAGAGGTGGGAAGGTAAGAAACCGGGGTGGAATGAAGAATGATCTTGCGTGAGGAAATCGGGAGTGGTAGTATTGAGAGCCATTTTACATCCCATGGCAACCGTTATTGCACATTGAGTCGTACGCAATTTTCAGGCGAATAGTGAACAAAGGAGAAGTGATTGAGAGAAGAGGGATGTTCTGTCAAGGAGTAGAGTGCCTGTGAGAATTGTATCCGATTCAAACGTAGCTGGCTCACGAGTGAACGTGG
>JBFWSB010000188.1:0-8814 GCA_050248595.1 Kapaibacterium sp. (SeqCode)
CTATCATTTTCTACGATGCCGGAGAAGTTGAGCCGCCGAAGCGCTATAGGAGGTTCTTTTTATCAGAGCAGACCGTTTCGTTCAGACCCGAGACAATTCCGGGAGGAACTCTTCAGAAGTATAACTACTTGCTCAATATCGTTGGGTTCCGAATGCAAGAGCATGCAGAGACAAAAATCCGTCTGGTCTGTGAGTATACCGGTGAAGGGGAAGAGAGCGAAAAGCTTGCCGAGCAGAGAGGAGCCTACGTGCGCAACTACTTGCACGACATTTGGCAAATCAGTCTGGATCGAGTGGAGGTGATAACCTCACTGCAACCTGTAGTGAATCCTGCCGATTCGATGCTACGTGCTGAACTTCGTGCCGTTCATATCGAGTCAGATAACTGGGATATCTGTTCTCCGATTTATCTCAAGGAAACAAGGCGTTTTTATTCTCCCGACACGATGCGGGTGCGGGTTGACCCGTTGATTCCACTTGCCGACGTTGCTCACTGTTCTGTTGAGTTCTTCAAAAATGGTCGCCGTTGGTTTCGGCAAGAGCTAACCGAAGGGGTGAACGATAGTCTTTTGGTTGGTTCGTTCGGCTGGCTCAAGATTGCTGAGGAGGGATTGCTCTCGGATGATATTCTCGTACGGGGTGATTCTTTCAGTGCGCAGGCTGTGATTGTTGATCGGAGTGGAAAGGAGAGCCGTACGGAAATCATTTCTGTTCCTGTCAAGTTTGTTGGTCCGTTGCGATCAACAGGGTGCTCTCTATCTTCTCATAACGTTGATCGTTTTTCTCTCACCCTCTTTCCCCGCAACAGCTCTTCTCTCGACACCACTCAACAACGAATCCTTGTCGACTATTGCTATCCATTCTTCTCTGGAGCGTTAAGCATCAAGATTACTGGATATGCTGATATGTGGGAGAACGATTCGACAGAGGCTCTCTCAAGGGAGAGAGCAACGCAGGTTCTCAATCATGTTCGCAAATCAGTTCTACTCTCTCCACGTACCAAAGTTGTTGATGAAGGAGTTGGAAGTACTCAACCACTCTACAGTAATGATTTACCCGAAGGACGCTACTACAACCGCACAGTGCAGATTCTGGTGGAGTCTCCGCGCGATGACCGAGAACCGTGGGAATAACTATTGAGCGTTAGCTCGCTCAAACCGCTCCCACTCAGGCAAACTTTCCAGACCACATGTCCAGATGCCGGTGCGGAGTGGAGAGATGAAGATTTCGTCGACTCCTTCGGCTTCCAATTGTGCCACCCAGTCGAGATGGTTGTAGGTGACACGTCGAAGCTGAAAGTGAAGTCCATCTTCTTCTACTGTCACGATCCCGTAGTGAACTGCCGTGTCGCCGTCGTGATCTGGCTTGCCGATGGCTCCGCAGTTTGCCATCCACCCACCGGAGGGGAGTTCTCTATGCCAGGTGAGTCCGGTATGTGTGCCGACAATTCCACCCACGTTGTACTTCGCAAGCCAGGCTTCAATCTGCTCGTCTCGCACTTCTGACTCATAGATAAACTCACTTGTCTCGTTGGGGCTACCGTGAACCAGCAGGAGGGAGTAATCTCCCACGTGTAGGAGAACCATATCTGGCCACGTCCCGAGCCAGTTCCGGTGCGGCTCACTCAAGCTCTGGCTTGCGTAGGCGAAGGCGATGCAACTGATCCGCTCATCTTCTGGTGAAGCGTAGCCACAACCGCACGTTAGCTCTCCAGCGGCGGCCTGTTGTTCGTGGTTCCCAGCAACGAGAGTGGAGAAGTTTGCTCGGATCAGCTCAACGATTTCATCACTGTGGCCGCAGCAACCAATCGAGTCGCCAATAAATGCGAATGCGTCGCACCCGGCTTCCTTCGCATCTGCAAGGGCAGCTTTGAGAGCGGGAACGTTCCCATAAGTTCCTCCCATCACGGCAATCGTGTGGGCTTCAATTGTTTTTGTTTCCAGCTTCATCATGCTATTGATTGTTCCTCAACGATTTCTTCTTTGGAAAAGAGTGTGCCGATCAAATACCCGGCTGTGCAGAGTGCGAGACCGTAGAGGTTTACTCCGAGGTCGTCAGCATATTTCCCTCCGCCAATGTCAACCCAATCGGGGAGAATGGGAGAGTTCGTTAATCCTTCCACCACCATCAACAAGCCGAAGAGGAGACCGGGCCAGAAGGCGAGGTGAAAGCTAACCTTTCCGGCGCGACGAATGAAGGAGAGGAGGAAGATCGGAGCCAAGCCCATCACCATTGTTCCGCTGATTGTGGTGGCAGCAATGATAGCCGGCCCAGCATCTCCTACGTAGATTGCGAGGAGTGGAAGGTTGCCGAGCAGGGCGATCCAGATGATGAGTCGGCGTCCCTTTCTGGTATCTGCTTCATCTGGATTGTCGTGCTTGTTTGGCCAGTCACGCGCACCAAGCTTTGCACTACTTGCAAAGGTCGAGTCGAGAGTGGAGCCAGCACTGGTTAACATGATAGCGTTGAAGATCAGGAGCATCGGGAGGCCGATTGCGGCTGGAACAACGACCGATGGATCCCCCTCCAGACCGAACGCTCGAGAGTAAAGACCAACCGTGCTGAAGAGAAGAATAAAAGCTCCACTTAGAATGCCTGCCAAGATCAAACCCTTCACCATCGTTCGCGGCTCGGTGATAAAGGCTCGGTCAGTTAGCACCGGGTCGTGGAAGGGATAACTGAATACTTGCACGAAGGCGAGGGCGCAGAAGGTGAGACCACCGAGCGTTGTCTCCGAGTTAACGGAGGGAATGCCTTGTTCGCTGAGTCCGGGACCGAGGACGATCAGAATCACAATCAGGAGGATTGCCGCAAGTATCATCTGCGCACTGTCGGTGAGGATGCTGCCACGCAATCCTCCGCGCAGGCTGTAGAATACCGTGAAGATTGTGACGGCGAGGACTGCAATCCAATATCCTTCGCTCCCCTCCGAGCCGAAGTAGAGTGCTGTCACTTTTGTGTTGGACCAGACTTCGTTGAAGAGGCGAATGGCAATGGTGACGAGAAAGAGTTTGGCCGCCCCACGTCCATACTTGCTCGTGAGGAAACTGGAGAGGGAGCTATATCCTCCCCGCTTGCGGATGAACCAGATTCCGACTGCTGCCACCACAAAACTGAGATAGTAGATGCTGTAGCCAATCCCCCCAGTTGCGCCAAACGTCGCGGCAAGTCCAGCCGCATTGTTGATTGACTTTGCGAATATCCAACTGATAGCTGCGCTTGCAACCAGAAGCCAGAGTCCGGGGGCTGCTCCTTTCTCCGATGTCCCGCCAAAGAACTGTTTTGCAGATACGTTCCGTGGGACAACGGCAATCAAGATGCCACAGTAGGCAAGCAGAACAACCCAGGGTAGTAGTGTTGATAATTCCATTATTGCTGTAGTATGTTGATCTGCCGTCTCCTTTTATAGAAGCGATAACATCTGATAGCGAAAACTCTGCCCCTCTGCGGTCAATCTCTTCAATAAGAACAAGAGATGTCTGATGATGGAAAGGTTCTCTTTCAAGTCGAACAGGAATCCTCATTTTTCTCAATCAAGAGAGAAAAAACGCAGAGGCGCAGAGAGCGCAGAGATGAATGATTACTCTCTCTCTGTACTGAGCATTGCGTACATCGTGACTACTCATTATTTGCTCAGTTCACATCCCACCAAACTCGTTCGTTAACACTGTTGCCGCGTGCTCCGGTTGCACTTCCAAAGCTTATGCTGTTCAACACAGTTTCATCAGTCGGGTAAGGCATACGGAGGGGGAAGAGGTTGTTGTTAAGGCTTGCCGCTACCGGCTTCAATTGCGGGAATCCAGTCCGCCTGTACTCAATCCACCCTTCGTAGCCGTTGATGATGTTGGCAATCCACTTCTGCGTGATGATCTGCTCAATTTTGTTCGCACCATTACTCCCATAAGCACCGGAGCCAGTCGACAAGTAGGAGGGGGGGAGAGGTGTTTGCCAATATTCAAAGGCGAGCTGCACGCCGGTTTCGTAGTGGGTCTGCGGGTTTGCGGAAATCAATCCCCGCTCGGCGGCCTCTGCCAAGAGGAAGTGTGTTTCTGAGGCTGTGGTGAAGTTTGCGTCGAGGTCGCCGGTATGTTCTCTGAAGATCGTGCCGGCTCGTGAGTAATCTGCAACGGAGATAGAAGTTTGCGAGGCATCAGGTCCGTTCAACAAGCCTCGATATTCAGTACCGGTTGGGTCGTTCCCAACTGGCCTGAACAATACTTCGATTCTCGGGTCATCCAATCCCTTCAAAATCTCTTCCATCGTTTCAGAGAGGACAAACAGATTGAAGTCGCCATCGCGAAGCTGCTGCATCCGGAAGCTGTTTGGCCGTCCGCTTGTGAAGCTGAATGTGGCGTTCTGGGCGTTAGTTGCTATGTAGTTCCCCTCACTGTAAATCCGTTGTAGTTCGGAGGATACATCTTGGCGTGCCGAGATGCGCATTAGATATTTAATCTTCAGTGAATTGGCGAACGTTACCCACGCATCCAGATTCCCGTTGAAGAGGATGTCTCCTTCCAAAGGCAAGTTGCCGGAGTAATGCTCAATGGCGGCGATCCCTTGATCGAGATTATCCAGAATCCCGTCCGCTCCGGTGTAGATGCGTTCCTGCGTGTCGTAAGCTGGCGTGATATTCCCCTCTGTCCCTTGCAATGCCTCGGTGTAGGGGACATCGCCGTAGATGTCGGTGAGGGCTGCGGTGATATATGCTTTTAGAATCAAGGCTGGGCCTTCGTAGACTGCATCGCTCGGGTTGGCTCGTGCGCTCTTCAACATGATTTCGTTATCCCGAAGGTTTGTGTAGAGCACAGGCCAGGGATTTCCCCCAAGCTGTGGATCGCTAAGGCTGTGGCGGTCGAACAGGTTGAAGTCGACCATAGCGAAGTATTGTCCTAACAAGTTCCCCGCAACAAATCCTTCGTACGACATCTCCTCGCCGTAGTCGTATATCACCTGCCGCAAGAGAAGTGCCGGCTCCGCTTCGGTTGGCGCGTTGGGGTTCGTGTTCAATTCTTCAAACCCCTCTGTACAAGCTGTTGATAAGAAGGGGAGTGCAAGAACGATATATATCAGATATTTCATCGTGGTTTCTCTGCTTAGAAGTTGTAGTCGAGTTTGATACCGAAGCTGCGGCTTGAGGGATAGGACATATCCTCGACTCCGCCAACGAATCGTGTCCCCTGCACCGCTAACTGTTCAGGGTCGAAGTGGGGAATTGTGCTCAGGGCAAACAGGTTCCTCCCAATCAGCGCAACGCGAAGGTCGCGCCCTCTCTTCAGTATTCCCCCGTCACTCTTCCCACGGAAGGTGTAGCCAACCGAGAACTGTCTCAGCTTGGCGTAGGTTGCGCTGTAGATGTTATTCTCCTCGTGGTTGCGGTCGTAGTATTGGCGGTAGTATCGCTCTGCAGAAATTGGAGTGCTGTTTTGCTGCCAGATTGGATTTGCATCTGTTCCAACGTTCACAACTCCGTCGGCAACAATCCCTTCCTCCGGACGATTCTCGGTGTCGCGCAACTGTCCAGCAACCATAGCGAGTGAGAGTGTTCTGGAGACCAGTTCTCCCCCGTGTCGCCAGTCGATCAAGAAGCTTGCATCCCAATCTTTATACCGGAAGGTGTTGTTAAAGCCGAGAATAAAATCTGGGTTGTAGTTCCCTAACTTTCGCAGTCTGTTGTCGGCAATGAAGTTTCCGTTCGCGTCGATCACAAACTCTCCTGCTTCGTTCTTTAGGTAGCCTGTTCCATACATGTCGCCGATCTCTCCCCCCTCCTCAACCTGGAACCAAACAGTCTGGTTCACGTTGTCGTAGATTCTCGAGTAGGCTAACGTAATTCTGTCGGCTCCCTCCGGCAGTGCCTCAACCGTTGCACTGTTGCTGCTGAAGTTTACGATGGCGTTCCACTCAAAGTCTTTGCTGATAACCGGCGTCACCTCAGTGATAATCTCTACTCCCTTCGAACGAACGCTTCCTCCATTCACAACTTGCTGGGAGAATCCTGAGGAGATGGCAACGGGGAAGGAGATGATTTGATTTTCGGTTAAGGCGTTGTAGTAGGTCAGATCAAACCGAAGCCGGTCGTTGAAGAACCGGAGGTCTGTGCCAACTTCAACGGCGGAGGTTTTCTCCGGAAGCAGATTCGAGTTCGGGATCACGTTCTGCGCTGTCGCGGTTGGCTGCGAGTTGTAGGGTGTCCCCGAGAGGAAGGCGAGTGAGGTTTGGTAGGGGTCGGTATCATTCCCAACCGCTCCCCAGCTACCTCGGAGCTTCGCAAACGAAATCCACGAGGGAAGCTCAACTGTGTTGGAGAGGATGTAGCTTATCGATGCCGAAGGGTAGAAGAATGATGTGTTCGCAGTGGAAGTAGAGGTGGCTAATGCGCTCGACCAATCATTCCTTCCAGTAATGTCCAAGTAGAGGAAGTTTTTGTAGCCGAGCTTCGCAAAGCCGTACAGACTGTTGATCCGCTTCTGCCTCTCATATTGGGTCACTCCAAGTGGTGAGGCGGCGTTGGCGAAGTTAAAGATGCCCGGTTGTGCTAAGGAGAGAGCTTCGGTTTGCTTGGTTGAGGCTTGTTGATCCATCCGATTTCCCCCCGCAGAAATCTCTGCCGAAACATCGCTAATCTTTGTAGTGTAGCTCAACAGGAAGCTGTTGTTTATCTCCCTGAGGAAGACCTCTTGCTCGGCATAGGCTCCGGTCTTAAACCGGTTGGAACTAAAGTTCCGCCGGAATGTGCGGAGTTCGTTTGAGTAGTCCATGCCACTGTTGAAGGCGAGGCTGAGTTGCTCGGTGAAATCGTAGGTGGCGGCAATCCCCCCAAAGAGTCTATCGCGACCAAATCCGTTCCGGTTCTCTACCAACGTGAAGTAGGGATTATCGAAGAAGGTATAGTTGAACGAGAACTGTTCTATCCCCTCAAGGTTCGGCTGCCAATACTCCTTCAAGCTCTCGATGTTCATCGATCGAGGTCCCCACGCAACAAGTGCGTAGTTGATGTTCTCCGATCCATATCCGTTTGCCGGTCGGTTATCGCTGCTTGAATTTATGTAGTTGATAGAGGTTGAGATGTTCAGTTCAGGTGCAGGGGCGAAGACCATTCGTCCGGCAACTGTTTTCCTCTTTAGGTTCACTCCGGGAATGTAGGAGTCACTCCTCAAGTCGGTGAAGGAGAGGCGATAGCTCCCCTTATCGAAACCAGAGGAGATTGCCAAGTTGTTGATTGCCGTCACCCCGGTTTCATAGAAGTCCTTTAGGTTATCTGGATGTGAAGTGAAAGGTGTTGCGGTGATTGGTGCTCCCCCCCGGAGGGCAACGTCTCCACCTCTGACAATCGTGCCATTGGGCAACGTTACTGGACTGTCGAACTGTGGGATGAGAGTCCCTTGATCGAGTGCCGGTCCCCAACTATAGGAGATGTTGTCGTTGATGCCACCCCCCAACCCATCCACGAACTCGAACTGACCTGAGTTCCCCTGACCGTAGCGGTTCTGAAATTCTGGTAACTGAAAGGGTTGATCGAAGAAGACCGACGAACTGAAGCTGACGCCAAGCTCTTTACTGCGAGAGCCATCTTTGGTTGTGATGATGATGACACCATTAGCTGCTCTGGTTCCATAGAGTGCCGCTGCACTCGGCCCTTTCAGCAGGGTGACCGATGCGATGTCATCCTGATTCAGATCCATTCCACCATTCCCAAAATCAACTTCCTGAAAACCGGCGGCGGCCTCGTTCGTGCCGTTGAAGTTTGTGTTGTTGTTGATAGGGACTCCATCTACAACGAAGAGAGGATTGTTGTTGGTAAAGGAGGCCTCTCCTCGAATCGTAATTTTCGACGTAGAGCCGACGCCGGTTGCCCCTTGCGTTACAGTGACTCCGGCTGCTTTCCCTGCAAGGTTGTCGACAAAGTTCGGAGACTTCACTTCCGATAGCTCTGTCGAGTTCAGCTTCTGCACTGCATATCCTAATGCTCGCGACTCTCGCTTCAGGTTCAGTGCAGTAACCACCACTTCGTTCAGTTCCAGTGCCTCCGGCGCGAGGCGGACGTTGACACTACTTCTCCCATCTACCTTCTCCTCCTGCGTCACATATCCAATAGAGCTGAAGACCAACAGAGCAGAATCACTCGAAAGCTTCAAGGAATACTCTCCGCTGCTGTTAGTTGCTGTTCCATTCCCTCTCCCCTTCTCTACAACGCTCGCCCCCGGTATCGGTTCTCCTGTCTCATTATCTTTTACTGTCCCAGTAATGGTTATCTGCTGGGCTACTCCCGAGCTTGTAGTTAGCAGGAATAGAACGATAGCTATTGAATAAAAAGATCTCATTATTTCCTTCGATTGATCTGAGGAGAAGGTGAACAAGTCAGGAGAACAGAGTACGATGGTTGTTCACCTGACTTGACCTTCCAAAAATTTTATCACATAGAGAGAGCGGAGGAAAATCTATCCTCAATCAGAAGATAGAGCGGGTCAATGCCGCATAGAATTGTGAGGGAACTATTGCCAACAAACGCTCGTTGCTCTGAGCAACGGAGCCGAACGTTCGTGGCGGTACTCCCGCAAATCTCATCTGGAAAGGACTAAGGAAGGGGGGGAGAAGAGAGAAACGAACGGGTAAGTGCCTTGCGACGTGTTCCCGTTATCTGGTGAGGCTGTGCAGGGAAGAACTGCTGTCTGCTGTAGAGAGAGCTATGAAAAAGATTAGTGAGTGCACGAAGTGCGTTCGGTCCCAGCCACGAGTCGAAATCTTCGCGGATTACATTCAGGGCTACTGCATCAGGGAGTAAGCATAACTCAGAGAAGAGTTCGGACGTTTGCC
>JBFWSB010000189.1:0-8788 GCA_050248595.1 Kapaibacterium sp. (SeqCode)
CGGACTCTACAAAACGCTCGGAATGATTTTCATGAACCCAAGCCTCCGCACTCGACTGAGCACGCAGAAGGCTGGGGATAGTCTCGGCATGAACGTGATGGTGATGAACGTTGCGCAAGATGGCTGGAACCTTGAGACAGGAGATGGCGTGGTGATGGATGGAGATGCGCAGGAACATATCAAGGAAGCTGCTCGCGTTATCTCACAGTATTGCGATATCATCGCCCTCCGCTCTTTCGCTCGGTTGAAAGACCAAGAAGAAGATCGTAGCGAAGCATTCCTCACCCGATTCGTGCAGGAGGCAACTGTTCCCGTAGTCAACATGGAGAGTGCTACTGGCCACCCACTGCAAGCACTGGCCGACTTGATGACAATTGAAGAACATCGTTCCACGACAACTCCGCGCGTTGTGCTCACGTGGGCACCACACCCCCGCGCACTACCGCAAGCCGTCCCGAACTCATTTGCACAGTGGGTGGGAAGAAGTGATGCTGAGTTAATTATCACTCACCCTGAAGGCTACTCTCTCGACCCAGAGTTTACTTCCGGAGCAACGTTCGAGCCTGACCAGAACCGCGCACTCGAAGGGGCAGACTTCGTCTACGCAAAGAACTGGTCGTCGACAACTCCATATGGTGAGGTGTTAACGACTGATAGAGATTGGATGATAACCGAGGAAAAAATGTCCCTCACAAATCAAGGGAAGTTCATGCACTGTCTCCCAGTTCGACGAAACGTGATCGTTACCGACGAAGTACTCGACTCCCCCACTTCGATTGTGATTGAGCAGGCAGCAAATCGTGAGTTCGCTACGCAGGCAGTCTTGAAGAGGGTGTTGGAATGGATCGACTGATCGTCCTAAAAATCGGGGGGAGCCTGCTCGATGAACCGAAACAACTTCAGTCAGTACTCAATCGCTTCTGCGCGTTATCTGAGAAGAAGATTCTGGTACATGGTGGAGGAGCACAAGCAAACCGGATTGCAAAGAGTTTAGGACTTGAACCGAAGATGCAGAACGGACGACGCATCACCGACCAAGAAATGCTCGACGTTGTCACAATGGTCTATGCTGGCTTGAATGGAAAGAAGATCGCTGCCCTAATGCAGGAGAGCAGATGCAATGCTATCAGCTTAAGTGGTGTAGATGGCAACTTGCTTGCGGCCACCAAACGTCCCGTCGGTGAAATCGACTTTGGCTTCGTTGGTGATATAGAACCGGAAGGAGTGAATACTCGCTTCCTCTCTCTTCTCTTGGAGCAGAGCATGGTTCCAGTACTCAACGCAATCACACACGATACGAACGGCACACTCCTCAACACAAACGCCGACACTATTGCCACAACAGTTGCGGCGGCCTTGACTTCACTCTATCGTGTGGAGCTGCTTCTGCTCACCGACCGACCGGGCGTACTCGCCAACCCGAACGACTCAGCCTCACTCTTTTCAGAACTTCACTCAAGCCAAGTCTCCGCGCTGATTGTCGACGGTACGATTGCAGGGGGGATGATTCCGAAAATTGAGAATGCGCTTGCAGCCATTCGCTACGGTGTTTCAGCAGTTAGAATTGGAGATGGAGAGATGCTTGAGTCAGATAGTGCCGGAACAAGAATCACCGAACAGAGTGGAGGACAAGAGTTGTGAACAAAGCGCAGAAGATAGGAGAGGATCAATACACCCAAGCAGTCGACCTCCTTAGAGAGTTGATACGCACCCCATCTCTTTCAGGAGAAGAGGAGAAGACCGCCGCAATTATCAGAAGATTTCTGGAAGAGCGTGGCGTTGACGTTGCACAAGTAGGGAACAATGTCTGGTGTCGTAACCGGAACTTCAGCGATGAGAAGCCGACAATCTTATTGAACTCCCACCACGACACAGTTCCCGCCGGAAGTAGCTACACTCGTCCCCCACACGAACCGAGTGTAGAGGATGGGATTCTCTACGGACTTGGGAGCAACGACGCTGGTGGTCCACTTGTGTCGTTGATTGCCACCTTCCTCCACTTTTACGAACGAGAACTCCCCTTCAACTTGATACTTGCCGCCACTGGCGAAGAGGAGATCTCAGGCGAGAATGGTATTCCCCTCATCCTCCCTGAACTTGGAAGGATTGACTTCGGCATCGTGGGAGAACCGACAAAGATGGAGTTGGCAGTTGCCGAGAAGGGACTGATCGTGGTCGACTGTGTGGCGCACGGTGTGCGAGGGCACGCGGCAAGGGATGAAGGAGAGAATGCGATCTACAACGCAATGGTCGACATCGAGTGGTTCCGTACCTATCGCTTCGAACGTGAGTCGGCAACACTCGGTCCGGTAAAGATGGCTGTGACGATTGTCGAGGGAGGATCGCGACATAACATTGTTCCAGAGACTTGCAACTTCACCGTAGATGTGCGAACAACCGACGCCTACACAAACCGCGAAGTGGCGGAGATTATTCGGAACCACGTTCGCTCTGAAGTGAACGTTCGCTCCTACCGACTGAATCCTTCCGGCATTGATCCGAATCATCCAATCGTAGCTGTCGCCAAACACCTTGGTATACCAACCTACGGTTCACCGACAGTCTCAGATCAATCCCGTATGCCTTTCCCAACGGTGAAGATAGGTCCGGGAGATTCTGCTCGCTCGCATACTGCTGACGAGTATATCCACTTGGAAGAGATTCGCACTGGGATCGAGAAGTACGTTCAGATACTCGATCGACTGACAGAACACACGATTCCACACTACGAAATCGAAAAAGAAGACCAGCGAGGACAAGAATGAAGCTCTGGGAGAAAGGAGAACCGATAGATAGCTTAGTAGAACGCTTTACCGTCGGGAACGACCGCGAGTTGGATATGCGACTTGCACGATACGACCTGCTTGGATCACTCGCTCACGCGAAGATGCTCGGCCAAGTTGCGATCCTCGACGGCGAAGAATTCCAAAAGGTTGAGAGTGGACTAAACCAACTTCTCGAAGAGGTAGAACGTGGCGACTTCACAATCGAGGATGAGTATGAAGATGTTCACTCGAAAGTTGAAGCTGAGTTAACGAAACGAATTGGAGAGGCTGGGAAGAGAATACATACCGCGCGATCTCGGAACGACCAAGTCCTCCTCGACCTTCACCTTTGGGGACGTGATGAAGTAGAAGAGATTCGTAGCCTCCTTCGAGACCTCTTCGAACGATTGATCGGGTTGAGTGAGGCTCACGCGGACGATCCGATGCCGGGCTACACCCACATGCAGATTGCCATGCCCTCCTCGTTCGGTCTCTGGTTTGGGGCCTACGCAGAACTGTTGATTGACGACCTGACGATGTTGAACGCCGCTAAAGCAATCGCCGACCAGAACCCTCTCGGCTCTGCGGCTGGCTATGGTTCGTCTTTTCCGATAGATCGGGAGATTACAACGGATGAACTCAGTTTCTCCACACTTCGGATAAACGCAATGGGGGCTGGCCTGAGCCGTGGCAAGCTTGAGTGGACAATAGCGACTGCGGCTGCGTCGGTTGCGATGACGCTCGGTCGCCTTGCTATGGACGTTGTCCTCTACACCGGCGGGAACTTCGACCTCGTTCGATTCCCTGCATCGCTCACCACCGGATCGAGCATCATGCCCCACAAGAAGAATCCCGATGTCTTCGAACTGATTCGTGCCCACTGCAATACGTTGCGTGGTCTGCCGAACCAGATTGCCCTCTTAACAACGAACCTCCCCGGCGGCTACCACCGCGACTATCAACTCCTGAAAGAAATTCTCTTCCCCGGAGTCGATCACTTGAAGACCTGCCTGCGATTAGCCGACTACATGTTGCAGCACATTGAGGTCAACAGGGATTGGATCAACGACCAACGGTATCACTACCTCTACACCGTCGAAGAGGTCAGCCGTCTGGTTGCCGATGGAACGCCATTCCGGGATGCCTACAAAATTGTTGGCGAAGCAATTACCGAGGGTACGTACCAGCCGAAACCGGGAAAGCCACACACGCACCAAGGAAGCACAGGGAACCTGTGCAATGCAGAGATCAGAGAAAAATTTGAGAAGGTGTATGGTAGATAGGCTTTGAGATACGTGAAAAAGAGGAAGAGCACCAAGGTTCGATATTCCTTGGTGCTCTTGGTGTTCTTGGTGTTTTGTAGCTCTTCAGAACCAGGTGAGCAATCCTACGTTCCCATTTCAACCAGTACCCCGCACTCGCTCACACGGCTCTCGCATAAACTCGAAGATTGCCGGATCCATCATCCCACGGCTCGCCTTCTCCGGCCCTTCCTCGTTGTACATCTGCTTCAGCGAAGCTGTGACACCCGGATTCCCTCCGGTAAACTCATCGACTAAAGCGTTCCACTTTCGCGCAATCTCCAGCACAGGTTGGCTCATCGGATCGCTCCCCTTTTCCATTTCAGAACGGGCAGCAGCAATTAACTCTTCCCACTCTTTCTGTACTTGCTGAATCCGTTCCTCACCAACTTCTTCGTACCTGTTCTTCAGATACTCCTGCTGTTCCTTTGTATAATATTTTTCTGTCATGATAATACTCTCGATTGTTTGGATAAACTCCTCACTGGAGACGACATCCCCCTGCTCAAGCTGGTGTTCGAGTCGTTCCAATCGCTCGCAGAGTTGTCGCGTTCGTTCGAGATCGCGCTGAAGCCGTATCCGGTGCATTCGAACAACGGTGTAGTGGTCGAACAGACGGTCATCCAAACACTCGGCAATCTCTTCTAAGGCGAAGCCAAGATCACGCAGTGAGAGAATCTGCTGCAAGCGAGCAACATCCTCACGACTGTAGATTCGGTGACCTGACTCAGTCCTTTCGGTAGGTTTCAGCAGCCCGATCTCATCGTACCAATGCAACGTCCGTATCGAAAGACCGGTCTGCTCGGCTAAGCGACCAATCCGAACTCCAGGCTCACTCATCTGTAATCTCCGTAGGAAATTCGTTCTTCTCGTTTCTAAAAAAATAAAGTTGTTCACGAACGGCAGATAAGTTAAGACCTCACGTCGCGTGAGGTGCAAGCGAGGAAATGCAAGAGGATGTTTCGGCAGGATTATCGTGGGACGCAGCGAGCCACGTCCCACGACGATTTTATCGTTTCAGAATCGCTACAACCTCAGGATTGTCTGCAACGTCGGCAAGCTCGAGGGCATTTTCTCCCGTAGGAACGCGAGCCTCACGGTCTGCCCCAGCTTCGAGCAGCAGCTTCACACAGTCGGCATTTCCCATCCAGGCAGCGTTGTGTAGTGGAGTCCAGCCCCACTGGTCGGTATACTCAATGTCAGAACCGGCTTCAATCAACAGGCGGAGCGACTCCGACTCACCGGAGCGGGCTGCGGCATTCAGGGGAGTCATGTCAGATCGGTTTGGCATCTCTACCAACGCAGGTTCTGCTTCGAGGAACATCGAGACGATTTCAGTATGCCCTTGCCGAATTGCTCCGAAGATTGCTGTCTCCCCCCAACCACTAATGTCAGTTATCTCTCCTCCAGCCTCAATTAACATCCGTACCATCTCAGGATTGCCCGCCTCAGCCGCAGCGTAGAGGACTGTGACCCCCCTGAAATCTCGATAGCTTGCAATCTCTTCTGTTGATGAGAGAATGGCTTGAAGAAGATCAGGATCGTCGGTAGCAATCGCAGTAAAGAGCATGGCTCCCGGTCTCTTCTCAATCAGAACGTCGAGAACCCCCTCCTCTTCAGGACATTGGCATACCTGATAGGCCATCTCAAGCCGCAGTTGATTGATTTCCCAATTGTCGAGAATGATTCCCACAATATCTGCTCTGCACCGGGCAGCAGCTATCTCAAGTAACTCTACATTCCCCTCTACTGTCGGGGCTGGGATTCGTGGATCAACTCTCCTCTCCATCACTTCCGCAAAAGTCTGGCTATCCCCATTTAGTATCGCGCTGTACATCTCTACTAACGCATCATCAAGCTCACTCTGCGTCATAGCACCAGCATTTAGAAGCATCCCTTCCATCTCAGCGTTGTTCAGCTTTCTTGCCCAGTCGAGAGGGGTCCGAATCTCGTACTCATCCTCTGACTCATCGAGATAGCCGTTGTCGGGATAGTTTGGATTAGCCCCAGCATCGAGGAGAAGACTGAGTATCGATTCTCTCTCTTCGGTAACAGCTGTGAAGATTGGGGGAAGAGTCTCCCCTCCATCATACAACCCGTTTGCCTCACTCCCTGCATCCAACAACATCGAGACAATTTCCGGTATGCCAATGCTAACAGCATCGTGCAACGGAGTACGAAACGGATACTCCTCCATAACGTTTGGATCGGCTCCTACCTCTAACATTATCGAGACAAGGTCGGGGAGACCCGACTGCACTGCAAATTTCAGTGGTGACCAACCACGAACATCTTGCCAGTTCACATCTGCACCGGCTTCAATTAAAAAGAGGACGATCTCTTTTTTTCCTTCACGCGCGGCAAACATTAGTGGCGTCATACTGGAGCCATTCGTCCCATCTACATCAGTCCCACTCTCCACAAGGAGTCGTGCAATTGCTGTCTCGTTCTCCTGTGAGTCTAACGGAGTCATTGCAGCAACGGCGAGAGCCGAGCCATACTCGGTGCTCAGGGCATTCACGTTTGCTCCGGCTTCAATCAGAGCACGGGCAATCTCCAGTTCTTGGTTCATCGCAGCTAACATTAGTGGCGTCCACTCATCAAAGCCAGCGTCAGGATCGTACCCCTCAGCAAGCAGACGCTCCACCGTTTCAAGATCCCCTTCACGTACAGCAACTGCAAGCGACGTGTCGGAAGTTTGTCCAAAGGATATTTGGTTTCCGTAGAGAAGTGAGAAGAAGAGGATGGCCAACAGACCCCGATAGTTCAGCATTCAAATTTGTTGTTGAAATGTTTAATGTATGTTGTGAGGACACCTGCAAAGGCAGATATCCCCACACACTCTCCACAGCAATATACCCGATCAACCAATTCAGTAGATAGGTGCATAGTCGCTTAGAACGTAACGTTGAATTTCCCTTCCGTTATCTCGTGTTTGGTTCCATCATTCTGGCCTGACTGGTTATGTTCTACCGTTGTGGTGAACGTTCCTTTCGCACCAGTCGAGGTGAACTCCTCGATCTTGATCGTGCCACTGATAGAAGAATAGGACTTCAAGGAAGCAACACTTGCTCCCTCAGCATAGGTGATAGTCCTTCCGGTAGCACTGTTGATTCCCCCAAGCTGATACTCACCAACAGCAGCATTCGATACGGTCATGTTTATTTGCTTGGTTTCCCCTCCAGCAACGTCGATCTGCGAGCCAACAATGATAAGACTTCCTGCAACGTTCTGGGCACTTAACGATGTGGCTCCCCAGGCATCCCCATCTACTTTCGCAGTCATTGAGCCGTTCGGTGTCGATGAGGTTGGATCGTCACCGCAGGCGACAAAGAAGAGTGCCGTTACGAACAAAAATGCACTTACAATGATACGATTCACCATGTGAGAACTCCCTGATAAATGGAACGTGATACTTTGCAGTCGGGTTGTTCGACCAGATGTAATATCTGGAGAGAGAGGAGTGCGGGAAAGTCCGGTTTTGCGATATTCTTACCGTCACAAGAGGATCCCCTCAGCGTCAGCAAGAGCACTACAGAATTCGAAGGATAGAATGAACAACTTCTTCGCATATCTAAAATCACTTAAGGCCGAAGAAGAAGAACTTCTTGGTGAGATCACACTAACCGAACGGGAACGAGAAGTGCTCAACTTGCTCCTGGCTGTGCGTTTTGAGGATAATCCAACGAAGGAGGATGCGTGCATTCACCTCGAGATGAGCAGTTCGATGTTCGACAAAACATGTTCGATTCTGCTGCACAAAGCCTACGAAGCAATTGTTCCAGAGGGAGGCATTCCTCTACTAAGCGACCTGCACCGGAGATCACTTGCTTCGAACTTTGCGAGAGAACTACAGCGACAAGAGAAGGAGATTGGTAAGCGACCGAAAGGGGAGAAGTATGAGTTCTATCGCAAGGTGTTCAACCTGCTTCACACTCGATTTAGCATTCTCTACAGTCCTGAACTGGCAAAGCGGGTTGCGACAATCCTCAAGCGATTGGAACCGGGTAAAGGGACTGAGTACTACACGCAGGCATGTTTATTGGGTATACAAATCTGGCGCGTTGCTGCCGGCGATGCTAACGAGAGAGCAGAGAGGGAACTGCTGAATGAACTGGAGAAGCTCGACCGAATGATTGATCCCGACACCTATCCGTTGGCACGATTTCGCTTGAACCAAGGCTGGGCAATTTTTCGGGCGCAGATTAACTACGACGTTCCTCACCGGGCTGCCGTCCTCAAAGAAGCACTGCAACTCTGCCAGAAGTATCCGGAGCAAATTCCACGACAAGAAGAGATCGGGGCAAGATTGATTCTCGCAGAGCATGAATACTTTTTTGGGGATAATCATCAGGCTGCATGGCAGGCTTACCAGAATGTTTTCACACAACATCCTGATGAACTGGCTCGGCAGAGTTACCACCGGATGAAATACCTACAACTCTGCTTGATTACGGGAGACTATGAAACTGTCGAGAAGAATTTGGAGCAGTTCGAATCGGTTGACCTCGAATCGCCCGACGTTGGCAAGGCTAAAGGGGCAGCACTCCTCTGGGCAAAGCTCTCTCTCTACAGAAATGAGTTCGATGAAGCAGTTCGCTACATCGACGTAGCCTTTGAGCTAAACCAAAAACGCTTCTTCATTCAGTATGAAATCGAGTGCCGCCTATTACAGACAGCATGGTTTGCGTTGAAGGGAGACGACTCGGCAGTAGAAGCTCT
>JBFWSB010000190.1:0-8774 GCA_050248595.1 Kapaibacterium sp. (SeqCode)
TTCTCGCTTCGGGGCGATTCGTGATTGTACAGTAGCAAAACAGCATGGTCTTCTTCCCTGTGAGTAGAGAGGGAGGAAAGCAACAGTCCCGGCGGAGGTTTTCCCTCTGTCGGGACTGTCTGCTTTATCAAGACTCTCCATCATTTTAGGATTACCTATCTTCTCTTCATGGAAGAAGAATCAATGCAGAGTGGACTCCTCCGCGCAACGCTGTTTGCCGCTACCCAGCACCGAGAACAACGTCGGAAAGGGGCTGGAGCAACACCATACGTTAATCATGTGGTTGATGTAGCTACGCTACTGGCCACTGTTGCGAAGGTAGAAGACCTCGCCATCCTTCAGGCAGCTCTCCTGCACGACACAGTGGAGGATACAGAAACAACCTTCGAGCACATTGAAGAATTGTTCGGGAGTGATGTTCGATTCTTAGTAGAAGAGATGACCGACGACAAGACCTTGCCAAAAGCAGAGCGGAAGCGATTGCAAGTTGAGCACGCACCCGGAATGTCTTCGCGAGGGAAGCTCATCAAAATTGCCGATAAGATCAGCAACATTCGAGACATTATCCACCGTCCTCCTCCTGACTGGAGTATTGAACGGCGTCGAGCCTATGTTGCTTGGGGAGAGGCTGTTGTTGCAGGTTGCCGAGGGGTGAACGAAGCACTGGAAGACCTATTCGATCAGGTAGTTGAGGAAGCAAAGACCACACTTGAACGAGAATCCTGAAACATCTTTTGCCGAATGGAAGGAGTCCGTTAGCGTATCTTCTCTCCATACACTTACTCTCAATCCAAATCAACAATGATAGTTCAACAACGCTTTCTTTATCTGCTTCCCCTTCTCATCTTTTTCTGGATACCGGTTGCCGGATGCAGTCAAGAAGGGAGTGGAAGTTATCCAACCATTTCGCCAGCCGAAGCCGCGAAGATGTTAGAAGCCGATCCTTCCACAGTTGTATTAGATGTCCGAACAGCCGAGGAATTCGGGAGTGAGACAGGACACATTTCATCTGCAATTCTGATACCTGTAGGCGAACTTGAGGGACGCATCGGTGAGCTTGACCAATTCAAATCACAGCCACTCTTAGTATACTGTCGCAGCGGTAGTCGAAGTCGGAAGGCAAGCAATCTTCTCAGCGAAAAAGGCTTTAAGGTCACAATGTTGGATGGGGGAATTGTTGCGTGGAATAATGCAGGACTCCCAGTAGAAAAAGGAGCGGAAGAATGATCTGGGTTTTTCTCGTTTTTGTTGTTCTCTTGGTTGTCCTTTTTCTGGGACGATACTTTGCCAACAGAAACATCACACAATACAGCGTTGCCGAAGTCCACGAACGCCTAAAGCAAGGGGATGCAATCCTCCTCGACGTTCGCACCGATAGCGAACGGGCTGCCAAGTCGATTCCCAAATCGCTTCACATTCCACTCCACATACTTTCGCAGTCGGCTAACGACCTTAAGAAGAAGCACGAAGGGAAAGAGATCATCTGCTACTGCCACGCCGGAACCCGCAGCGTCGGAGCAGCCGACTTGCTCGGGAAGTACGGCATCAAAGCAGCCAGCATGAAAGGTGGCATCTCCGCTTGGAGACCTTTAGAGGAAGAGAAGAAAGCGTAAATAGATTTTTTCAGTCTACCCGTTTACGCTCTTCAATCCACACTCTAATTTCCCGCAGCACAACCTCAAGGTTGTGCTGCACATCCCTATCAGCAAACCTCAAGAAGCAAATTCCCAACCGCTCAATCTCCTCTTGACGTCGAGCATCATAAGCTTCCTTTCCACGGTGACTCGACCCGTCTATCTCAACAACCAACATCAGATCGGGTGCAAAAAAGTCAACAACGTAGTTGAAGATTGGCTTCTGTCGATGAAAGTCGTAACCACACATCTGCTTTCCTTTCAAATGCTTCCAGAGAAGCACCTCAGAGAACGTGCTGTTGTTGCGTAGCTCACGAGCGTATCCCTTTGCCCGCTCTGTGGCAGGAATAATTGGACGTCGAAAACGGGGCATAGTCGTTGGCGATTGGTGGATGATGTTGGATTGTGGGAAGGTAGAAAATTGGGGCAAGAAAATAAAGAGGATAGAGAAGCTCCGGTTGTGCGGAGTTCTCTATCCTCTTTTGTTGATGCGGTAGGAACGTAGCGGAGCTTGTGTGCGCTCGTAGCCCACCCCGTCATCCCGCCTTCGGCGGGTGACGCCCCCCAGAGGGGATGGTAAGGGACATCAACTCACTCAATCCTCCGACTTTCCATCATTCGCCATCAGAACAATGCGCGGAGTGAAACGAGCTACAGGCTCTACCAGATCAGTCTGCACTGCCAGCACCTCCTCAATGTCCTTGTAGACCTGCGGAGCTTCGTCCATTCCTCCCCCCATCAAATCAATCTGTCGCTCTGCAAGCCAGGCATCTCGCTCCTTCTTCGGCAACGTTTGCTTCGCCTGCTTTCGGCTCATCACACGGCCTGCTCCGTGGCTCGCACTATCAAGCGACAACTTGCTCCCCTTCCCACGAACAATGAACGAGTCATGTCCCATTGAGCCGGGAATAATTCCGAGCACTCCTTCGCCAGCCGGGGTCGCTCCTTTTCGGTGAACGTAAACCTCCTTACCGTTGTGCTCCTCAAGCCATGCGAAGTTGTGGTGGTTCTCCACCTGAGCAACTGGTCGTTCCCCAATCCGCTTTGCAATAGCTTGATGAATCGTATGGTGATTTGCCGAAGCAAACTTCCCAGCAAGGTTCATGCTGATCCAGTATTCCTCGCCCTCCTCCGTATCCATCGGCAACCACGCCAAGTGGCGCAGCTCCTTTGGAAGCGTCGTGATCTTCTGAGCCAGACCTGAGTAGTAATCACAAATCTTCGCTCCAACACCTCGACTTCCTGAATGGCTCATGATTGCCAGATACTCCCCAGCCTCAATTCCAAGCTCAGCAGCCCCCTCTTCACCTACGTTCAAAATGCCGGCATCCACGAAGTGATTCCCTGTCCCACTTGTTCCAAGCTGAACAGCTCCCTTTTGCTTCAAGTGTATCAACAACTTTGTCTGATTCCAATCTGGATCGTCCATCACCTCATGTTCCCGCAGATCATACTTTCCGAACTGCGCCCCGATACCAAAGCGCGTCTCTTCACGCATTGCTCGCTTCACAAGGTCGTAGGTATTGATCTTCTCAAAATCCTCACGCATCGGCTTCGGATAGATCGACATCATCATTCGGCAGGCAATGTCAACGCCAACCATGTAGGGAGCAACCGCATTCTCCAACGCAACAACTCCACCAATCGGGATTCCGTAGCCAATATGTGCGTCTGGCATCAGAGCACCTGCAACAGTTACTGGTAAGCGCATAGCGTTGCGCAACTGATCTACTGCTCCCTGATCAATCAAATGCTCACCCCAGATCGGAGCTTCCATCGGCACTTCACGAATCTGAGGGAGATCATCCCGAGCATTCAATCCAATGAAGGTCTTGGCGATCTCCTGGAACAAATTCCCCTCTCCCTTATATGACTCTGGATCCGTTCGAACGGCTTTCAACGCCGACAAGATCTGTTCATCGGTTGCTCCGGTTGCTGCCATCTCTTGGGCAACGGCAATTGCCTCCCCAAAAACCTTCCCCTTCGGCCAGTTCATTTCAATTAGCTGAGCGCTGGTAATCATCTCTCTATTATTCGTTATGTGTTCAATTCAGTTTACAGATGTTGGATCGAGAAATCTTCGAACGTTATCGTTCTATTCTCAGCCTTCCCCGACTCAACAAAGCGGACCAACGTTTCGCTGGCAATTGATGCCGCTATCATCACAAGATTGCGGGCCAGTGGATAGTCGCAAATATCATCCTGAGCAGCCGAGGGAACCCGATAAGCGTCGTTCCAAATCACCTCGGCGTAATCTCCCGCAAGTCCAACGTGGAGGCAAGGAACCCTCATTTTCTCTGACCACTCTTTCAGGATGCTTCGGCTTCCACTATTGTCGAAAGTATCAATAAGGATATCACTCCCGTGAAGGAAGAGAACGGCATTCTCTTCAGTCAACTCCTTCGCGATTCCCTCCACCTTCGCACCGACGGCACGGTAAAGATCGTTCGCCAAAATTGTCGCCTTGAACGCACCAATATCACTTCGTCGCCACGGCTGCGTTGAAAGATTCCGCTCTTCAATCCGGTCTCGATCAATCACCCGCAGTCGCCGGAACCCGCTCCGCACAAGGTTCTCAGCGATATTCGCACCGAGCGCACCGGCTCCGCAAACTGTCACGCTGATCCCTGCGATGCAACGCATGATCTCTTCTCCACGGTGGATATGTTCGTGGTAGGTATACATTTTTTTTAGAGTATATGAGCTTGAGAGTGTGTGAGTAAATACCAGAGTCTGTGCTGTCGGATATTACACTCCTCTCTTCGCTCTCTTTTCATTATAGACTTTTGTTTATCGCATCCAGTCTGGGCGGTGCTCCACAACGCCGACGAGCGACTGGAGATCGAATGTTCGGTCGCGACCACTTAGGCAGATTCCGGCACCAATCACCGTCAGATCGTTCTTGTTAACTGCCGACGTGCGCACCTCACCACTCGATGTTTTCCATTCAACTAACCAGTAGCTTTTCCGGTCTTTCAAACGCTCCAAACTTCCACCGGCGCGGCGGAGTGCATCTTGAACCTTCCGTTCACCACTGATACGCTCCCGTTCAATTCGAGACTGCTCAGATTGATTGAATGCAATGCTATATGCGATTCTCTCCTCTGGAGTTAACCCCTTCACCTTGAGGTTCTCTGGGACAACTTCACCCTTCAACGCACTTCGCAAGTGAACTGGGCGGAGTGGATCATCTCTTCGATCAATCTCCCGAAACCAGAGAGCAGCTCCATCCCATCCACCCACCACCTGATCGAACATCTCCCCCTCACTCACCAAGTGAATTGGGAGAGGTTGAGCCAATCCAAATCGCCTGCGCATATCAGATTCATTCACTGGATATGCAAGCCACGTAGAACTGTTCAACTGCGTTGCCAACTTCAGCCGAAGTGTTGGTAAGAGGTTCAGATACTCCCCAACCAAGTAGAGAGGAGGTTCTTCTACAACTTCCGCTCTCTTAACATCGAGAGGACGAAAGAGTCCCCACCCCTCAAAGTCTATCGGCTCTACTGCGAAGTCGTAAACGATTCCCATCACCCGTGCCCGAACCTTCCCCCCTTGCAACGCAGGGGCAAGGAATGTGGTTGCGCGAAGGTTCGCTTCATCCTGAGCAAATGCTTCAATCAGATTTCGTACATCGACCATTCTTCTTACTCAACAATCATTTCGTGTAAGTCAGGGAAGCGGTCGACAAACGACCATGGGTGGCGTGACAGGCCAATGCTCTACCGTGAGCAAGTATGTATGCTTCTCTTGTCTGGACACGAAAATTTTCGAGGCTACCTCGACAAACTCTTTCTATATCGCGCTCCCTTATCCTTCTATCTCTCTACTCCCTTTCGATACCATCGTGCTGCACCCTCCCCGCACAAGTTTGAAAAGCGTTTTGGTGTCCAATGCTCTACCACTGAGCTACTGACTCTTGTTAGTGAACTCTTCGTCCACCTAAAAGTCAGGAAGGATTCGAACCTCCGTCATATGGATTAACTACGAGTATGTATGCTTCTCACATCGGGGTGCGGTTCGGGTCTACAGCAATCGCACTATCATCTTTTCCTTTAAAGAGAACATTCTCTCGCGCAAGTCCGAAAAGCAATCAAACAGGAATTGAACCTGTATCTTCTGATCCTCATTCAGATGCTTAACCGTAAGCAGTATGTATGCTCTTCGCGTCGGGACGCGAGAGATATTCTCATCAGTTTTCAACCTTCTCAAGAGAGAGAAGAGCATTGCGCAAGTATGAGAAGCGATAGTATACAAGACTGCGTGTTCACCTTTTCACTACCCAACGAATCTGCCGAAGAGATTCGCTCGGAAAGGATTCGAACCTTTACCTCAGTCTCCCTGATAGTATGTATGCTTCAACATTTAGGGCGCAACCTTCTACTCTCTCCTCTCATTTTGAATTTCCCATTTTGACTTTTGACTTTTGAATTCTTCCACCTTTTCTCCGAGTGGGGGTAGAGTGCTCCCCCACTCGGGTTCAAGGTTCTCTCTCACGCTGCCTCCGCCATCCTCTCGGGGAATACCCGATCAGGGCGGATTGGGAGCGTGGTCTCCATAATCTCCATCAACAGCTCAAGGCGCGATGGACGAGTTAAGAGTGGAATCAAGTTCGGCAGCGCGTAGTAGTCGCCGGCGAATGTGAAGGTCTCCACATTTGCACCAACGCTACGCAACGACTTCTGCACGACATTCGTTGCATCTCCCACTCGAACAATCAACACGTCGAGAGGAATGTTCAGCCTCTCTCGATATGCCTTCCACGCATCGGCAACGTATGGGTGCTGGTTCTCCCCTTCGTCGGTAACGATGATAACCTGCTCAACTCGAATCCCCTTCAAGCGCAGTGCCTCGATACCGCAACCAACGCTGGTAGCGCCACCAGAGCGAATGTTCTTGAAGGCTCGATCCCAATCACTCAAGTCATTCCCCTCGCTCTTTACCTCGTACGGCATCGTATCGAACGCAAAGACGTGAAGGTTCTCCGTGGTAATTCCAGAGATCATTGCTGCAATCCGCTTTCCGATCTCAATGGCACTCTCCATTGAGGCCGACTTATCCACGAGGATCGCAGTTGGCTTCGTGATTTCACCACGTCGCCGAATCTGCTCGTCGGTCACAGCTTCCAACTGAACTCGAGTCTCATCGTCCAGGTCAGCTACCTTTGCAGCAACCTGAGCTTTGAAGGCTGATATTCGTTTGTCGGCTCCAGCCTCACTCAACTTCCGCTCAATCAGAGACTTCACCTCTGGATGATCGAACGCTCCTCGTCGCTTCAACGAGCCGATGTTGTTCACTACCTCTGCTGGCGACATTCCGTTGATCAGCGCAACCAGCAGTGACGGAGTCAACGTTCCAACAGCACCGACCGCAACGCTCCAAGGAATTCGGTGCTCGACAATCATCCGGGCTTGTTCAGCCGGATCATCTGTCTTCGCCAGCACCTTCAACTTCCAGGGGAGACTTCCCTCAGGTGGATCGTTCTGGAAGAGAATCAAGTTTGCGCGATCAGATGGCTTGATATGCAAACCAGCATAGAGCGACTTCATTCCCTTCCGTCCTCGCAACGCAGCCCGGTCGAAGAAGTTCGGATCAACTTCACGTGCTCGCAAGTACTGCTCAACAGCAGTCCGCGTAGAACGAGGAACCTTCCCGATTTTCTCCTTCATAAACCGAACAACGCGCGCAACCTGATAGGGTGGGAACTCTTGGAGCAGGGCAAACCCAGCATCGCGATGTTCCGTCAACTCGCTTGCCAAAAGGTTCGCAACGAAGACCTCCTTATGGTCGCGAACATCTCCATTCTTCTGATACCAGACGGCGAGCCGTCCGTAGAAGAGAGGATCCAGTTCAATCATATCGCTGTGAAGCTCGGCAACCAAACCAAGGTCACGGTGTGGCGAAGTCAAGATGCTATCCAGCATCTCCAGCCGCAGGTCTCGTTCGTTTTGGTTCACTCGTACGCTCATCTCTCTACTCCGATTTACTCCTCTTCCACTTTTGGAAGAAAATTCTCTGTTCACATTCTCATTTCTACGTGGCTCTTCTGTTCTATTTCTCAACCAGTTCAGAACCAGCTCCCATCTGATCATAGCACCACCTTCTTCTGTTTAGAATCTATCCTTTGGCTTTTCGCATTTCATCTACTTCATCGCTTGGGCTGTTCACTAATCCCTGTGGTCGCCCACGGGGCACACTCTTCACCTCTATCCTCTTCATCTTCCCTTTGATCTTTCCAAAGTTGATCGGCCTCCCCGATTGCCTCTGGTTAACGCTTCCTCTACTTGTTGGATGTCTCATATAGAGTTTACCTCCCGGTATAGTCTACCATCTGATTTCTCACTCACTTCTCGTTCAATCATTTCTCCCTGAAGTAGTAGTCCCTCAGTGATCCGTCATATCGCTTCTCCCTCATGCAGCATCGCTTGAAACCGGCGTCCAGAATTACAGGGACAGAGGTCATTCCGTCCAAGCTTTTCTGTCAGTTCTTTCTCGCCGTGAACGATCCTGACTCCTCGCTTCACCTTCGTCTCCGACGGGACCCCCTTCCGTCGTTTGCTCATAACTTCAAAAGGATAGAATGTTTTCGAAGTCCCGAATTCTCTTCTCATACTTCATGGTACACCTCCTATGTTATGTATGCTTTCACTACTATGGCACGACAATCTTTACCTATACTTTGAGCATTATTAGTAAATGGACGCACCTCTCCCACCTCACTCAATTAACTTTTTTGAGCCAGTACTAAATACTTGTAGCGTGTGGAGATTAACGGAAGTCAGTTACGGAGAGGGAGTGAGATCTTGCAGATCGGGATGATCGGAAGATCACAACTCTCTTATCCATAAACTGCTTCAGGTCGCACAACAAGCTCGCCGGTTGGTCGCCGATCAACGACGTAGAAGTCGAACTGATCGAGTCGCACATTGAAGTGCTCTGCCAACGCACCTTTCACTTGAGCGTCGCTTGCACTACCGTTTAGGTTCAGCACTCTTTCGTTTAAATCGTAGGATTTTCCTTGAAAACGGACGTGAATCATCTCTTTCACCTTTCTGATTACCGTGTTGATTTGCTTTGATTTATCGTTTTGGGCAAAGAAAAAGCCCACCTTCGTTTGGTCTCGAAGGTGGGCTTTATAAG
>JBFWSB010000191.1:0-8754 GCA_050248595.1 Kapaibacterium sp. (SeqCode)
AGGATTCAGAACTAACGATGAACCTGGATGTCCACTCTTCGAAGATGGAAATGGATGGGGTTTCCTCGTTGGACTGAGTGCTGAGTTTTTGCCAAGTGTCGATGGCCGTTGGGGCATTATCCCACGCATCACCTTCGATCAACGCCCCGGACAGTTCCGTCAGGAACTGCCGAACGCAAAAGTCCTCCTCCCTAATCCTGCAGATCCAAAAAATCCAACCGTAGTTGACCAGACTGTCTCTACGACATCAGATATCACATACTCGTTGCTGAACGTCGAGGTGATGTACAAGCATGAGATTCTTCTACTTGGCGACTTCCGCGTTGGTGCAGCAGTTGGCCCAGCATTCCAGTACATCATGGGTGGCACAAACCGCCAAGTACAGGATCTGGAAGAGCCACTGAATGCACGCTTCGTCAACCCTGACGGACGTCCAACTGAGAACAATGGCCGTCGTCTGATCTTCTTTGACGGAGACATTCCAGAGCGTTCATCGACCCGTTTCTCAGCGAAGGCAGGTCTTCAAGGAGAGATTGGTATATTCGACAACCAGTGGGCTTTGACACCGGGCGTATACTACGACTACGGCTTGACCGATGTGACTCCAACGGAGAACTGGCAGTTGAGCACGATCATCTTCCAAGTTGATCTCCGCCGCGCCTTCTAAGGTACTTTCAAGAAAACAGATATGGAGAGGCCAGTACGTTACGCACGTACTGGCCTTTTTCTTTGAATCATAATATCTGTGAATTAGGCTCACTACTTCACATGCTTTACTCCCCTCGCTGCAACGATTGCGCCGCAGCCACTCCACTTCGTGCGGCCCCCTCAATTGTTCCGGGCAATCCTGTTGCTGTCCAGTCCCCAGCAATAAACAGACCGTCGGAGTAGTAGCCCGGCTTGGGGCGCATTGCTTGAACAAAGGGGGTGGCGGCAAAGGTTGCTCGCTTCTCCTTAATAACCTGAACTGCTGACAAGCGCGCACTTCGGAGAGAAGGAAATGCCCGACGAAGTTCTCCCTCTACAACAGCCGCAATCCTACTATTCTCCATTCTGCAAATGTCATCCGCAGCACTTATCACGCACTCAATCAGTGCTGATGTTTCACCTTCTGCATTCCCTAATATCTTTCTTCGATTGAATATCCACTCAACGCTTGTTCCCAGCATCGCACTGAAGTCGGGCAACTCATCACCAACTGAGTCGAACCAGAGATAGAGTGAGATGATAGGGTTATGACGAGGCGGGGAAGTTCCTTGATCGTTCTTATCGAAGAGAGTCGAAAACTCATGCCAAGGCAAAGCGGAAAGGAGAGTGGGGGTATCAAACGTTCGTCCATCGCGCAACCCTACATGCCATCCCTCGCCATCCCGAGATACATGTGAAGCAAAACAACCGAGCAGGACATCTCCACCTCGCGACACAATATACTCCTGCGCAGGGGAGAGAAGCTGCGAGAGACCCACATGTGAAAAGGCGAGCTTCGAATCATCTCCGCTACTCAGAAAAGCAAGGCGCAAGACCTCTACGAAAAGTCGTGCAGACGCCTCCTCTGGCTTCGTATTCAGTGTGGCAATCACCAGAGGATTCCAGAGCCGCTCCTGCACTCTGCTCGACTGACCGAGCCGAAGCAGATACTCAGTGACTGTCTCACCTTCATCCGGTACTTTCCTCTTTGCCTGCAACCCAACTCGAATCAAGCTTAGGCGTTCGCGCAGACTAAGTTTGCGCAGCCCCATCATACCAACCAAAACATTGAGAGGTGAGGGGAGCCAAGGTGGAGCTGAGAGAATATCGGAAGAGCCATCTGAATCGCGGAACTCGACGCGGAGTGCAGGTTGCAGAAAGATGTGGTGGCGGGTTCCAAGTCGATTGAGAAGATTGAGTGTTGTGTGATAGCATCCCATCAACAGATGTCGACCATTGTCAATCTCTTCTTTAGTCTCCCGGTGAACAAACGAGCGGACACGTCCCCCAAGGTAGGGTCGAGACTCGATCAAGATTGGCTTGCACCCGGCGTCGGCAAGTTCCATTGCGGCAGCAATGCCAGCTACCCCACCGCCGAGAATAATTGGTCTGTTCACTTCACTTCTCTTCAACTGCTCGATGAAAGCGTACACAGCAGGGAGGTTCCCACCATCAACCTATATTGGAAAGAGGAGGCATAGGGCTTCACTGCGAAATACTGTTCCCTTCGACAACAAGGTCACCATACTTTCGCAACCCTGTCCTCTCCAACAACTCCTTCACCATAAACTCTTTGTGGTTAGGAGGCATGATGTAGAGTCCAGCAATTTTTTCTGGCATCTCCCCAATGCTCTCGATAAACTCCACCGTAACGTTCACTCCTTCGGCAACTGGCTCAGCTGCTTCTCTAAGCCGCTCCTGTATGCTCTGCGGAATCGTCATCCCCGGAACTTCGTGGTGGAGGAACTCTGCGTGGCGCGCTCCGCTCAGCAAGCTCAACCCCAACATGATTCGGATCGGAATGTGATCTATTCGCTCAAGGAATTCATGCAGTGTCTCCCTATCGAAAACTGGCTGCGTAAAGGCAACTTCTGCCCCCTCCTCCACTTTTCGCTCCAGCCGAATAATCTCACGCTCCATATCCTCAGCAACCGGGTTGACGGCACAAGCAATGGTAAATCGCGTTGGGCCACCGATTGGATTTCCCACCAGATCGAGTCCTTGATTCATTCGCTTCAGTGCGCGAACAAGCCCAACGGCATCGACATCGTAGACTGATGTAGCGTAAGGGTAGTCTCCGATATGTGTGGGATCTCCCGTCACCGCAAGAATCGTTCGCAATCCAAGCGAGTGTGCTCCTAAAAGCTCCGCTTGCAATCCCACCATATTTCGGTCGCGACAGGCAAGGTGAGTAATACATTCGATACCTACCTGCTGCTCTACCAAGTGGCTGATAGTTATAGGACTAATCCGCAGCCGTGCTCGCGCACCGTCGAAAATGTTGATTGCATCAACCCCAATCTCTTTGAAGTAGGCAGCCTCCTGATAGACTGCACGCATATCAAGCCCACGGGGAATCCCAACTTCCGCAGTAATCAGAAAATCTTTCCCGAGTCTTTCTCCAAAGTGTCCAGGCTCCGGCTTCGCGGAAATCTCTTGCAATTCAGGTTTGCGAGACCTCGGCTTAATCTCCGGCTTCCCTACTTGTAGCCCCGCAACCGCTTCGCTGATTGCCCGGATATATTCTGGATCGGCTCCGCCATCAGCCCCGATAATCGTGACACCACCCTCAACAAGTTTTGCAACCGACCGAGCAACGTACTCTGTTGTTGCGTTGTAGATCGGCATTCCATCTACAAGTGTGGGAGTGCCGATGTCGGGTTGCGCCGAGAGGATCGAGTCGGTTGCACTCCGGAGTGCCCGTACAATACTTCGCATCCGTTGTGGGCCAACTGTTCCGTTCGATCCGATTGCCACCACGTCGTGAGCTTCAAGTCGGCGAGCAATCTCTCGTGGGTATTCGGAGGCGAGAACCGATCCATCTTCTGGAAATGTCTTCTGCGCAATAATCGGAATGTCGTTCGAGACGTGCCGAGCAGCCCCGAGAGCAAGTTCAAGATCGTCGACGTTAATGAATGACTTCAGAATCAACAGATCGCACCCTCCGTCGAGAAGAGCATGTATCTGTGCCGCATAGGCATCGCGAGCATCTTCGGCCTTTAACGTCCCAACCGGTGCAAAGAACTTGCCAACAGGTCCTACTACACCGGCAACGTATGCCTTGCCGAGCGCGGCAGTTCGCGCAAGCCAAACGCCTTTGCGATTGATCTCGTATACTTTGTCGTCCAGCTTATAGGGAGCCAAGGTCAAAGCATTCCCCCCAGTTGTGTTCGACTGGATAATCTCTGCCCCGGCATCGATAAAGAGTGTGTGGAGTCTCTCGATCAACAGAGGATTCTTGAGGTTATAGATCTCGATAGGGTGTTCGTTATACCCCTCTGCACGCAGTGCCGCCTCCATCGAACCATCTATAACAACGGGATTCCCGGAACCGAGCCGCTCCCTTAAATCGATCATTGCTTCTATAGAGTATGATAGTTGAAAGAAGTGAAGTTACGGAAGAGTCAGCCTGAGACAAGTCACGAAACGTCCCGCAGTAGGAGCATCGTATTGAGGAAAGAAATTACGGAAGAGAGTCTACTGGTTTGTCGTCGCAGTATTGTGCACTTCGCAGCAGTATGCAATTTGGTTCAGCAATGCAGTCCCGATCTATTTCCCCTCTCTTCAATTCACTTTCCCAAATGGTCCTGTACATACTCGAACAGACGCTGCCGTTCTTCTGATCCAATCTCCGGGAACTCAGGCATATTTGCAGGGCCGGTGTTGAGTGACGTTTCGAACTTTGCAAACGGAGTAAAGCCACGAATATCTGTGATCTGATTGGTTACTGGCACTCCATCAATCCCATGGCAACTGGCACACTTACAGCGGTAGATTTCCTGGCCAGTTAATGGCGCAAGATCGTCGCAGTTCAATTCCGGAGGACGAACAACGGTTGCCTCTGGCGACGGATCGAGCAAATTACAGGCACTGAAGAGGAGAGAGAAAAGGAACATACAGAAAGCACCCGTTAACACCGCACCTCGAAGTTTACGATAGATCATTCTTTTCTTCCTCGCTCACGCTACGGTTACTCGATATGTTGTTAATCTATTCTGCCCGTCGTCGATGTTCTCATCAACGTCTGGCTGCGAATTCCCCGCTTTGTCAAATGCGCGGATTGCAATCTGGTGGTCTCCCCGTTTTCCTTCCCAACTATACCTCCACGGAGTCCAGACGGCACGGAAGGGATACTCTTCTGCATCAAGAATTTGTTTGATGTTTGGAGGGAGACTTGACGTAGCCTGAAGCTCATCCAACGAAATAATCTCCGCAGCCTCGGGGGAACTTCCATCAATACTTACCTCTACCTTATCGATAGGTGCAGAACCACTCAGAGCAAACCCGAAGATTGTGAGAGGTCCGGATGGAACTTGAATCTGGTCGAAAAGGCTGGTAGCCCGACTGTTAACGTTGAGCAGACCTCCGTCAACAAATCCTTGCTCCTGATATGTGCCGAAGTCTTCTATCAGAAAGTCGACTGCCTGTATTTCAGTTAGCCACTTCATATTCATGTAGCCATATCCCTCCTGAATAATCAGGCGAACGGGGAAACCATGCTCCGGAGGCAACGGCTCGCCATTCATCTTGTAGACAAGTAGTGGCTCCACAAGCCCGGCAGTGGCGGCATCTCTGATTCGGGCGATTTGGATGTTATTGGTAAAGCCATCGGCAGCAGTCAGTAGAAAGGTTTCCACCGGACTGGAAGCTGTCAGATCAATTCCCTCCAAAACTTTTCGGAGTGGGATTCCAGTCCAGTAAGCATTTCCAGAAAACCCGGTTGCCGAAGTACGAACATCACTTTGCAGAACGCACTCAATTGTTTTCAGCAGTGTGATCTCCTCGTTCGGCTCTGCACTCACGATACTCATCAACGCATCCCACGTAATCGTGGCAACGGTGTTATTCCCATGCTTCACTGTGAGCGACCAATCGTTCGCCGTGTTGAATACCGGCTGACTCCACCCTTGAATCGCCCCCTCACCCCCATTCTGCACAAAGAACTGATTGATAGGAGTAATGAACGGTTCGGCTTTCGGCTGAACGAGAGGAGTGATCACATGGCTTTCACATCCTTGTACCATCGGGAGGATAAAGATACCGGCGATGCCAGTCCCCGTGAGCTTGAGAAAATGTCTACGATCTGTTCCCATTATTCTTTGCTTCCAAAAATTTTCCCTTGCCAGGAGATACCGATGAAGAAGTCAATACTGTTCGCCGTTTTCTTACCGAGGGGTGTTGTGTACATGTCAGCACTGATGCCAATATCTTTCCAAACTGAGGCAGCAACTCCTCCTCCAACCTTCAAGTACTGCTCTGTTTCAGGGGGATGTACAATATCAAAGTCATTATCGTCCGTTCTGGTTGTCGTCAAGTAGCGCAGGTTTCCCTTCAGGAGAAAGCGATTGAAGAAGGTATATCCTGCCTCAACCTCGGCAGTAACCACATCGGAATAGTTCGGTTCAAATTCTTCAGACTCATCGCTCAGACCGGATAGAGCATAGATGCCGGGTCGCATCCGGTAGCCGAGCGTTGCTGTAGCATAGGCTGGGGCTGGGTAGAACGAAAGGCCATACTCGGCTGCAAGTGAGAAGTTAATATCTCCTGTCCCGAGTGGGGGAGTATGGTCACGACTGTAGCCAGTAGGGAGGGTAACCCCTGCACGCCCCGATAGGACGTGTGGGCCAGAACTTAACAGGCGATAGCGTGCCCCCAGTCCGATATCTCCAACCCCCTCAGTGGAACGACGCTCGAGGGGGGATGTGACGATTGACCGTTTGAGAGTGGCATCACCAATAAATGTGAGGTCATCTGTAATACCATGCTCAAGGTAGAAGAAAATCCCTCGATCGGCCAACGGATAATCCCGAACGGTTGCCCCACCATTATCTGTTGGGAACTTTGTTTCCCCATCAAATCGATAGACCGTGTTGGAAGATGAGGTTCCGTAGGTAATCTTGATAAATGATTTCCCTTTTTCCTGTGGCCAGCCGCCAGAAATCAAGGGGATAGGAAGTAGAAGGTAAGCCAGAGTGACGAGAAGAAGTAGAGAGAATGCGAAGTATGTTCTCATAATCAAGATAGTCTGTGTCATCGCCAAGTGCTTGGGAAGTAGAACCCAAAACTTCCATAGATGTTACCAAGCCGATCAAGATGACTTAATTCTTCATTTCACCAAAGATTTTTGGGGTGAGGTGGTATTTGTCAAAAAATCTGGCAATCCTCTTGCATAGCGTCGGTGATGGGTTGAGATTATCATCTGTTAACACTTGATAACGTTTGTTGAAACATGGAATGAGTCATCAACCGATAGACATACTCAGATGAGTGGCCATCCCCAAAATATTTGGTCGATCTCTTTTGTTCTAAGGGAGCAAATTCGCTGTAATACTCCAGACGAAATCGGCAAATATCAGACAGGCCATATCTCACTTACCACTTTCTCTATTAGTTGTCATACCCCACCGAATAAAATTCCACCCACCACAACATTTTAAACAACCGATACCGGAGGGACACAGGAACGCAAGAAACTGCGATAGGTCACCATTTTCTTTGAATTGAAAGCGCAAAGAGAATCGACCTTATCGTTCGCACGAACAAACTTAGGATGGGAACTACAACGGAGTATTCCGTTCACTATAACACGTTCAATAGGTCACAAGGAGGAGAACCCTATGAACCTTTCCCAAACTCTCTACGCAACAGCGTCAGGGCTGAAGCCACGGTTATGCTATAGGCATGGCTGGTGGATGTTTGCGGCCGGAACCCTCTGTCTGTCACTATTCTCAACGGAGATCTCGCTGAGCCAGACAATACAGGGAACTATCATCGACACCGATACTCGGCAACCAATCCCTGGGGCAACCGTGCAGATTCCAGAACTACGAATCGGCACGGCAGCTAACGCCGAAGGGAAGTACTATCTGGTAGCAGTCCCGGCAGGCACACATCAAGTTGTTGTTACTGCCATCGGCTACCAGAAGATGGAACAAACCGTTGGTATGCAAGCTGGTGAAGATGTCACACAAAATTTTGAGCTTAGCTACTCTGCTCTTGAACTCGACGAAGTTGTCGTCATCGGTCTATCTGGAGCACAAGAGCGGCGGAAGCTGGGGAACGTTATTGCCGAAGTTGATGGAACGGACATTGCGCAGGCAGTAACACCAAACGCAATTGACGCACTCTCCGGTCGCGTTACCGGCGCAAGCGTCACCCGCACCGGTGGAACACCGGGGGCAGGCACATACGTCACCATTCGAGGGAAGAAGACAGTCCTCGGCAGTTCGCAGCCTCTCTACGTTGTCGACGGAACGATTATCGACAACACATCTCTTGGACCTGACACGAAGGTTGGAGGAAGCGACTTCCAAGGAGGGAACGTTAATCAAGGGAACCGGGCAATTGACATTAACCCACACGAGATTGAGTCGATAGAGGTCTTGAAAGGTCGCGCGCTGCAAACGGTGTTGTACTGATTACAACGAAGCGTGGACGTGGCTACTCTGAGAAACCAGTAATTGCCTCACTTACCAGTTTCCAGCTCGACAGTAAAGTAGGTGATGTTGACTTGCAGACTGAATATGGCCAGCAAGTTCCCTATCAGCCAGGTCGTCCCGGAAGCACAAACTCCTACGGTGAGCGCCTTGCCGATGGAACGCCAACCTTCGATCACGATCAAGATATTTTCCGCACTGGCCAGAGCTTGGAACAAGTCCTCTCCGTCTCCGGTTCATCTGGTCCGGTGAACTATCTGGTTTCCGGCACAGTTACTGATATGAACGGCTTTGTCACTGGCTCAGAGCTTGGACGCCAGAGCTTCCGGTTTAACGCTGGCATCAGTGCCCTTCCGAATGTCTTCCTTCGATCGAACTCGAACTTTATTCTGATTAACAATGACTTCCCACAGAACGGAAGCAATACATCAGGTATTCTTCTCGGTTCGCTACGAACACCTCCAGAATTTGACAACAGCGAGATTCTGGAAGCTGATGGTTCTCTACGTCGCTTCGGATTCTACGATAATCCTCTCTGGACGGAAGAGTTCAACACGTTCAACACAAAGATCAACCGGTTTATTCACAGCACATCATTGAGCTGGGATCCACTCGACTGGCTTGGGCTGAA
>JBFWSB010000192.1:0-8751 GCA_050248595.1 Kapaibacterium sp. (SeqCode)
CGACATTGGAACCGACACAGCGCAATTCCTTCTGTTCGACCCGAGTTCGGGGAGCGCATCGTTCTGGCTTATCGGTGGCAATGCGGGGACAACAGCGGGAACAAACTATATTGGTACCAACGACGATCAGGCCTTCCAGATTCATGTCGATGATGGGAACTCCAGCGGCTCGAACGGTCGCGGGCGTGTTATGCTATTTGAACCAAATGCATCGAGTGCAAACATCATCGGCGGATTTAAATCGAACACAGTGAGTTCCGGAATTGTTGGAGCCACGATCAGCGGTGGAGGGAAAGTCGGCGGGGTCAATACCATCAGTTCAGACTACTCGACTATTGGAGGAGGGGCAATCAACTCAGTCGGGATATCGTCGGTCAATTCCACCATCGCTGGAGGGGTTTCCAATACAATTACTGGAAGTGCTCAGAACGGAACGATTGCCGGCGGACTCGAGAACCAGATCGTATCGGGAGATCACTCGACGATCTCCGGCGGTTTCAACAATATCATACAGGCTGGTGCCTTTGGAAGCACGGTAAGTGGCGGTACAAACAACCAGACGTCATCCTGGGAGTCGGTAATTGGCGGAGGCGACCAGAACACGATCGGCTCGAGTTCGCTTTTTTCGACCATCGCAGGGGGCAATACTAATTCGATTGATAACAGTTCGAGCAATAGCACAATCGGTGGAGGCATTGCCAACAGTATTGGAGCCAGTAACGAAAGCGGGACAGTGGGAGGGGGAAACAGTAATACAATCGGTGAGAACTCGGATGAGAGTATAGTTGGAGGTGGTCTCGAGAACAGCGTTGACAGTTCTGCCGCACGATCAACAATCGGCGGTGGTTATCGGAATTTCATCACCACTGGTGCCGGCTCGTCGACGATAGCGGGGGGAGAGAAAGACACGATAGAGAACGGATCGTGGCAGTCGACAATCGGCGGAGGCGGATCGAACAAGATTAGCGCGAGTTCGTGGCAGTCGACGATAGCGGGGGGTGGGTCGAACACGATTAGTTCCAACTCAGCAGGATCGGCAATCGGCGGAGGTGTAGCGAATACTATCGGTGCTCGGATGTCTGCGATACCGGGTGGACGGGGTCTGACGCTGAACGGCCAGACGAGCTTTGGATTTCTTGCGAACGATATAGGCTCGCGCGACATGACCATTTCTGCTGCCAGTGTCTCGGTTTTCGGGAACACAGATCTGTGGCTTGCCAACAACGACAACACCGCGCGCCAAATACGATTCTACGAAGCGTACAACACAGCTGGTGCGTTTCCGAACGGGACAAACTATACCAGCTTCCAAGCGCAGGGACAGACTGCTGACATTGAGTATATCCTGCCGGCTGCTGCGGGTACTGTTGGTCAGCAGCTGACGATTTCTGGGATTGCTGGAACGCAGGTTACTCTCGGTTGGGCAGCGGCGTCAGACCGGGCGAAGAAGACGAACTTCCTGACGTTGAGTGGCGAAAGTGTCTTGAACAAGTTCCGAAATCTCGAGTTGGGAACGTGGCGGTACGATCCGGCAATTGATCCGAAGGGAACACGGCACTACGGAATTATGGCGCAGGACTTTCACGCAACGTTCGGGAACGACGGACTTGGTGAGATCGGGACGGACACGACGGTGACGAACTTGGATCTCCACGGAGTGTCGTACCTGGCAATTCAGGGGCTGGAGCAACGAACGAGCGGGAATAGCGAGACGATCCGTGCCCAGGCAGGGCATATCGAGGAGCTTGAGGCCGAGGTGGAGAAGTTGCGTAAACAGGCTGGTTGTACCGAGGAGCTTCGGGGAGAGGTGCAAAATCTGCGTGTGCAAATCGGCGAGCTTCGACGGATGCTGGAAGAGAAATAGCTGTCGAACAGTCGTTGTACGAAGGTGCCAGTTCTCATATCACACAAAACATGGTGTGTGCACCGCAGTCAGGAAGAAAGCAATTCGTTGGTTTGAGATCATCAAAGAGCGTTAATTGATGCTGTGACGATCGCTGTTCCCTGAATGAACGGGGTCGCTCCGATGGAGCTGTGCTCTATCCACGACGGCTCACTCTGCCCGGAGCTTCTGCTCCAGGCTACCAATCGTTCGCCGCTCAGGGGTTGTCAGTGAATAGTCTGCATCGTCGCGTAGCGACCGTCCACCGGTAGCCTCGTACGCAAGCGCGAGGCACGGGAGGAAATGCCCCCATCCCCGAGCACCAGCGGTGTGTCCCATCCCCGCAACGAAGATTCTCACCAAGCTCTCATTCCCACAGGTTTGCATTTTGAATTCGCGCCCCACCCAGTTCAGTGCATATAAGTACCAATTCTTCAATCTCAGCAGGATAGGACTCGATAACTGAAATATCCGTGGATGCAACAACTGTGTACCTTCGAGAAGACTCACGTGTCAATATACCACAGTCATTATCCTTACATCTTTTTCGTAGAGATATTCGTGAATACTATCCCGTTTACTTTGACTCCCCTTCGTCTGTACTTGTTAATGCTCGCCTGTAGTGCAAGTCTTGTCTTCTTTCAACATCCGGCATGCGCGCAGCTTGCCGAATATCCACTTGACGCAAACGCTTCCGACGTATCGGGCAATCACTATGATGGCCAGGTCAACGGAAGCGGAACATTTATTACCGACGGTGGGCGAAAGGTTTTGCGCCTTCCCGAAAACACCGGTTCACTCTTGCTGCCGAAGGCTCTCTCGGCACGACTCGACGATGGTTCCAACTTTCAGATTTCTTTTGACTTCAAACTGGAATTGCATTCAGGTGGGCAGGGAGGGGCACGCGATCTGCTTCAAATACGGACCGAATGCAACCAGTGGATGCCGAGATGTCCCGGGATAGGAATCATTACGTGGTGGCAAGAAGAGTCACAACAGTATTTCGTCGTGCTCAGCTTTGCCGATGGGTTGGAAGACGTTGTTCCCGATCACCCCGCCGCACGATCTGAAGACAATCTGCACTGGCTGGGCAGAGTGTCGGCCGGTGAGTGGAACCGGCTCTCGCTGACGATCGATCTGGATCTGGGAGGATGGACTTTATCACTGAACGATACGCCGTACTCCGGAACCATCGATCTGAATTCGGGCTATACGTATAATCGTCAGGTGATCAAGGAGCACGTTGTGAACAATCCGATTGTTCTGGGGAATGCAAATGCCGATCCCAAGAGTGGAACGTACCCAGCACTCTCCTTCGATAACCTTCGCATTTTCTCGCCAGCTGAAGCCGCCCCCGCACTTGAAGATGCGTTAGTGCAGATGACCCGGCATGAAAAGGGGGAAACAACGCTATCGAATGCGCAGCAGGAAGCATACTTCAACGTTATCGCAAGCAATCTGTTAGGGTCTTTTGAATCCGTCCGAGAGAACGTCCTGAACTACATCAAAGCGTTTGAGGCTGCCCACGAACCTCTCTTTACAAACAAAGATCGTGTGGACATAACGACACTTCCGTACGACGTTCAGCTTGCCATTTTTCTGCAGAACTTTATCACGCAAAATGTCTTCGTTGATAGGCGAGTGGAGAGCCTGAGAGGGGTCAAGTTCGAGGCCGCAGAGATCTTTCCGGGCGTTCCCTCCAGTTCAGAGAAGCTAATACCGAGTGCCACAGTGGAGTTGAATGGGACCTATCACAAGAATCCTGCGGTTGTTCTGACGATGGATGAATTTGTTGTTCGTCCGACCGGGTACTGGGCACCGGCAGGAGAAATAGTCACACTTGTCTTCGACACTGCGGCAGTTGCTCGGGGACTTTCGGTTGTTGTGGGTGCGCACTATCGCAATGTTGAACCGGAGCTTGAGACTCAGAACCGGATGAATGACATCGCAACGGAGTTCAGTGTCAATCAGACTGTTGTGAAGGTCGCCAATCCGTATGGTGGTGGAATCTATCTTAAGGTCCCTGCAGGCACGGACGTCGGTTGGACAAACGTTGAGATCCGGGATGCAATGAAGTCTGCCTACTATTCGCACAGGGAGGGGAGAAAGACGGATGTGGCCGACTGGATAGAGCAGGTGACCACAACGACTATTCCATGGGTAGATGTGGAATCCGACCAGTATATGTTTACATATCCTCTGGATATAGCCACGGGAGTATTGACTCCGGCAAAAGAGGTAACTAACCCCGACGCAATCATGGATCGTTGGGACTCGATTATGACCACGATCAAAGAGCTTGCCGGCCGAACTGCACCGCGAGCAAGGGCGGAGTACTACATTCTGGATCGACAACTGGTGACCCCCGCATTTGGTGCGGGCTATCCAATGTCGCTTGGTCTTGACGCTATTCCCGATTTCCCGAGCGAGGAAGATGAAGTGTATGCGGGGACGTGGAATCCGTTTCGCGTGCTGAAACACCGCCCGAATAAGACGATATTTCATGAGATGGGACATAACCTGCTGCACCCGCACATGTTCTACAGTGACAATGTCGGCTTTAACGCGGAAACGATCGTACACGTTCACGGATTCAAGGTGTACAACACGATCTACGGAATGTCAATCGATTCGGCGTTTGCCAGTTGTGCGTACCAGCACTTGACAATTGATCAGGCTGCGATGGACTGGATGATTTCCTGGAACTTCCGACACGACTCCTCCATGTCGTATGATCCGACAATGCCTGCGGACATCAATGATGAAATTCGTTATCAACATCGGGGGTTTGGCATATACGGGGATCTGGTTCGCCTGTTTGGTTGGGACGCTGTCGGGGCTATTAACGGACGTTTTTACAAAGATGGTGTCCCACCGGACGGACCGAACAAGAATAAACCTTTCGTCTATACGAGGGAGCGTTTCGTGAAGGAGGCGTGTGCGGCACTGAATCTGAACGTTACTCCCCTCTATCACTTCTGGGGGATTCAGGTTTCCGATTCACTCCGTGCCGAGCTGGCCGCGAAATACCCACCAAGCCCTGACATTGCTGAACTGCTTGGGAAGTATCTGCATATGATCCCACGTACGAAGGAGGAGTTCATGGTGTGGTACAATCAGGAGTATATATTGGTGGGAAATGTTCAGCAGCCCAGATGGGATTCAGCGAAAGAGAATTTCGACAAGAACAAGAACATGAGCGATGAGATGATTGCGGAGATCCAAAAGATTATGGATCAGTACAATCTGAAAATAGAGTTGCCAGCGAAGGTTGTGTTGATGTTCCCCTGGAATAACTCGGTGGTGACGGCCGACAGCGTTGAACTGGTCTGGAGCAAGACCGATCCGACTGTGTATCGCTATCAGCTTGAGATCGCAGAGAACTCATCGATGACAAATCCGGTGATCGATACCTCCCTGACAGGGGCGGACACCTCGAAGATTCTCCTTGCATTGAAGAATGGAGGGACATACTGGTGGAGAGTTAGGGCAGAGAATGTGGGTGGGTGGGGAGCCTATAGTAACAGGTGGAGCTTCAAGGTGGACACATCGACAAGTGGTGTTGAAACGATCGCAGGAGTTAGGGGAGAGTATCGTCTGAGTCAGATCTATCCGAACCCGTTCCATGGTGAGACGAGCGTAGGTTTTTACGTTCCGCAGAGTACGGAGGTGAGAATCACGGTGATGGATATGACTGGGAAGAGAATAGAAACTCTTCTGGATGCGAAGGTGGAGAGAGGTGATCATACTGTCAACTGGCGAGGAACAGATGGTAGCGGGAGCGATGCAGCCTCAGGTCTGTACTTGGTTGTACTGGAATCAGAGGGAGTGAAGCTGACGCGGAGTGTACTGCTGGTTAATTGATCGGATTACGTCTTGCCGAAGTAGCGAAAAGCTCGGAGGGAACTCCGGGCTTTTTTTTTCGACATTCACAACGTCAACTAATCCTGCCTCTTCAAATTCTGCTTAAACTGCTTCCTCGTCGTAAAAAGATCTGAACGGAACTGACAGTTTTACGTTTTTCTTTGGGAGAAATTCTTGCTCAACGATTCTTTGAAACCTCCGTTACCGCTTCACTACCGAGTTCTTCGGCAAGCCCGATAATGAGTCCTTCGGGACCGCGGATGTAGCAAAGCCGGTACGAGTTCTCGTACTGAACCACTTCGCCGACTAACTCTGCACCTCGTTTGAAGAGGCGGGTGAGAGTATCATCGATGTCCTCCACAGCAAACATAACCCGTAGGTAGCCGAGAGCATTTACCGGTGCGTTTCGGTGATCGGCGACTACAGGTGGGGCGATAAATCGTGATAGCTCGAGTCGGCTATGGCCGTCGGGGGTTACCATCATGGCAATCTCGACCTGTTGGTCACCCAGTCCGGTGACGCGTCCAGCCCACTCTCCTTCGATTGTGGCTCGTCCTTCAAGTTCCAGACCCAGCTCGGTGAAAAAAGAGATTGCCTCATCGAGAGATTCTACCACGATGCCGACGTTATCCATTCTCTTAAGGTTCGGTTTTTGGGGTTCCATATCGTTGCTCCTCTTTTTTAATCTTTTACTGGTAGGTTCAACGCTTCAGCGTTTTTTAACTAAAAATTAGCTACTTGGGTTTTTCGCAACGTCGTTCTCAATTCTCGTAAGAGCGGCGATGTTCCCCCCAAACGCGCGTGACTGCACACTCTCAAGCTCTTCGGGCAACAAAGCAAAGCGTTTCGCACGCAACAAAAAAGCCCGGATCAAAAATCCGGGCTTTCTCATGCGGTTAAGTGTTAATCAGAGCGGAGAGGGAGGGATTCGAACCCTCGGTAGCGGTTGTACCACTACGTCGGTTTAGCAAACCGGTGCCTTCAGCCACTCGGCCACCTCTCCATAAGCTGAAATTTTGTGCCTCACTGAGGCACTTCTCGTCTCTTCGTCAAACGAGGATTCAAAGATAAGTAATCGTCGGGATTCAAATCTGTATTGACGATGTAACAATCATCCATATCATCAGGTTGGGTGAAAGGGAATCTCGGCATTGATGTTGGAACTTCGAGCTTTTCAGTAGCTTCCCTCACAGGTTTCAAATCTATGAAGTTTGCAGAATTAAGCTCAACAAATGGCACGTCTTTTCATCTTCGTTCTCAGTCTCTCCTCACTTTTTGCACTTGATAGTGATTTGCTTCGAGGGCAAGTGTGGGAGGGGACGGAGCTAATGCCCATCCCGGAGCCGGTGACAAACAACGCAGTAGTGGAGGGGAGAGTCGGAGATACGCTCTTCCTCTACTCGTTCGGTGGGCTTGACTCAACAAAGCTCTTCTCAGGAATTCACCGTAGGTGTTGGCGATACAACACGGTCTCGAATCGTTGGGAGGCCCTTCCCACACTCCCCGACACGCTCGGGAAAATCGCGTCGGCGGCGAGTAGAGTTGGAGATACGATCTACATCATCGGGGGCTACTACGTTTTTGCCAACGGGAGCGAAGTCTCTTCTGATAGGGTGCACCGTTTCGATCTGAAGCGGAACACGTTTGTCGCCGATGGCGCGCCAATCCCGAAGCCGATTGATGATCAGGTTCAGGTAGTTTGGCATGATAGTCTGATTTACGTGATTACCGGTTGGAGCAACAGCGGCAACGTTCCTGACGTGCAGATCTATGATCCAAGAAATGACGTGTGGAGTTCTGGAAATTCTGTTCCCAACACTACCCGCTATGCGGCGTTTGGGGCGTCGGGAGCGATTGTGGAGGATACGATCTTCTACTACGGCGGTGCTGCAGGCGGCTTCAACTTTCCGATTCGGAACATCATTCGCAAGGGAGTAATCAACCGTGAGAACCCAACCTTGATAACCTGGAGTGAAGTTGATGCGCCCGATCTGCCACCCGGTTACCGAACCGCAACAGGGACAAGCAGGGGAAAAGTCTACTGGATTGGAGGTTCAAACCTCACCTACAACTACGACGGGATTGCCTACAACGGCTCGGGTGGGGTGGAGCCGTCTGAGCAGATTGTGGAGTTCAATCCAGCGAATTCATCTTGGTCGGTTGAGACTCTCCCCCGACTTCCGATGGACTTGCGTGGACTCGCTAAAGTTGATGAGCAGACGTTCGTTCTTATCGGTGGGATGGCAGCCGGGCAGCGGGTGAGTAGTCAGGTTCTGCGCTTGAGTCTTGACGATAAGAGTGGAGTTGAATCTGTTGAGTGGAGTGAAGGAGACCACGTTGAAATCACGGAGCTAAACGGAGCAATTCATTTGAGGTTCAACGCGGTTTTAACCGATCCAGTTCAGGTTAGCTTCACCAATCTACTCGGCATCTCTTTTGAGCCGTTATTGCAGAATGATCGAATAACTACAGGAGATAAATTCCTGATATCGACTCAAGAGCTTCAAACGGGATGTTATGTGTTGAGCGTTCGAGTCGGGAGAGAATCGTGGAGTCGGATGATTCGGGTTGTTCGTTAGTGGTTCGATGTCTGTATTTGGCTGCGCTACTGCAACGTTGTCATGCAGAGGTCATCCGAGGCATCTCGCAGGTGGAGTGGAGCAATCGGGTATCTCTCAACAAGTCCAGTGAGACTCATCACTTCGCTGCGCTACGTTCTGAGTGACAGAAAGGAGAAGGATTAAAGAACCCTGTTTTGTCGTGCCGAGGTCATCCGAAGCATCTCGCAGGTGGAGTGGAGCAATCGGGTATCTCTCAACAAGTCCAGCGAGACTCATCACTTCGCTACGCTACGCTACGTTCTGAGTGACAGAGTGGTGAATGGTAGGCAGAACCCGCTTTGTCATGCCGAGGCATCTCGCCGGTGGAGTGGAGCAATCGGGTATCTCTCAACAAGTCCAGTGAGACTCATCACTTCGCTGCGCTACGTTCTGAGTGACAGAGTG
>JBFWSB010000193.1:0-8741 GCA_050248595.1 Kapaibacterium sp. (SeqCode)
AGTTCACCAGTAAAAATCCCACGCGACAGCGTCACCTTACAACACCCACAAGTTCCCAACCTTTTCCCCTGTGGAGAGGGTGGGGGCTATGCAGGTGGAATTGTTTCGGCTGCGCTGGATGGTGTGCGAGTGGCAAATCAGGTATCCAAACAACTGTAGAGATAACACCACCTTTTACTCATGTTAGAGAGCAACTAACTCGTAATCTCTCCGATGAGTATGCTGCTCATCCCCCTCGCAACACCCGCCTCTCGTACCAACTAAACCCAATCCGACAGATAGCCACCCAGGCAAACCCGAGCGACCAACCTGCAATGACATCAGATGGATAGTGTGCTCCAACCAGAACACGACTGATGCCAACGGCGATGGCAACGATAAGGGCAAAGCTGAGAAACATCAGGCGAATTCCGAGGATACTTTCGCGTCGGGCAAAGATGGTAGCCAACGCCGGGAAGATTGCAGCAGTAAGCAGACTGTGTCCGCTGGGAAAGCTTGGCGAGGTTGTTGAATAGATAATTCCGGTAGCGAAGTCCGGACGTTCACGGGCAATACCGAACTTCAGACCAAACGTAAGGATCAAAGCACCAACTAAAACAGCGAAGAGGAACCAAGCCCCACGGCGATCCCCTCGGGCAACAATGTAGATGAAGTTGGTGATCGTCAAGAAGGTAAGAATCACCCCACTCCCAAGTGCTGTAATATCTCTGGCCACATCGTAGAGACCTTTGCTGTTGAACGGCTCACCGTAGGATGGAAATATCCAGTTGACAATGAGATCGTCAACAAAAATCTTCCCACCAAGTGAGTTAGTCAGGAATACAAATACCCAGATGCCGATGGCAATAACCGCCACTAAGGCGAGAAGTCGACTCTCCCCCTCGCGGCGACTCATCAGACGGTGTCCGAACGAGCGAATAGAATTGTTCTGATCCATAGGGAAAGAATATAAGAAGGCCACTGATTGCTGTGAGCATCTCAGTGGCCTTCACCTGAAATCGGGCGTGGTTGATCTCAGTCTCAGTCCTCTTCTCAGAGAATTATTTCGCCTCTTCGGCCTTGGTAATCGGAGCCTTCACGTCGAACATAATCCGAACTTCGTCGTTGATTAAATCGTCTGGCATACCCGGATACGTAATGCCCCAGTTCTGCCGGTCGATGATGAAGTCAGCCTTCGCTGTTATCGCATCTGCGGCAACTGAAATATTAGCTGGGAATGTGACGCCGTGTGTAGTCTCCTTGATCGTCAGGTTCCCGGTCACCATGTGCGTGAACCCGGCAGTATCAGCCTTCTTGAAGTCGCTCGCCTCGAACTTTGCAGTAGGATACTTCTCTACTTCAAAGAAGTCAGCACTCTTTAAGTGACCATCCAACTTCTCAGTGTCGCTGAAGATTGAAGCAGCGTCGATAGTGATTGCCACATTGTTGACTTCACCCTTGTCAATGGAGATTGTTCCACTGAACGTCTTGAATCCACCGTCGTGCGATTTGGTCACCTTCGCAGCTTTCCAACTAAGTGTGCTACCAGCGGCATCAATATCGTATGTGCCACCAACTCCCTCTTTAACTTCAACGGCATCTCCGGTTTTTGCCTTCGACGCATCACCGACATCACCACAGCCGATCAATACTGGCAGTACCATCACCGTTAGCAACATGGAAAGAAGAGTGTTCTTGCTCATTGAGACCTCCTGAAAAAACATAATTGTGAATGGAGAAATATTTGTTCCAACAAATATCGGACTATCTATTTCGATTAAATGCAACGGCTTGTGAATTTTATGGAGATAAACTTGATAGCACGTGGGCAATAGACAAACGGTTCATCCCGTATATTGCGTTCCTTAGATGCGATAGAGTTTTCGTCTGTATTGTGATGAAGCTGTAGATCAATCCTTTGGTGTCTGGTACAACATGCTGTGCTCTTTCTGTTTCGTGATCTTTTACCACAAAGAACACCAAGAGCCACCAAGAGTGGTTGATTCTCATCGCTCTATCAGAATCTAACTTGGGCAGCCTGTAAGGTTTGGAGGTAAATTGTTCTGCATTCATTACTTGATCTATTGGCGCAGATTCAAACACATGTTTTGTTCACCTGAAGAAGAGGAGTAATCACTATTTCTATCGGATTTTCTGTCCCTGTTTGGCTGGCAATTTTGATTATCGTTGCCGGCTTTGCTTTTGCCTGGTGGTCGTATCGGAAGACGCTTCCGCCAGTCGCTCCTGCCCGCCGTAGAACCTTGATTGCACTTCGGACTCTTGGCATCACCTTGCTGCTGTTAGCTCTGTTTGAACTTCTGATCTCATCGGTTGGATATAGGACAGAAGACCCAATACTCCTCGCTGCTTTCGATAACTCAGAGAGCATGACGTTGTTAGGAAGTTCAGACTCGAGAATTGCTGAGGCTCGGAGTGGAATGCGGATGTTGTTTGAATCAGAGTTGGCCAGCCAAATGCTCCCCTTCTCTTTCTCCGATTCAATTCAGAGTTTCCCTTCTTCCGCACTCGATTCAGTTGCTTCAGCTAAGGGGAGTGAGACAAATATTGCGAACCTATTTGATCTCGCTTCCGACTCAATCCGAAGTCGAAACTTGGGGGCAATTGTCATCTTTACCGACGGACGTTACAACTCCGGACCGAACCCAGCCTTCGATGCTGAACGGTTAGGGTTGCCAGTCTACGTTGTTGGGCTTGGTGACTCGGTAGAGCCACGTGATATAAGTATTGAGCAGTTGTTCACCAACGACATTGCCTACGTCGGTTCCGAGCAGCCAGTGCAGGTGCGAATTCGCTCAGCCGGATACGATCAACGCCCCGCTGAGTTGATTCTCCAAGATGACAACGGTGTCGTAGCCCGCCAACCAGTCACGATCCTGCCCGGCGTTAACGAGTACACCGCAAATTTCCTCTGGACTCCTCGAACAGAGGGAACTGCTCGGCTGAAGGCAAGTATCCAGAATTTTGATGATGAACTGACCGGAAGGAACAACTCACAGTCATCCTTAGTTAGGGTGAAGTCGAACAAGCGCAGATACATAATGATCTCCGGTTCGCCGAATCCTGACTTCGCGTTTATGAAGCGGCGATTGCAGAACAATCCTGAGGTCGAGCTTCTGACCTTTGTGCAGCGTGATGGAACTTCATTTCTCGAAGGGACTCTCTCTCCTGCTTCATTCAATGATGCTGAGACGGTTGTTCTGATTGACTATCCAACCAAAGAGAGCAATCGAACAACGGTGGAGATGATCGCTTCCACAATCCGACGAGGGAACATTCCTCTGCTCACGATATTGGGAGGGAATGTCGACTATGAGAAGTTGACGATTATTGAAGACCTGCTCCCCGTAAAACTTGGCCGCACCAGAACGAACGAAACTCAAGTATTCACCGACATTACTCCGTCAGGAGAGAATCATCCCGCAACCGGATTTAGCGACTCTGGAGCTTGGTCACGTATGCCACCAATTTTTAAGAGTGAAACCACCTTCTCACTTCGCCCTGAATCTGAAATGTTGGCAACGGCTCGGATAGGCTCTTCCCGACTCGACGAACCACTGATTGTCTCCCGCAAAGTTGGCAAGTCTCGTTCGCTAATGGTTGTAGGATATGGCATCTGGCGATGGGATTTGATTGGTGAAGGGAAGGCTGCCGCCGCTGGGAGAGAAGAACTAAATGTGCTGGACAACTTTGCAAACTCAACGCTCCGCTGGCTTGCCGTCAGGGAAGATGAGCAGCAGGTAAAAATCACAACCAGTAAGAAGATCTACAACCTCGGAGAGTCGGTTCGTTTCCTTGGGCAGGTATACGATGAAAGCTATCAGCCGGTGAACAATGCCGCAGTGAAAGTGCAAATCGAGGGGCCGAATGGCTCAACCGAACTAACGCTCGCTCCATCTGGTTCGGGAAGATATGAGGGAATTTTAAGTGGACTCCCCGCAGGTGACTACCGCTTTTCTGGTGATGCCAACGTGGGTGACAAAAAAATTGGAAGTGACGCTGGCCGCTTTGTCATCGACGAGGTTGGTATCGAGTTTATTCAGACCTCAATGAACGTCTCATTCCTTCGAGCGCTTGCCGAGAGAACTGGAGGTAAGTTTTATACTGTCAACCAACTCGGATCGCTGGTTGAAGATATACGCCAGAACAAGAAGTTCACCGAACGCTCTATCGAGCAGAACGAAGAGTGGTCGATGCGAGAATCAATCTGGTTCCTCATCGCCGCACTACTATGTTTTTCCGTAGAGTGGTTCATCCGAAAACGTAGTGGAATGCTGTAGGGGGAATTCAAAAGGCAAAATTAAAAATCCCAAAAGGGAATTGGAGGGAGTTGATGTAGGCACAATTGCTGGTAGATAACCTCGCTCCACTCCCTTCTCTACGCCCCAATTTTTTAATTTTGAACTTTGAATTGACTCATCACCCTCTGACTCCTCTTTTTTAATTTTGAACTTTGAATTTGAATTGACTCAATGTTTACAAACAAACCAACAGAACTCCCGGAGAAAAACAGCTACGGGAAAGTGAAGCTCCCCCCCGGCCAACTCTACACCGAGAAGTTCCCGGTGATGACCTACGGGCCAACACCGATTATTGAGAAAGAGCACTGGGAGCTCCGGATTCACGGACTTGTTTCCGAGGAGCGGAAGTGGAACTGGAATCAGTTTGCTGAGCTTCCACAGACGACACTCCACACCGACTTTCACTGCGTCACCCACTGGTCACGTTTCGACGACGATTGGAGTGGTGTTCTCTTCAAAGATTTCTGGGAGACGATTAAGGAGCTTGTAAATCCTGAAGCAACGCACGTAATGCAGCACGCCTACGGTGGCTACACAACCAATCTTCCACTCTCTTGGATGTTGGATGAAGATGTGATGTTCGCCCACACATTCAACGGCGAGCCACTCCCGGTTGAGCACGGAGGCCCCGTCCGCATCTTCACTCCGAAGCGATATGGCTGGAAGGGGGCAAAGTGGATTAAGTCGCTGGAGTTCATGGCAAAAGATAAACCGGGCTTCTGGGAACAGAACGGATACAGCAACACAGCTGACCCGTGGAACGAAGAGAGATACTGGGAGTAGAGAGTACAACTCCGGTAGCTACTATTGAAAAGCCCGACTTCTATACAAGAAAGAAGTCGGGCTTTTTTGTAGAGTAAATTTTTTGAGGGGAAAATTTCATCCCCCCGTAACCCCTTCTCATTCGCTGTGTCACAACGCCAACGGATGACGGGTGAGGCCTCCCCAAAATCCTCAAGACAAGCTATTAAACATGAACTCGCATAGTGGAGGAGAACTATGTTAACAATCAAACGCACAGCCTCGCTGTTGGCTGTATTCCTTATCACCGGCTTCCTCGCAAGCTGCCAAGATTCACCAGTTTCAACTGAAGACGTTATCAACTTACCGAGTGAGAAGGTAAGCATTGAGAGTCCAGAATATCAGAGCGATGTTCAGCAGGAGAGCGCGAACTTCGGTGTAGATATTACTCTGGAAAACAATTCCGTCACCGACCGGAATAGTGATGCCGCACCAAATGACCACGCAAATCCGGTTGCTCGCGCTAACTCTGTTGCTCGGAAGTATCTGCGCATTCTTCAGTCGCTTGAGTTATCGGAAGAACAGTGGGTAAGAATTCGCCACTGCTTCGCAGACTACAAGGAATGTATTGAGAGTGCAACGGCACGCTATCGCCACGCACGCCAAGAACTTCACCAAGAGTTTCGGGCAAAGGTAGCACGGATCAAAGCAGCTCTGGAAAATGGTGACATTACTCCAGAACGAGCACGCGAACTCTATAAGGAATGTGTTGAGGAATATCGTGCGCAAACCAAACGCTTGGCCGCAGCCTATCACGAAGCAATTGCAAACTGCCTGCACAACCTCAAGGAGTGCATCGAGTCAGTATTGAATGAGCGTCAACTTGCTCGCTGGCGGGAATTGCTGGGTGGTAGCGATGGTGGCGACGACGAAGGTGGCCGTGGAACAGGAACTCGTGGATAAGGGGATGAACTGCCGATAAAAACCGTGGGGGCGAATAATTATTCGCCCCTACGTTGGCAACTGAATCACATCCAACTCGTTAAGCCCCCCCTCCCGCACTACCCCGGCAACCTCTACAAGTCCATCCTCTCGAAGCCTCGACAGAATTGCTTGCAACTCCCTACGCTCCAGTTCCGATAGAGGTCTGCTTGAATCGATTAGACTCTCCATTATCTCAACAACTCTCATGCCTCGTTCCGCTCCGCGGAGTAACTCAACAATACGTCCTCTCCAGATACGGCGAGGGTGGCCTCGAAAGCTCGGCTCTTCTTTCCTGATACTATTTACGTCGAAGAGAGAACGTCCTAATGGGAAGGTGGCAGAAATGCAGCGATCTTTTATCGGGCAGCTTGAGCAAGATGGGGAGCGTGCAGTGCAGACGACCGCCCCGAAATCCATTAGTGCCTGATGCCACCGATAGCTTTCTTCACTCGGAATGAGAGTGGCGTCGAGATCGTACAGGTCATCCTCCCGGAAGCGTTGCGGCGGGGTATAGCACTTGAAGAAAATTCGTGAGAGAACTCGGGCAATGTTCACATCAACTACTGGAAGTTCTTCACCAAAAGCAAAGCAGAGAATTGCACTTGCTGTATATCGACCAATTCCGGGAAGAGAGCGCAATTGCTTGAAATCACGTGGGAACTCTCCGTTGAAGTTGTCGACAATGACCTCAGCCGCAGCCTTCAACCGTAGAGCACGGCTGTTATATCCCATCCCCTGCCAAGCCCTGAGAAGGTCGGCTTTACTGGCGCGCGCCAGCTTTTCTACATTCGGGAAGGTGTCGAGGAATTCCGGCAATTTCTCCACAACCCGAGCAGCTTGTGTCTGCTGCAACATGATTTCGGAGAGAAGAATCAGATATGGATCGTGCAGTGGTCTCCCTCTACCATCACTCTCCCCAACAACTCTTCTCCACGGGAAGAGACGCCCTTCGCGACTATACCAATCGAGAATACGTTCGGCGACCTCAGCTCCAAATCGCCTTGCTGTTTCTGGAATCATCAACTTACGGTGTTAATCATTGAAGTGAGAAAGTATGAATGTTCCCGCGATTTAGGGGGGTGTTTGAGAAGTCAAGATTGGAGCGATACGTGCAGTAAATGCGAATGAAAAACCACAAGTCCCTTTGATGCCTCACTCTCAATGGGCTGTGGTCGCTTTCGCGAAATCGTTGGCTACCTCCTTAGATCAACTTTTCTCTTGATCTGCCACCAACCTCGAGTCGCTCCCGAAGTGAGCTTTGCTGCGTGGCAGTGGAGAAAGCCACAGGCTGCACCCCACGGAATGATTCGCTCTTTGGATTTCCCACCCTGAAGTGGTGGCTGAGCCGGATGGCTTGACATCTCCACTCGTCCATTCTGCCCCTTCGGGGCGTGAGTTGTTCTAATACTTCATTTCCGGGGATTGTCATCCCCGGCCACACAACGGTAGCCCCTTCGGGGCAGTTAGAGTAGTGGACTCTCTTCGATGTAGAACTGACATTGTAGTTCTCTCAACTTGAACATCTGTAATCTTCACGGTAGAAACCAGCAACCATCGAGCTGCTCCCGGAGGGAGCTTTGCTATGTCGCCGTGGGGAAAGCCCTAAGGCTGCACCCCACGGAGAGCGTTCACTATGTACATCGTCCGCCCTGGAGGGGCGGCTGAGCCGGATGACTTGGCATCTCTGCTCATTTATTCTGCCCCTCCGGGGCACTTTATCTATTCAGTTCGATCTTCGGAAGTTGTCATTTGTGGTCGATATTCAAGATAGCTTGTTGACTACTCGTTAACCATCTCGATCCTATCAATGCTCCGCCAATTCAATTTACGGTAGGTATTAAGCGTTAGAAATTCCGACTAACCTTTGCCACCCTGAACGGAGCGCAGCCACACAACCTCCTACATTCAAAAACCCTAACTATCACTACTTTTCTGGCGATTGACAAAACATCAACTTTTCACGACAGAGAATTTCATGCAGTACGTAGAGTCGATAATCGATTTGATTGGGAATACGCCACTTATCAGGCTGAAAAATGTGATCGGGGAGACAAAGGGGATCGTGCTGGCAAAGCTCGAATCGCAGAATCCGGGGGGATCTGTTAAGGATAGGATTGGCATCAGAATGCTGGAAAATGCTGAGCGCGAGGGGAAGATCAAACCGGGAGGTTTGATTGTAGAGCCAACCAGCGGAAATACCGGAATCGGAATTTGCTTGGCTGCGATCCAAAAGGGATACCGCTGCCTCTTCGTGATGACCGACAAAGCTTCTGTAGAGCGCGTCCGCTACTTGAAGGCACTTGGAGCCGATATTCTGGTTGTCTCATCGGCTGCTAAGCCAAGCTCTCCAGAATACTACTACAACACCGCGCTCCGCTTAGCTTCGGAAATCCCGAACGCAATCATGTTCAACCAGTACGACAACCCAGCAAATCCTGATGCCCACTACTATGGAACCGCTCCGGAAATGTGGGAGCAGACCGAGGGAAAAATCACCCACTTTATTTGCGGACTTGGAACTGGAGGAACTGCAACGGGGAACGCCCGGTTCTTGTAGGAAAAGAATCGTGATATCAAAGTAATTGCCGCCGATCCTGTTGGTTCATCTCTGAAAACATATAAGGATACTGGACGCTTGGTTGAGGCACTCCCCTACTTGATCGAAGGTGTTGGGCTAGTACGTATTCCGGGAAATCTTCAGTTTGAGTATGTCGACGA
>JBFWSB010000194.1:0-8720 GCA_050248595.1 Kapaibacterium sp. (SeqCode)
TGGAATCCCGCTAACAAAAACTGGGAAGATGTGTTAGGTAGGCGTGCAAGACTGAAGAGAGGGGGAAGGAGAAAGATTTTTGTCTGAATGTTTGTATAGAAATTCTTGTTTCTCGTAAATTGGACGGAATCGTATCGTGGGTAGATTTTGGATACAGTTTTTGTACAGCACAACAATGATAAAATTCCCTTCGGAAGAAATAATTCCACATCCATCACAAACACAAGGAGTGAACCAATGAGAAGATTGTTTGTACTTCTCTACGTTGCTCTTTTTGCGTCGATGACCATCCCAGCATTTGCTGGGGGGGGAGATGGCGAAAAAGAGCAAGACGATCCGGAGACGCTCCGTCGCAGTGTTAGTCCATCCTCGTATCCAGGGGGGCCAATTGCAAAGGCACCGCTTGCTACAGGGTACTATGTGACTGACAACGACGCACCGGCATCTGGACAACCATGGCAGCCTTCGTACTCGTTCCTCGATACGACAGCTGACCCTTCTTCGTGGCGGCGTATTGCCTCTGGTCCTAACCAGGGCGTTACCGAGACTCAGTTCGGCCACGAGTATTTCCGCAATCCTAATAGAATGACCGACTCGACAAACGACGCGTTTGCCGGTCCTATTGCTATTGGGTTCCCGTTCTACTACTACGGTATCAAGTACGACAGCTTCTATGTCTCGACAAACGCTTTGATTGCGTTGAGCAATCGTCGCTATGTCTATGACTTGCAAGGGAATCGCGTTGGTTACGACCAATTCAGCGAGGACACACGTGCACGTAGTGGTAACCCGGCTACTGATCCAGTACCGGATGATTATGGATATCAGTACGTTGCGCTGAACAACGACAACACGTCGCCAACAGCCGGTATTCTGGATCCGAAGAATACACCGTTCCCGAAGAACTCACTTCGTGCAGTTCTCGCACCGATGTGGGACGATCTGGAACTTTCGCAGGTTAATCCTGACGACGGCAACCCAGACGATTACGGACGGGTTTACTGGCGTCGTGCAGATAACTCAAACAAGCTGGTAATCTACTACGTTCGCGCTTCCATGACTGGTGGTGCAGATGGTGAGATCAAGAACGTTCCGGTTGTTAACCACCGGCACCGTGTTGACAAGCGACAGATCCGTACCAACTTCCAAGTTGTACTCGATCGCCGCGACAGCTCAGTACAGTTCAACTATAGCCGCTTCGACGGAGTTTTCATTGATCCTGAGCAGGGCATCTTCCAGATTCCAGCTACGGCAATGTTCCGTGCTAACGCAGCGATTGGTATCCAGAGCCACAATCGTGAGTACACCAACTACATGCACTCCTACACACAAGGAGAGAATGGTTTTGGTGGCGCGGTTTTTGTGAATGGTGATCCGAACGGTACGCCACACACTGCATTGGCAATCCAGTTTAAGCAGTGGAAGAACGTTGTGCGAGTGTTGGAAGTTTCCTTCCAGCGTCCGAAAGCAACGAATCCAGAAGAATTTGAACCACTTGACAGACGTTTAGCAGCAAATAACTATGAGTTGCTTCTTGGGCATCCAATTCTTGGAGCCATTCGTCCAGTCGGTATCGTTGAAAACGTATCGAGCAATGTTGGCCCGGTAAACATTACACCGCAGCCAATTCAGTTCAACGTTGTCTTCCGTATCCGTGACCTTGTCTTTACGACCAGACCTCCGGTTTACCAGAAGTCATCGACGACACGCAATCTTTATCCAATCGAGAATGTTGCTGGACAGCAGAACACAAATACTGCTCGTCCGAACATTGACACGATCATCTTCGATCCATTTGCACCAGTTCCAACCGTTGTAAGAAACGTTGGTCGTTTCCGTGCAGAGATTATCGCGACAGACCGCAATCCATCGGGATTGGTCTACGGTGATCGTTGGCCGTTCGACGATACAACAGGTGTTACCATCTTCGGTATTCGCCGTGTTGAGCTTCCATACATCACAACATTCGATAACTACAGCGTTTCAGAAGATGGCGTTGTGCCAGACGTAACCAACTGGGTTTCGATTGGTGCTGAGGTTGTGGATGGTGACGTAAACACGTACAACCCGCCTCCACCACGGAGCCGCAGCGTTGGAGCACGTGGACTGAACTCACCAGTTGCAAAGCTCGACCGTCGTGACATTGGTGGTGCGTTCTATAACTCGGACATTCCAGGATTGCTTGGTGGCGACACACTTATTTCGTTCCCAATCAACTTGGCAGGTGGAGTTCCTGGAACACCAACTATCCTTATCTCTTACGAGCGTGCTGGCCGTCAGGAATATCCGCGCGGTTGGAGTGATGCTCTTCGTCTTGGTCCTGAGCAGGCTGTCTACAACACATTGAAGACCGGTTTCTTCCAGATTCCAGACATCTTGTTGGTTGAGTTTGCAGAGCCGAGCAATGACGAGCAGAAGATCAACAACATCACAAACGCTCGCCGTTGGAGTGAAGTGGACTTCCTCAGCACTGAGGGATCAATTCCTGCTGAGACGTTCTGGGGCAATGTTGCTACACCACGTTGGGCAGTCTTCGGTGGTGGTGGTGGTCAGGATACCGCTGGCAATATCATCATTGATGAGTTCGACGGTGGAAAGGACTTCCTCTTCCGTAGAGGTGTTGTACCGATTCCAACGCGTTGGACGACTGATCTCGACATTGCGAAGTACTTCCGTTTCCGTCTCCGCGTAATTTCGCAGAGCCACAAGAATCCGGTTGGACCGCCAGCGGATGACGAAGATCCATTCTACGTGGACAACGTTATCGTCTCGATTCCAGACAAACCAGAAGTTGAGGTTACTGGTATTGAGGTTGATTGGCCATATACAGAGGCACCTGCATCGCAGGCACGCGCAATTCCAATGGCTGTAAAGGTTTCGAACAACGGAACCACGGCTGCAACTGCTTTCGGCGTTGCACTCACAGTCGAGAATCGCGACACGCCACCGACACCTGGTTTCTATAACTACTATCGCTACAAGACAATTATCTCGCTTGGAGCAGGTGAAGACCAGATCGAGCAGTTCCCATCGTGGAACGCACAGGAGTGTGGTGCTGACATCGATGCATCTACCGATACAACTGGTACAGTTACAAACTATCGGATTACTGCACAGATTCTGCCACAGGGCTATGATTCGTACAATGCGAACGACAACACTTGGACAGACTTCAAACTTCGTCTTGGTGCAACATTCGCTTATGACTTCGTCGATGACCGTGGCACTATCAGCAATGATGCGGCACAGGTTTCCGGCACACCGGGCAAGGGTCTGAACCTTGTTGCACCATTCCCAGATCCAAACGGCGCACAGCCTTACGGACCACTTGGTGGTAGCATCTCGGGAACGTTTGCAATGCAGTTCCGGATCTTAACCCGTGACACGATTCGTGGATTCCAGGCACTGTATGGATCGGCGAACTCGTCACCAGACGCAGTTCTCTACTCGATCTACAAGCAGCCATCTGCTTCCAGTGTCAACGCTCCGCCACAGAAGGTTTCGAACAACGCGAACCTTGGTCTGGTCAACTCCACACGCCGTTACGCACGTCGTGGTGAAGGACGCCCAGCCGATTCCCGGACGTTAAATCCAGGACCGTTCTACTTCGATGAGTACGTGATCTACGAACTGGACACAGCATACATCGCTGATCCAGGTATCTACTTCGTAACGGTTGCACAGCTTGGCCAGACAGGTCTTGAGCTTGGTGGTAACTCTTATCGTCAAGGTCAGGTTATCACGATTCGTGATGATGCTGGTCAGGGAGCAGGCGACTTCAACATCGCTGGACATCCAGAAATGCGTCAAAACCGTTTCTGGTACGAGACGACAGTTGAGTCCGAGACGTGGAACCCGATGCTTACGTCGATTGGCAACCCAGGATATCCACACCTTGATTGGAGAGGATTGAATCCAGCTGGATTCTTCACCTATCAGCGTGGATCGTGGGTTCCGATGATTCGTCCGTTCTTCGACTACAAGAGCAGCTCGTCGTGCGAAGTTCTGCCAGTTGAATTGGCTGACTTCCGTGCAACAGCTTTGACCAGTGCTATCCGCCTCGATTGGCAGACCGCTACTGAGTTGAACAACCGCGGCTTTACAGTCGAGCGTCGTGTTGACGGCGATCAGAACTGGGCAGACATGACCTTCGTCGAGGGTGCAGGAACGAGCAATCAGGCTCGCGACTACAGCTACGTCGACAAGGACGTCACAAGCAACGTGACCTATCAGTACCGTCTCCGTCAGGAAGATCTTGATGGAACTCAGAGCTATAGCTCGATCCGCGAGGCGCGCATCAACAGCGCAACAACCGGTACGCTTGCTAACGTTCTGCAGCAGAACACACCGAACCCAGCATCAGCTTACACCACGATTCCTTTCGTAGTTGCTGAGAGCGGTTCAGTGAAGATCGAGATCTGCGACGTTTACGGAAACGTAGTTCGCACGATGACAGCAGACGCCAGAAGTGGCGCAGGTACAAGCGTCGATTGGGATCTTACCGACGACAACGGTGCTCGCGTTGCAAATGGCACATACGTCTACAAGCTGATCGGCAACGGCTTCACACAGTCACGCAAGATGACAGTGATTCGCTAAGTCGAACTGACTTGTTTAAATGCGAGAAAGCCTCTCCGGAAACTTCCGGAGAGGCTTTCTTTTTTGGTTCGTATGTTTGCCGGGTGACCTATCATCACAACAACATTTCTGTCGAATTATCAGATATGATTAACATTGCTGTCTTTGCCTCAGGGAGAGGATCAAACTTCCAAGCAGTTCACCGAAAACTGAGTCAGATGCCAAACCCTCCTGCACAGATTGCTCTCTGCGTCAGCAATAACCCGAAGCCGGGAGCATTCGAGTATGCAGAGGCAAACAGTATTCCAACCTGTCGAATCTCACCGAAAATGTTCCCTAACGATGAGGAGAAGTATGATCGTGAGTTGCAAGCACTTCTCAGCTCATATCGTATCGACCTTATCGTTCTGGCAGGATATATGCGAATGCTTCCCCCCGGCGTTGTTGCCTTGTATCGAGGGCGTATCCTGAACGTTCACCCAGCACTCCTTCCCGACTTTGGTGGGCAGGGGATGTACGGGATGAACGTTCATCGAGCAGTAATTGAGGCGGGTAGAGAGGAGAGTGGTGTTACCGTTCACTTGGTCGACGAGGAGTACGATACAGGAGCCATTGTCGCTCAAGAACGCGTTCCAGTCCTCGCGGATGACACAGCAGAATCTCTCGCAGAGCGAGTATTGCATTTAGAGCATGACTTCTACCCTCGCGTGATTCTCAAGGCTGCCCAACGGCTCTCCGAAGGGAAGGAGATTGTTTGAACTTGTCGACTGACGAGGGGAGTGAGAGTGTCAGGAGCCGATCTATGCTTGGTCGTGTGACATGGTGAAAGAACCTCTCCTGAAAGAAGGAGTTATCTTGTCTCTCTTCAAAGAATCACAATAGCAACGCATATATATCACAATGGTAGAACTTGAAGTTTTCGATAATCCACGTCCTGAGCGGGACTATACAATCACACACGTGAACCCGGAGTTTACTTCGGTCTGTCCGAAAACCGGATTGCCCGACTTCGGTACGATTACTCTGGAGTATATACCAGATGCACTCTGCGTGGAGTTGAAGTCGCTGAAGTACTATTATCTCGATTTTCGGGACAAAGGAATATTCTACGAAGCGGTCACCAATCAGATTTTAGATGACTTGGTGAAGGCGGTGAAGCCGAGATATATGAAAGTGATCGGCCAGTTCTCAACGCGAGGAGGACTGCATTCGATTATCACTGTTGAGCACGGAGTGAGTTCGTAGAGTTGAGAGTTTGTAGAGAGGAGAGTGTATGAGTATGGGAGTGTGTAGAGTCGTAGGGAGCAAAAACTTTTGCTCCTGCCAGTTGCGAGGAGAGTTCATAGAGAGGAGAGTGTATGAGTTCGTGGGTGTGAGAGTGTATGAGTAAAGGTAGCCGCAGGTCTTCAGCCTGCGCCCGGGCTTGTAATTGAACGGAAGCCAATGATGAAAAATACAATAATGGAAATTGCGAAAGAGTTCCGTTGGGAGATGGGACATCGGCTTCCCTTTCACGAGGGGGGATGCCGGAATGTTCACGGGCACTCCTATCGGATGCGCGTGGTTGTGACAGGTCAACTCGATGAGAACGGAATGGTGATCGACTACTTTGATATTCGAGCCATTGTCGATCCTATCGTCGAGCAGGTAGATCACGCTTTTCTCTGCGATGAGTCAGATAGCGAAATGCTCGCCTTCCTCGAAGCTCACAACATGAAGCGCGTTGTCGTCTCTTTCCCCTCAACGGCTGAAAACATTGCTGGGTGGATGCTCCGCCAAGTTGTTGAACGGCTGAAAGAATATCAGAACCTTGAGACGATTGCCGTTCGGCTCCATGAAACCGACCGAACCTATGCCGAGGCAAAGGTTAACGTAGGAACGAAACGAGAAGGTTGAGAAGCCTTGCATAGAAGAAGCGAAGCTCCACAGATGAATAACCCGCAATCCACAATCCACAATCCGAAATCAGCAATCGTTCTCCTGAGTGGAGGGATGGACAGTTGCGTCACCGCTGCCATTCTTGCCTCGGAAGGATACGAGCTAAACCTGCTCCACACCAACTACGGTCAGCGAACGGAAGGAAAGGAGTTGAGTTGCTTTCACGCGCAGGCTGACTATTTCAAGGGGGTGCGACGCCTTGTTGCGAACATTGGCCACCTTGCGGCAATTGGTGGATCGAGCCTTACCGACACCCACATCGAAGTCTCACCGGCAAACCTTGAGTCGAAAGAGATACCTACGAGTTACGTCCCCTTCCGAAACGCGAACATCCTTGCCATTGCAGCAAGTTGGGGGGAAATGATTAGTGCCGACCTGATTGCTATCGGTGCAGTTGAGGAAGATTCAAGTGGCTATCCCGATTGCCGGAGAGAGTTCTTCGATGCGTTTGAGCGGACAATTGACTTGGGGACACGTCCAGAGACAGAGATCAAGATTGCAACTCCCGTAATCAAGATGAGCAAAGCTGAGATTGTGCAGAAAGGAGTAGAGCTGAACGCACCACTCCACCTAACTTGGTCTTGCTACAGAAGCGAAGACCTTGCCTGCGGAGAGTGCGACAGTTGTGCGCTCCGGTTGCGTGGGTTTAGAAACGCTGGCGTTGATGATCCGATTCAATATCGGTAGCCACAGAACTGAAAGTATGTTCTGAATGCCTTCAGTGGGGAGAGGGGCTGCTGACCAACGCTCCCTTTCCTTTGTTCCTTCCGATTACTCCAACCTTTCGATCTCAAGAAAAGAGACCTCACCCACAACCTACGACTCGGGAATAATCTGAATCATCACGGTACGATTGTAGTGGCGTTCTTCGGCACTCGTGTTGTTGAACGGAACGTTTTCCATCTCACCAAACCCATCGGTGACAAATGTGACGCGACTATTCTTCTTCTTGAGTTCTTCAGCTAAAATCTCTTTGACTTTCGAGGCACGCTTAACTGATAGTTCTGAGTTGTGATGTTCATTCCCAATAGCATCGGTGTAGCCGTAAATCTGGACAGTTGATCCGTTGGGGATATCTGAGGCAACTTCCGTTCGCAAGAGGTCTTCGTACGGAGGAACTAATTCAGCATTATCGTATCCGAAAAGAATTGAGTACCCCGTTGCAGTTTTTGTGGCCGCACTCTTTTGGGACAAGACAAAATCTTTCGTTCGAATATGCTGCTCCCCATCTTCTGTAAATGCAACGGCGGTAGCTGTGTAGCTCCCATCACTCTGATTCTCCAGAATAGAAGCAGCGTTCACCCGCGTTGTCTCCTTATAGAGTGGTCCATAATCCTGCCGATAGCTGTTATCGTTTCCACGGATATTCAGATTCCATTCACGTATGGGGATGCCCGATGAGACAAGTTGCAGCGTGACATCATTGTTGTCTGTTGAACCCTCCTGTGAGGTGTGAAGCTCTACTGGTTTTAACAACGACATGTCATTTGTTGAGATTTCAACGCGATTATTCTCTTCTTGTACAAGGCGTTGATCTTCAGTTGGAGTTGAGCGCGTTCCCGAGATGTGGGGAGGTTTTGTCTGTCCCTTCACTCCGATACGATCTGGGTCAATACCGAAGGTAGAGGTTAGATAGGCTTTCACACTCTTTGCCATCTCTTTCCCTTCGGCGTTCGTTGCCCCTGCACCCGTAAGAGCAATTGTTGCCGATGGATTATCTCGCAGACGGCTACCAATGATATTGAGCAGGTTGTAGTAGACACTCAGTTGGCGTTGTACGCGAGAGGAGGGGAGTGAAGACTCTGCACCAGTTGTTGGAACAGATTCAAAGAGTTGATCTTCCTTAAAGGTCTTCGCTACCTCAGCATTTATCTGCTTGTATTTCTCTGAAAAAGAGGTCTCCCCTTCTGGAAAGAAGAGGTAATTCAACAGAGGCAAAAATTCCTGAAACTGTGGGTTACTCTCAGGAGGGGTACGAACCAGAAGTTCAAGGTCAGTAGAATCGTGAGGGTCTGACGATCGCGACTTTTTCCCAAACTGATATTTAAGCTGTACTCCTCCACGAAGAGCAACGGTGTTCCACGCATCTCCAAGCACATCTTGATTGTCTACTTGGTCGACTAACCAATGCCCCTCAACAAATGGCGTGAGATACCATACCCCGTCTGAACTTGTTGGATTCGATTTGCCAATTGGAATGTCGT
>JBFWSB010000195.1:0-8709 GCA_050248595.1 Kapaibacterium sp. (SeqCode)
TAGAAGTGCATCACGTTCGTGGGCAATATCAACAATTGCCTCGATATCTTTTTGTACTTCATCCCGCCTCCCAGACTTGAAGGCACTCAAGTTCATCATCATGTCAAGTTCTAAAGCGCCATCGTCCAAAGCACAACGGGCTTCAAGTTGCTTGACTTCGCTGAGGTGAGCACCATTCGGAAAACCAACCACAGTGCAGACAACAATGTCGGCACTATACTCAGCTAATGCTTCGCGTGCGGTTAGAACGTACCAAGGCATCACACAGACCGAGGCGAAGCCATGCTCAGCAGCTTCGGCACAAATTCTTTTGATGTCTCGTTCTGTCGTCTCAGGGTTTAGAGCAGTGTGATCAATACAGGCAGCCAGTTCCAATGCGTTCATTGTCAGTGTTGAATAAGTACCGAGAATGTTTGCCGATTCTCCCCTTGTGACAGATGAACGATATACTGTCCAGAGAAAAACGTGCTTGTATCAAGTATAAATGGAAAATTGTCAATTGTTCTTGAAAGTGCCAAACGTCCGGAGGGATCATATACGTGAAGCGTTGTCGGCTTCGATGAGGGTGTCCCTACTCGTTCGATAACGATTTCTCCCAAGCCTAAATCAGAATTTGGGGCAATGCGAAAGTGAATATCTTCAGATCGGTTCTCTGCATCCGCACTTAAAGTAACCTGCATATCAAACTGTGCAAGTGTCCGAATCAGTTCCCCTTGATTAACGAGTACATCCAAAACCGATGGAATGGTTACCGTGAAGGTCTGCTCCATGCTATCCACACGGAACAGTCTGTGGATGATTCCACTCGGTGTAATAAAACTGAATTCGAGTGGTACATTCCAGTACTCTCCATACTCCGTTGGCTGCACCTGTTCAATATGAATTTGCAGTTGATTTGCTTCCGTTGTATTGGAAACATTAACTTGAAAGATCGGCCACCCTGCACGCCTTACCCATTGGTCGAAGAACCAATCGTACTCTGTTCCACCTATTTCTTCGCAGACTGCAAGTAGACTATCCGTCTCAGTTGTTCCGTACGCGAAGCGTTGTAGGTAGGTTTGCATTGCAGTGAAAAACCTACTCTCCCCAAGTTCAAATCGGAGCATCCCGACAACAACAGCCCCTTTGTCGTAGATCGTCACGGGATAATTTGATGAGGGAGCTTCGCGCGAAAAATCGAACAAGGGAAGTGCCCCTTCGCGTGGAGCCACTTGTTGGAGATAGCTGTTGAGCTTCGCCTCCTGTGCGGCAAGATAGCCATCAAAGTCGTAGAGTTCTTCCAACCAAAGCGATTCGCAGAACGTGGCGAAACTTTCGTTGAGCCAAGCGTGGCGAAAATCAATTGGGGAGACAAGGTCACCGAACCATTGGTGAGCCAGTTCATGTGGCACAACTAAGTCGAGAGAGTCTGCACGGCGTGCTAAGGATGTTGGATAGGAGACCATCGTCTGGTGTTCCATAGCTCCCTGTGGTGTGTTAACGTATCCAACCTTCTCGAAAGGGTAGGGAACGAATCTTTCAGCATACGCTTTCACCATGCGGGGAAGGAGAGCGAAGGTCTTTTTTGTAGAGACTGTATCGTTCGGGAGTGCGTACAGAAGCATCGGTAACTCTTCCGTTCCTACGTTCAGTTCGGCATATTGTGCAACGGCGAATGTGAGAAGGTAGGTGGCTGCCGGGTGAGTGTGATTCCAGACGTAGAGGATATTTCCATCCGCCTCCTCACTCTTCTCAACCAGCAATCCATTCGATGCAACGGTCATTCCTGGTTTTACCAGAAATCTACCGGTGAATGTTGCTTTGTCGGAGGGGTGATCGTAGCAAGGGAGCCAATGCTGTGTTGTCGAAACATAGTTATTCTGAAAGCCGACCCCCATTGCGTAGAGAACACCGTTGCTTGACGAAACTCCACCCCAACGGCCTGAACCAAACTCGTCGGTCATTGTGCCGCTGTAGTAGATGGTGATGGTGGCAGTATCTCCTGCTGAGGGAGTAGAGGGAGGAGCAATCAGGTGGCGATAGGGTGCCTCTTGGGGTGTTCCAACTGTCTCTGGTGAAACTCTCGTTCCTTCATAGAAGGCTGAGTCAATTGTGAGGTCGCGGAGGTGAAAGGTAAAGAGGGGAAACTCGGTCGGTTTCCAGAGTAACGTGATTGTACAAACCCCGCTCATTGATTTCTGTGGAGCTGCCGTTAGATCAAGCGTTGCGTCATAGTGAAGTACGTCGAAAGGCATCGGTTCGTGACTGAGTGGATCGGTGTATCGCAGGTACTTGGCATTGGTGTCACTGTTACCATTACCATCACCATTACCTACAAGACCCCATTCCAACTCAGCCATAGTTGGCTCCTGAGCAAGCAGATTCTGAGCCAAAGGGAGTGGAGAAAGTATGAGAACTGATGATATACACAAGGTCCACACTCTTCCTGCGGAGGCTCTCAATTTCATAGTCTAAACATGTTGAAGGTTGCCATAGCTACAAAGACGGTATTTGAAACTGAAAAGTTACCGCACACGATAGGAGAGACCAAGCGAAAATCTTCCTAAATCAGGCGCGCTCCCATTATTGTCATCTTCTCCCGCGCCGATACCGATGGTTCCACCCCACCGATCATAAAAATAATTCCCAGCCAGATAGATTGCTCCCGGAATTCCAACCCCGAATTGCAAACCAAACTGCGACTTCTCGTTTGGGCTGACAGTCATAAAATAGTAGGCTCCTGCTAATGGCCAGACTCCTATTCTATTAGAGTCAAGGTAGATTTCGGTATATGGACCAAATTCTGTCCCAACCCCTAACGTGCCTCCAATGCCGAGCGTTACTGCTCCGAGAGGTAGCCCAACATTTGCGTCGCCAATGCCACCAAGCCCGAAGTAAGGTTGCGATCCACTCAGATTACGGTAGGTTCCATCGATGCCATAAGTCCCACCGTAGAGAAACCCTTTGGCGGCAAAGCGATACCACCCACCTCCATCGCCGAGTGTATAGGAGAGTTCCGTTACGCCGTTTGACTCGTTTGCGTTAAATCCACCACTGTAGTTGACTGCGATTGCCAAGTGCGCTCGGGATTCCTCGGTGGAGAGGGGCATCGTAGCTGTGGGAGTCATATCAAACCCTCCCGGCAGATAGATTCGACTGCAACCGGTAATGAGCAACCATAGCCCAATGCAGAGAGAGAGCAGAGTTGTAGTAAAATACTTGGACATGGTATTGTTGAGATTATCCAGTTCTTTTGAGAACTTCTCTTCGACTACTGTTGAGCCATATCCTTTTGTACGCGAACCGAAAGAGCGTAGATAGAATTTGCGTAAGCTGATGAGGGGTTATAACTCTTCAGTGCCTTCTTAATCTTATCGGCATTCCCTGAACGATACCCCCCTTTGCTGAGATAGTTCGCAACTGAGTGGATAGCATCCGATGGGCTGTAGAGGTCGATCTTTCCGTCACCGTTGCCGTCTGCAGCTAAACGGCGGTAGGAGGAGGGGAGAAACTGCGCCCAGCCGAATGCTCCAGCCCACGAGCCGTAGAGATCGCGCACATCCCACTTCCCAGCCTTATGAATTTTCAGGAGGTGGTCAAGTTCCTTATATGCCCAGTCTCCACGTTTCTTCGAACGGCTCTTAATCCAAGCAATCTCATCGTTGATCTGCTTGTTTGTCTTCCCCCCCTCTTTCATAATCTCTCGGGCGTTCTTCGAGTTGTCCGAGATTGCCCAGGCTTCACTCATCAAAGTCATCGACGCGTAGACGCTCAACACGTGGTAGTCACCAGTTACTGTCCCATGTTTTGTTTCGCACCGGAGCAACGCGGCAATTGTCTCCTTGTCGACGCCATACTGCTTCTCAACGGCATTAAGTAGACTGTCGTGTCGTTTTATGAAGGCGATACATGCCTTCGATGACTCTTCGGTATTCACCCAGGTATACCAATTGCTTTGGTCAACTTTCTTCCTCGGCTTCACGGCAACCATCTTTGGAATGTAGACTGTTCGAGAGTCGGAAAAAATTTCCCGGACGTAAGCTTCGTCCCACCCATCTTTCACAAGTCTCTTTATCACAGTCTCGTATCGTGGGTCAACTCCTTCGGTTCGTTCCACAACGAAGTCGCTTCCCGCTGTTGTGTGAACCGTATCGATAACTGCTGAGATTCCATTGCTAAGATTCCTGTCGTTCTCCTGAGCACAGGCGATAGAGCAGCAGAAGAGAATGGGAAGTAGATATGCGAACATGCGAAGGAGTATCATCTTTACGTTCAGTTTGATGTTGCTGATCTAATGCTTGGTGTGAGGCTGTGACGAACTTAGCAGATTATCGTGTCTAAGGTGGCAAAAGTATTGAATGCAGATCGCTTAGTCTTCACCCAACACTATTTCGCCACGCGAACTTTAAATGCTCCTGTCTTCCCTTCGTACGTTTTGCTGTTGAACGTACTTGTCCCCTTGAAACTGAAGGTTCCCGAAATATATTCTGAAGTTGATTCCACAATTACAAGTGACCCTTCGGTTGCCGGTGTTGGGTCGGGGTCAAAGGCTCCCGGTGGGTTGTTATCTGCGATAAAGCTTACTGATGTAGTATTTGCATCTGATGAGATAGGATATGTGCCAGGGTTGGTACTTGTCAAGAAGATCGTGATCCTTTCCGCCTGTCCTTCTGGCTTCTTCCAGGCTACAAGCTCCTTCGCAAAACCGTTCGGAAGAATCGGATCCTGCAAGATTGCGGTGTCGGCTTCCCACGGAGCATCGTTAACGGTCATCTTAAAACTATAGTCGGCAGGAACCGATGTTGAGTCCTTCGGATCGTCGTCGTTGTTCGTTGGTGTATCTTCACTACAACCAATAAACGTGCCGAGCGCAAGGAGTGCAAAGGTTATGTAGAGGATTGATGATTTCATAGTTGTTTTCCTAATCTATTTGGAATTCATTTTTTCAAGGTATCACGCAAAGGCGCAAAGCCGCTAAGTAGAGGTACGGCGGTCTCTTCTTCCTATCATTCGTCTTCGTTCAGTTCTGCTTACTTAGTATTGTAGGAGTGTTTCCTCAAGCTTCGTGAGTGTCTCTTTGAAGTTCTCCAGTTTCTCTCGTTCTTTCCCGACAACATCTTCTGGAGCGTTCGCCACAAACTTTTCGTTGGAGAGCTTTTTCTCTGTTCCGGTAATCATCCCCTTAAGTCGCTCAATCTCTTTCTCTGTTTTTAGTCGCTCTTTCTCAACGTCGATCAATCCCTCCAAGTGAACGTGGATTTCGTTCCGCTGCACAACCTCCGTTTTTGAAAGCCCCGGCTTTTCCAGTGAAGTCTCCACTCTCAAGTTGCCGATGCGCCCGAGACGCTGTAGCAGCGTAGATGTTCGGTTATATACGTGGAAGCTCTCCTCACTCTCTGCCGCTATCGAAACACTAATCTCTCGTGAGGGAGGAACTTCCGCCTCACTTCGCATCCGGCGAATTGCTTCAACAGATTCCTGCATAAGGTTGAACTCTTGTTCAATGCTCTTTGAGATAAGAGTCTCGTCAGCAAGTGGGAAGCTGGTGGTAGAGATCGACCTACCATCCTCACGTCGCGACAAGGTTTGCCAAATCTCTTCTGTGACGAAGGGCATGATAGGGTGGAGCATCCTGAGAATCTGATCGTACAGTCCGAGAGCAAAACGGAGAATCTGGGTTGTCTCTTCCTCGCTTCGTCCCTGCAACTCGGCCTTCATCTGTTCCAGATACCAATCACAAAAGTTATTCCAGACGAATTCGTAAATCCGTTTTGAGTAGTCGTTGATACGGTAGTCACTCAGGTTCCGTTCAATATCTTGCAAAGCAGAGTGGAAGCGGCTCAGTATCCATCGATCAGAGTCGGAGACTGGAGTGAGTTCGCTGAGACTGGAGGGAAGGGAATGTTCGGTTCCACTTCGATCGATATTTGCTTCATCCCCCTTCATCATCAGGAAGCGTCCGGCATTCCATATCTTGTTCGCAAAGTTTCGCCCAATCTCGCAAGCACTCTCACTGAATCGAATATCCTGTCCGGTTGGCGCAAGGTAGATGATGGTGAAGCGGAGAGCGTCAGCTCCGTAGTCGGCAATTACCTTCAGCGGATCGGGAGAGTTGCCGAGTGATTTAGAGAGTTTTCGTCCTCCTTCATCACGAATAATCGAAGTGAAGTAGACGTGACGGAAGGGAATCAGTTCTTCCATTGTAGCACGAGGGTTGCCGTCGGCATTTGGCTCCCCTTGCATGAACTCCAAACCAGCCATAATCATTCGCGCCACCCAGAAGAAGATAATATCGGGTCCGGTAACTAACAGGTCGGTTGGATAGAAAGCCCTCAGGTCAGTCTCGTTCTTTTCACTGCTCCCCCAGCCGTGTACGCTGAAGGGCCAGAGCCAAGAACTGAACCATGTGTCGAGCACATCTTCATCTTGACGAAGGGGAGTCTCCTCTGCAAGCCCAAGTTTTTGCCGGGCTTCCTCCTCACTTCGAGCGGCGGTGTACTCCCCCTCTTCGGTATAGTATACTGGAAGGCGATGTCCCCACCAGAGTTGGCGTGAAATTGGCCAATCGCGAATATTCTTCATCCAGTGCATGTAGGTCTTCACCCAATGTTCTGGCGAAAATGTTATCAACTCCTTCTCGACAGCTTCGATAGCTGGAGCCGCCAACTCATCCATCCGGACAAACCATTGATCGGAGAGGTAAGGCTCAATCTGTTCACCACCACGCTCGGAGAACCCAACCGAGTGAACGTACTCCTCAACCTTCACAATTGCTCCAGCCTCCTCCAGAATCGCTGCTGCTTTCTTCCGCGCAACAAATCTGTCCAGTCCAGCAAGTGGCCCAGCCAACTCGTTCATCGTCCCATCTGGGTTGATCGTGTTTGGCATCGGCAGGTTGTGGCGCAGACCAACCTCGTAATCGTTCGGGTCGTGTGCTGGCGTTATCTTCACCGCACCAGTGCCGAACTCTGGGTCGGCATGTTCGTCGGCTATAATTGGAATTTCCTCTCCTCCAATTGGAACAATCACCTTCTTGCCGATCCAATTCCTATAGCGTTCGTCGTTTTCGTTAACTGCAATTGCAACGTCGCCGGGGATCGTCTCAGGTCGTGCTGTTGAGATTGCGATGTAGTCCTCACCATCCACCAGCTTGTAGCGGACAGTATAGAGCTTATCCTGAACCTCCTTGTGGAGCACCTCTTCATCGGAGAGTGTGGTCTGCGCGGCGGGAGACCAGTTCACAATTTTCTTTCCTCGGTAGATATATCCTTTATCGAAGAGCCGAACGAAGACCTCCTTAACGGCCTCGTTCAAACCTTCATCCATGGTGAAGCGTTCTCTGCGCCAGTCAACCGAGACGCCGAGGGCGCGGAGCTGCTTCAGGATAATGCCTCCATATTCTTCGCGCCACTCCCACACACGATCAACAAATTTTTCGCGCCCCATATCTCGGAAGCTGATTCCTTCTTCTGCGAGTGCGGCCACAACTTTTGTTTGTGTTGCAATCCCTGCGTGGTCAGTTCCAGGAATCCAGCAGGCTTCAAACCCACTCATTCGTTTCCAGCGGATGTAGAGATCTTGAATCGTATTGTTCAGCACATGTCCTAACGTCAGCATTCCGGTAACGTTTGGCGGAGGTATAACGACAGTAAATGCTTTCTTTCCCGATGCCCCGATCTTCTCAGCCTCTGCATCGTAGAGTTTGTGGGCATACCAGTAGGTATACCATTTGCTTTCTGCCTCTGCTGGTTGGTATGCTTTCGATAGTTCTGCCATAGCACCATGCCGCCAATCAGGCGGCGCAATAGATCTTGTGATTGATTTAGTGTGAAAGGGGGAGACCAGGATTCTCAACTACCATTTCCTCGACTGCCGGTTGATTCCCCACTATTAATGTCAGTCCAACGAAGTCAGACTAACGTAATACCAGATAATGGTTGAAAGATACGGAACGCTTCAGAACAAACAGCCCGGACGACGTTCGCTTCCGGGCTGTTTATTGCAGGAATTTTATTGGAGCTTGGTGAAGGTTCTAATGATGCTTCGACCGCGTGAGAATCATTCCATCGATACCGAGTTGTCCGGCAATTCGTTCGCTTGCCTTCGCTCCACCATAGTCAATGTTTCCCCAGAATCCTGTTGTTCCAAGCCAGGCGATTCTGTTGGAGGGGAGATCAATCAACTCGACGCGAAAGCCTCTCCAGAGACTTGTCTGCCAATACCCTCCTCGAGTTGAAGTTGTTGTTGTCTCTACCTCTGTATATCGGATGACGGTATCTTGTTTCTCTTCGTTCGATTTCTTACCTGGTACTTTCTTCTCTTCTCCCTCTTTTTTTGTTTGAGAGATTTCTTCGACCGGAACCCACGTCGAGTCAACAGATCGTTCTATCTCAACGATATGGAGATACCCGTCGATTCTTGCGTTGACCATTGCTTCGTGAATTCTTGCTGAATCCCACTGGCGCGTAGGGGGGATGATCGTACTACTTGGCAGGGCAGTAACTCCTCGTTCGCGAAGCTGCTCAACTAAACAGGTCTCGACATACTGGCGTTCGTAGAGAGAAGAAGAATTGTAGTAGACAGCAAGTTGGTTGTAGTTCTTCCCGAGAAAATCAGGGTCGGGGAACGAGGTCATGTAGCGGCTGATTTGAACTTTCGAAGAAGAGCAGCCAATACTTAATAGTGCCGGAATAGTGATCGACAACAGAAGTAGAGTGGTTGTACATCGTC
>JBFWSB010000196.1:0-8660 GCA_050248595.1 Kapaibacterium sp. (SeqCode)
GTTGTTTGAACAATCACATCTTTGCCCACAAATAGACTGCCGCTATCGAGTTCATTTCCTCCAGCCCATCCATACAGCGAATCGACAAAACTCATCCTTGCTGCTGCCCATGGCCCAGTAACCACACGCCAGTTGTCCCCTTCGTTTTCGGTTAACACTACTCTCACATCACCCGGCTTTGCTATTCGTATAAGCAGTTTTCGGGGAGTTAATGGGATAGCATAATCATAGCTATAAGAGAGTAATGAGTCAGGAAGAGCGACCGGTTGCCAACTACTGCCAGAATCGATTGTTTGGAAAATTCTGCTGGAACCGGCTATCACTACTCCTTTCTCTCCATCAAACATTTCCAAACTACGCAGAGAAATCGATTCTGTAAAGAGCCGCTCTTCTCTCCAAGATTCACCACCATTGGTCGAACGAAAAACGTAGCCCCCGTCAGCGACCATAATAATCAGAGAAGGAGTAGGGTGAGCAATTCGATTTGGCATTAAGAGACGCTGATTAGTAACAGTAAAGGAATCTGTCCAGACAGTTCTCCAAGTTGTTCCTCCGTCTGTCGTAGAACGAATGAAACTTGCAATCACAGAAAAGCTATCGATTTTCCCCACGTAGGCACAATGTTCTGAATCTGCACAGGCTATGTCATACCCACGAATTGTACCGGTTTGATACCCCTGAATTGTATCGACAACATTCAACTCAAATGTTTGCGCTATAATAGGAGTCGTATTGAGGAATGCGACTCCTATTGTGGTGAGTAAGACTATACAAACGCGTTTCTTAATATTCATGGCTTCTTAGAGCGCGTTGACAATTAGAGTTTTAAGAACCGAACAACCACCGACTTGAAGTCGGTGAGTTAGAAACACGTCTTCAGATGAAGATGATTCAGAAACTATCGTGAAATTCTCTTCTCTACTACTCTGTCTTGAGTAGTGACATTTCATAGAGCTGGCTGAGGGCTTCTGGGAGTGTTCCATCAATGCAACTTATACCTCCACTGGCACTTACTAAAGCCTTCGCCTGAAGGCGAGGGATTGAACCTTCCCCGAGGGAGACATTCAAAATTATCAATGCAAGATTCAAAAGAAGGAAGGGAAGGAGAAGAGCCTGCCATGTTCGTGATTCCACCCAGTTAGCAAACATGGTAGAACGGGAAGATAGCAAAGGCCGGAGCCGACTGGGATGTCGACTCCGGCTTTTCTTCTTTCACAATCACTTTTGGCTTAAAGAACTACCGCAGCATTACAACTGCTTTGATTGATCCTTCGGTTGGACCGGTGAAGCTTTGAACTGCCTTTGCGATGATTGTCCCCTGCGCTGCACCTGCGGGAGCCTTCATTGCGTGGCCACGAGTTGAAGAGCTTACCAGCAAATCTCCCGGTGCAATCGCTCCGTTCTCGATAGTAACGTTAATCGTCACAAAGCCAGAGGTGGCTACGCCAATCTCGTTTGTTCTCGTCGAGTTGCCGTCGTCATCCAGAAGATGTCCGGCAATGAAAGCAGCATTTGCAATGCTAACACCAACGACCGTTGTCATATTTGTATCTGTGCTCTCTACGATATTACCGGCTGCACTCACAACCAGAACGTCACCCGGTGCAATACCGGTATCACCCGGTGCAACCAGTGTTGCCAACCCGTTCCGACTGGAAGCGAATGACTGTGGCGTGTAGAAGTCTCCCTCAGCATATGTCTTCCCTGCATTCGTTACGTGAAAGCGCATTGCAGTGAAACCAGGGTTTGCCGTCGGTCCAAGACCAACAAAGGCATAACCATTCTGGCTGTAGGCTTGAACGCCCGGGCCAATATCTGAACTGTAGCCGTAGACACCTGGGCCGTAAATAGCCCGACCATACACACCTGCTGGACAGATAGAACGAAGTCCGCTGAGGTCAGGTACACATTCTCCTGTGGCTAAACCGTAGACACCGTAAGCTCTACCATTCCCCGAAGATTCCCCGTGAACACCGGCTCCTGTTCCCGTAGTTGAAGCGCGAACTGCCGCGCTGTCGCTAAACAGGTTATTGATAGCAAAGTTTCCAGCATTTCCTACACCACTGGTAACGCTCTGAATAACTGGATCGGTATTATTTGCGTTGTCGATAGTGAATGCACCGGCAACACCTTTTCTCCCGTGCAAAGTTGCTGAGAGTGTTCTCCCCTGTCCCTGATTATCGAGCGTTAAGAGATTTGTTGTCGAAAGTCCATTCCCCCCCTCTAACCGTATTGCCTCACCATCTCCTTCTTGATGAAGAAGTAAAAGTGGTGTCAACGCCGTGGTTGAAGCACTGTCAGCAAATGGAAGTTCAAACCCGGCAATATCATCGTCGGCAATCCAGCGAGTTCCATTCCACTTCAGAACATTTCCGGTTGTGGGAGTGCCAGCATTAACATCACTAAGATCGTTGATCGCTACGTTCAGTGGTCCGGCAAGACTACCGGCAACAAGTGCGTAGGGAACGCTCTGTAACTGTGACGCGCCGAGGTCAACAAATCCCGCGCCGAGATCGGCTTCAACTTTCATCAGCTTGTTTCCTGCAGCCCAGGTTACTCCGTTGAACGAACCACTAACCCGAGTTCCCTCCCCCACTTGTAGAGTGAAGAGACCGAATCCGTTTGTGGTAACCTGGTGGGTTTCTACATACTCAGCCGTGCTGGTAGCTCCGTTTATAATGCTAAGTCGTAAGCTTATCGTCTGGCTTGCCACTACCGCGCCAGCATCATCGCGGGCTATTCCTTGGTAGTTAAATCCTTGAGGTATCTGCTGCGCCGAAGCAGTGGCAACAGTCAGCAGGGTAAATGCCGTAAAGGCAAGTAGTCTGCGTGCAATCATTGGATGTCTTCTCCTTTGGTCTTTATGATCTATTATTGTTTTCTCTTCACACGAGAAAAGGAACTGCCGTTCAGTCCCTTTCGCTCTCTGCTCTCTCTTCTCACCTGCTATTCAACTAACGGCGAATCGTAATCATTCCGTTCTGGATTTCCTCACCGAGAGTCAATCGAACTGCATAGACTCCGGAAGGAATTGTGCTAACGTCGAGGCGCACTGAAGCGTCTCCCGATTCACTTGAGCCGACAAGAACTTGTTGGCCGAGCATATCAATCAGCTCTACTTGAACTCCACTTCTTGAAGATTCTGGCAAATCGATAAACAGCTCGTCGGCAACAGGATTGGGTCGAACTGAAACGGTTGGGAGTGTGCTCACCACCGAGGGAACACTCGTTGTCTTATCGGATGGCTGATGAAATCCCTGCGTTATCACACTCTCCCCGTTGGTAAGTGTTGATACCGCAAACTCTCCAACTGTCCACATGATGGTGATATCGCCAACAGTGGTTGAACCGCCAGCAGACCCAAGCACAAAGGGAGAAACAGACTGCCCCATTGCTGCGGTGGAGAGTACCAAGAAGAGAAGTAGAGGGAAAGATCGCCGTAATGTGATCTGTAATGTCATGGTATTGTCCGGTATTATTGGTAGTGTACGATTATCAATTGATGAAAAACCCGTAAAATCTGAATAGTTACGCCTTCGGGGCAGATTCTGCCGGGGCAAAAGTCGAAATAGAGGCGAAATTTTGCCAGAGGCGGTATATTCCGGCTCAATATCGGGAAAGTTGTCGATTCCTCCGAACCGAACTCGGTAAAAGATGGCACAACGCTCAAGCAAAAGAGGTTCACGTGGACGAAAAGCAACAGCCGAACACCTTGGGTTGTTAGCTGAAGGAGAACCGGGAAAGGGGGGACGAAAGCTCCCGTCGGACGGAGCTATTCTCGGTCGGCTCTTCCGTAAAATCTTCCGCATTCTCTTCCGTGTAGCCGCAACCTTTGTGATCGGCTCGATCACGCTCACGCTGATTTACCGCTTTGTCGACCCTCCAATCACTCCCCTGATGCTGATTCGCCCCCTTGAAGGACTCGGAAGCGGAAAAGTTGTCGGGGTCAGTAAGGAGTGGATTAGTATTGACGAAGTGGATCCAGACTTGCTAAAGAGCATCATCGCAGCAGAAGATGCACGGTTCTTCGACCACGGTGGTATTGATTGGAAAGCGGTAGAGGCTGCACAGAAGTATAACGAGAAGCATAAGGGGGAGAAAGTGCGGGGGGCAAGTACCATCACCATGCAGTGTGCTCGCAATGTCTTCCTCTGGCAAGGTCGAAATTACTTGCGGAAAGGATTGGAGACCTGGTTCACCTACCTGATTGAATTTCTCTGGGGGAAGAAGCGCATCTTAGAAGTCTACATCAACATGATCGAGTGGGGAGATGGCATCTACGGCGTCGAGGCGGCTGCACAAGAATACTTTAGCGTATCGGCGCGCGAACTAACTCCCAGGCAGGCAGCCCTGCTGGCTGCCGTCCTCCCAAACCCTCGACGGTGGAGTCCAGCAGAACCGACACCCTACATCACGAAGCGAGCAACTACCATCACCAAAGGTGCGCGGGTTGTCCGCATCGATCCACTCAAAGGTGAGGAGGAGCCAGAACCTTCCCCGAAAGAGAGTGGCAAGAAAAGATCTCAACGGAAGTAGTAGTGAAATCCAAATGATGGGAGGGGAGCAACTTTCTTTTCGGCGATAAACCATGTGAAGGCTCCGGAGAGATCGAGAGCAAAGTTCCGCGAGGTAAACCACTCGTACCCAACACCTAAGCCGAGATGCACAGGACTCTTAATTCTATTTCCACTCTTTGCTGTGTCCTCTGAAGTTGAAAGGTAGTAGCCTCCCCCTACCAAACCATACAGCCTCCCTCCATCTCCTTGCGTAAAGGCATACTGCCCTTCGCCCCCAACGTTGAAGTGTGTGATCCCACCAAGTGAAATGATAAAGGCCGTAGTCTGCACGGCAAAACCTTTCGGGAAGGAGACTCTGCCAGCTAATCCCGAACCAGAGAGGAGACTGGCGTGAAGACCAATTGCAAAGTAGGTGTTATTGTAGAAATCACTTCCTACTGTTGTGCCGGGAACTCTCTCTGTTGTGTCGATCTGCGCACGCAACGAAACAGTGAGTGGGAGAAACAGGAGCAACGATGTAAGTGTAGTAAGCGTAAAGCGACGAGTGTTCATTAAAGACTGCATGTAGATTTCCCTTCTGCGTGATTATAGTATCAGAGGAGAGAACATAGAGAGATATCCTCAACGTTCCCAACATCAGAATGAAAATACCAAGTCTTCAGGACTTAGAGGCAAGATGTTCACCTTTACTCGATCACTTATCTGGTTACCTCGATGACCTGAAGATCCACCAACCAGCACCGAGGTCTTCTAAGTAAAAATATTCTTCCGGTGAGACGAGTGGAACTCCCCCGTGGGGAGAGAAGATTAGGCCGATAGCATGGTCGGCCGATCCAGCCATTGTTAACAAAACGGCATCCTCCCACGGAAGTTGAGTATTCATGAACTGGATACGCCCCTTCTTCATCAACACAGCAATATCGTCGAGAATAGTGGCTGGGATACCTGCCTCACGTTCCCACTTACGCAACGTCACCTCACCTTGATATCGCTGTCTCTCGGCTGCCTGTAGTAACTTCTTCATCTGCTCTTTTTGCTCTTCGGTAGCACCAACCAAGAACTCTTCTACTGCCTCATCTGGAATATTATGCGACGCCATTCCCCAGTTGATGTAGTACCGGTTGAACTGGTTCACTCGGTCTCCTTCACGCCCCACAAACTGAATAGAATCATGGCCACGGACACGATTGACAAGCTCTTCAAGGTGAGAACGTAGCAGTGGGAACAGACCACGAATTTGCTCGTTGCTCAACAAGATAGTTGACTTTTCCAACGCAATGTCGTCCCGCAACGAGTTCGGATAGGCTGTTGTTGTGTCGATTAGACGAAGTGCCTGCATTGCCTCGTAGAGACCTTGAGTGCGGCGAAGACTGTAGATACGCCAATGGTTCTCGGGATTCTTCCGGAGGAACCATATCCAATCCACACTTACCGTGCCGACAAACGGGACAGAGTCAGGCCAAGCACGCGATGTCACCATCAGGAGGGAGTCGTTGGAGCGAATGGAGTAGACTTCTTCAACTTCATAGCGGTGGGGAATTGGCCAGAAGGTTTCACCAGCATGTTTCCGCAGATACTCTTCAAACCAGTCGATTGCGTAGTCTTTGGCTCGGCTGGAGTCAATTCTGGCAAGGCTCATTCCATACTCAAAGAAGGAACTGACAACCTCTTTGGCCTCTACGGCATCGTCAGAGTTCACTAAGAGTCGTGGTAATTGTGCGTGAAGATATTCTATACTTGCAAGTTGAAAAGTGATCCCGCAAACGATAAGTGTGAGCGAGATTCGTATCCGATTGGTCATATCTATTCCTGTTATTCTACCCAGTTATCCCTGTGCCTGAAAATAAGCCGTCGCCATGACGGGTAACTTTTCAACATGTTTGATTGGTTTGCCGAAGGTTCAAACACATAGAAAGAGATTTTGTTAGTAGTTGGGAGTCTCCGTAGACAGTGCCGATGGGAAGGAAGAAGTGCATAGGGAAACAATTCACCCCCTTCAACCTCTCCTCCCCTTGTAAATTTTGCATTTTGAATTTTGCCTTTACCCTTTTGAATTCCCCTATATTCACGCCCATGCAGCACATAGCTCCAAAAAAATCGCTTGGTCAGAACTTTCTTGTTGATTCGAATATTGCTGAAAAGATCGTTCGATTGTTTGAGCCATCAGAGGGAGAAGTCGTGGTGGAAATCGGACCGGGAGAGGGAGCGTTAACCACAAATCTCCTGAAGTTCGGTTGTGATGTTGTTGCTGTAGAGATTGACCGGGAGGCGGCAGATCTGATAGAAAAACGTTTTGGGAGTGATGTAGAAGTCATTCGGAACGACATTCTGAAAACAGACCTGAGCCGTATTGCCGCAGATAAGGGAGTGGAGAAGCTGCGAGTGATTGGGAATATTCCCTACTACATTACTGCACCCATTCTCTTCCACCTAATCGACCATCGGAGGGTTATCTCCGATACCACGCTGATGATGCAGCGAGAGGTCGCCGAGCGGTTAACGGCATCCCCACGAACAAAAGATTACGGCATCCTCTCGGTAGCGATTCAGACGTGGACCGAGCCAAAACGGCTCTTTAACGTTCCACCGAGTTGCTTTTTTCCACGTCCGAAGGTGACTTCGACAGTGGTTGCCTTAAAGGTGCGGGAGCGTACGGAATTGACTGGAATTGAACGGGAACACCAACAGCTTGTGCGAGGGGCGTTCAGCAAGCGGCGGAAGACATTACAGAATGCCCTCACGGAATTGATCCCAAATCGAGATGAGCGAACAGAAATCTTCAGGAGGGCGGAGATCGATCCGCAACGCCGGGCTGAGGAACTTGCGCCCGAAGAATACATCCAGTTCGCCCGCGTATTCGCGGATGCGAGCGCGGGTGCAGCAGGGTGAGAAACGGACAGAGACAACGTTCGAGGCAATTCGCAACTCTCTCTGGAGTACCGACTGGATGTCGCTCGGGATGCTATCCCTCTACACACTTCTCGACATCATCTTTATCACCGAGGTACGGAGTTCGTTTGGTCTGCTGCAAGTAAACATCTTGGTTGGGGTAACGATCATTGCCTGCTGCGTCTGGTACGACCAAACGGGGTCGCGCATCGCTCTCCTCTTCCGGTCGTTCTACATCCTGCCGGTTGGCTACATGATGTACTCCCAGATTCACAACTACATTCCATTGGTCAACCCCGGAAACTTTGATGCTACACTTGCTGCCTGGGATCACGCAATCTTCGGCGTAAACCCAACCGAATGGATATATCGGTTCGCCCACCCAATCTTAACCGAATACTTTCAGATCTGGTATAACTTCTTCCAGCTACTTCTGGTAGTTCCAGCAGTCAGCCTCTACCGTCAGAACCGGATGCCAGCGTTTAGACTCTACGCGATGACACTCCTCTTCGCTTTTTACCTAAGCTACCTTTGCTACTTCGCTATGCCAGCAATCGGGCCGCGGTTTGAAGTACACGACTTTCACTCCATCGACCGTGAACTTCCCGGTCTTGTCCTCACCGAACCGTTCCGCGACTTGATTAATGCTGGGAACAACATTCAGCCAGAGATGGATGATCCATACGAGTTTGTCAATCGTGACTGTATGCCGAGCGGCCACACCCTCCTCTCGATTCTCGGCATCCTGATGGCGTGGCGACTCCGCACCCGTTGGCGTTGGTTGATGACTATCGGCGGAGTCAGCATCGTCATCTCTACAGTCTACCTCCGCTACCACTACGTTGTAGATCTGATGGCCGGACTCACACTTGCCATCATCATCTTTCTCCTCCACGAAAAACTCGCCGAGTGGTGGACCCGGCGGGGGATACCGGTGTGAGAGAGTATGTGAGTGTATGGGTGGGAGAGTGTATGAGTGTAGAACCACCAAAGAGGCTTCTAAGATATCAGACAGAGAAGAAGAGCACACTTCACGTTCTGTCTCCTCCACTCTCACACTCACGAACTCATTCACTCATATACTATAACTATAGTGGTGAACCCGGCGGGGAATACCAGTGTGAGAGAGTATGTGAGTGTATGAGTGTAGAACCACCAAAGAGGCTTCTAAGATATCAGACAGAGAAGAAGAGCACACTTCACGTTCTGTCTCCTCCACTCTCACACTCACGAACTCATTCACTCATAGACTAT
>JBFWSB010000197.1:0-8649 GCA_050248595.1 Kapaibacterium sp. (SeqCode)
ACTTGAGATCATGACATTCCCATCTCTGTCCAACTCAACTGCATTTCCGTGAACATAATCTATCTCACCAGCAGTTAGATCAATGTCATCTGTCGCATCAGTAAACTTGAAGTGATCCCAACTTCTCCACTCGAATAGAACGTTGTGCGACGGATCCTGCTCCTGCACTATGTATCCAATCACGATTGCATCGGTCTTCCCCCCATCTACATACTGGCTCATATCCACTCGCTGAAAATCATAGCTCGTAATAAGTGCGTGGCCGTTTGCAAGCAATTGAAGGCCATGGATATCTGTTCCATATCCGTTCTTCATCGTCCACTCATCGATCTTCTTGTAGGTTGCATCGATTTCTATGTATGCCTGCGACGCTTGCGTATTATCGAAGTAGGTTAACGTTCCTTTAGGCTGTACTTTGAAATCGAAAGCACCACCAACAACGCGCCGGTAGAAGAGAGGATTCCCTTGATTGTCGAGAATCAAAGCATAAGGCATCCCAACTTGATTAGCCCCAAAACCACGGAACGGAGCAACGAACAGATGCCCCTCCCCCGTTTCTTGATGTTGGGTCGATTGATACCACGGATAGTCTCCAGGTAAGAATTCTCTTAGTCCTGTGCTGGAAATATGGTGCTGGAAGTTCTTGCTTTCCGAAGATTGCACGTCGGCTCGTTGAACGCTTGGCACTCCTTTGAGCTCCTCTTCAATCTGTGCTTGACTCATTGTGTAGTAGTCAACCAATTCTTTTGAATCAGAGATTTGGAATCCATAACAGAGTGACGATGACGCATCGCCATCAACGACCTGTATCCCCTCCCCTACGTATACAACCACATGTTCCGAAGCAACGAAAGGTTCATCCGGTGTGAAGATTATTGTCTCCCCGTCGTCGGCAATTACCAGATGTCCGGAATGCTTTCCACTGATACTTCCCGTAGCGTGAATCCTCTCAACAAGCTCGTGCCGCTCTATCGTAATCTTCTTCCCCGGTCGGAGAATCACCGACGTTGTTGGAGGAACGAACTGCGCATTAGGTAGAGGAGCAAGAAATTCGAAGGGATGTTGAACTTGCTGAGCCACTGTGGTGTGTGGGTAGATTGTGCCAATCACGAAGGGAGCAGTTGCAAGAAGGGATTTCAGGCAGTACTTCATAAGTCTATTCCTGGGTTAGTTGAACGATACGGTTTGATGCTCGGTGAAGGGTATCTCCAGATAATTATCGTTGTGGTTGCTATCTTTGCCGCTTCTTTCTTATTCCGATCTATTCCGACGGTCAATTTTTTATGTCTTTACTGGAAGCGATTCTCATCGGCATTGTGCAGGGGTTAAGCGAATTTCTGCCAATCAGTTCTACGGCCCACATGACGCTTGCCGGGCGTGCCTTGGGGGTGATTGAATCTCCCGAAAGCTGGACAGCGTTCATCGCTGTAGTGCAGCTTGGAACCCTTGCCGCAGTACTTGCATACTTCCGACGCGATCTGATCGCTATCACACGAGATTTTGTTCGTGAGAACATCGGGCGCAAGCCGTTGCGCGAACAGTCGGCCAACGCACGCATGGGGTGGTATATCATCTTCGGTACAATTCCAATTGCGCTGATTGGAATGCTGGCCAAAGATTTCATTGAGGGAGCTTTCACAAAAAATCTGATCGTCATCGGTTCCAGTCTGTTCGTCCTCGGCATCATTTTGGAAATCGCTGAACGGAAGGGGAAGTTCGAGCGGGAGATCAACCAGACAACAATGAGCGATGCGCTCTGGGTTGGTTTGGCACAAGTGTTGGCTCTGATCCCAGGTTCCTCACGCTCCGGCACGACAATTACTGCCGGAATGTTTCTCGGTCTCAAACGTGAGGCTGCCGCCCGCTTTAGTTTTCTCCTCTCAATTCCCGCTATCGGAGCAAGCGGAGTTCTGGAAATTTTTGAGGCAGTGAAGCACCTCGACTCATCCGGCATTGCCGCTCTGATTGTGGCAACTGTCGTGGCCGGAGTTAGTGGCTATCTCTGCATCGCACTTCTAATCCGCTATCTCCGCACCCGCACTACGCGGGTGTTTGTTTTCTACCGATGTCTGTTGGGAGGCGGAATACTTGTTGCTATTCTGCTAAAGTGGTTGGAGCCGTAAGGGAGCACCTGTGGTAAGCCTCAGCAATATCTTCTCTCTACAAAGGGCGCACAATGCAAAAATTGAGTAGGAAAAAAATTTGATTGCGGATTTCGAATTGTGGGTTGCGGAGCATAAAAACGCTGGTATTGTGGTACCAACTCTCAACTCAAAACTCATACACTCTCACACCCACGAACTCATACACTCTACCTCATTCGCCTATTTTTTCGTTTTCTCTTATACTTGCACCTTTGCATTCGTAAAAAACTGATTGATAGCCACACAGACACGAAGGTTATGCAGAACATCACACGATATGTTTCGGGCTGGATTCTTCTCTTTGCTCTCAGCTTTGCTCTCGGATGCGAGAAAGAGAGTGGGAAAACCGGAGAGATCAATGGTGACTCCGTTGGCCAATTGGCTCCAGCTAACGAGAATACAGAAGGAGCAACAGCAATCTCCGATACGGCGGGTCCTGTTATCACCCACACAGTTGTGATGGCAACCGACAAGGGGGAGATCACTTTAGGACTCTACGGAGTAGATGCACCGAAAACCGTAGAGAACTTTGTAGGATTAGCGAAGAAGGGCTTCTATGAGGGGACAAGATTTCACCGGGTTATCCCCGGCTTTATGATTCAGGGGGGAGATCCCTTCTCAAAGGATACCAGCTTGCGCCCTCAGTGGGGAACCGGTGGAGAGTCCATCTTCGGCGGTAGTTTTGCCGATGAACTCAATCCAGAATCCCCAAGTGGACGCATCGGTTACGATGCCGGAGTTTTAGCAATGGCAAATGGTGGACCAAACACCCAGACGAGTCAGTTCTTTATCGTTGCATCAAAAGAGGGGGCGGGCCACCTTCCCTATGCCTACACAATCTTCGGCAGAGTTCTCTCTGGAATGGAGACAGTTCGAGCAATCGAGCAGACTTCAATGGTAACGCGGAAGAACATGCAGACGAAAGAAGAGGAGACATTGACAGTGGAGCTTCCTCCTACCCCTGCGATCATCCAACAGATAAAGGTAACAGAGGAAAACCAAGGCTCAGAAAAACCAACAATCAAGTGAGTATCAATCGCAACATCTCTTAGAAGACATTTATTGACATGAACATATTTACAAACTTCGGGCTATCAGCAGTCCTCCTCTCAGGAACGATTCTTCTCACATCCTGCTCCAGTTCGAAGCCCCCTGAATCGGGTGCAACCGACGAGTACAAGCCGGTTATCACACACACTGCCGTGCTTGTGACAGACAAGGGAGAAATAGAATTGGAGTTGTATGGCGAAGATGCACCGAAAACAGTCTACAACTTTGTGGAGTTAGCAAAGCAAGATGTCTACGACGACATTCTGTTCCACCGTGTTGTGAAGGACTTTGTGATTCAAGGAGGCGACCCGAAGAGCAAGGATCTTTCGCAAAAACCATACTGGGGACAGGGAGGGACATCGGTTTACGGTGGAATGAGCTTTGTTGACGAATTGAACCCTGAAGCTCCGAGTTACAAGCGAGGATATGTTAAAGGTGCTTTGGCAATGGCAAATGCCGGACCAAATACAAACAGCAGCCAGTTTTTTATCGTCACAAAGAATGCGGGACTTCCACACGCCTACACAATCTTTGGTTTCGTCAGAAGTGGCATGGATGTTGTTCACCTAATTGAGGAAGGAGTTGGTGCTCCACCAAAGAATCCAGTGAAAATTCTTGACATTAGGGTCAAAGAGTATAAGAAAATACCCAAAACAGCAATTGAATAATGAACGCCACCTATCGTATCAACCCAATCGGACTTGCTCTCACTCTGTTGCTAACACTGTTTGCGGTGGAGGCCAGAGGGCAGCAGGCTGGAGAGAAGCCAGAAGAACCGGAAGTAACCCACACGGTTGTGCTGAACACATCTCTCGGTTCAATCACTATCGAACTCTACGGAAAGGATGCGCCGAAAACAGTAGCGAACTTTGTTGGCTTAATCGACAGTGGGTTCTACGATGGCATTCTCTTCCATCGCGTTCACCCCGGGTTTGTTATTCAGGCTGGCGACCCAAAGACAAAGGATTCTACACTCCGAAGTGAGTGGGGAACTGGTGGCAGTTCGATATATGGTGGCTCGTTTGCCGACGAACTAAACCCAGCTACGCCAAGCTACAAGCGGGGCTATCAGCGTGGAGTGTTGGCAATGGCAAACCGTGGACCGAACACAAACACCAGTCAGTTCTTCATCATGTTGAAAGATGCTTCGCTACCGAAGAGCTACACAATTTTTGGATATGTGCGCGATATGTCAACCGTTGATGAGATTGCGGCAGTCGAGCTTGTGGATATTAATAGGGCAGGGGGAAAGCCAAAGACTCCAGTGATTATCGAGTCGGCAACTGCAACCAGAGTGGAGACTGAAGAGACAGAGTAGATAAATCTCTGGTTAGTTCTTGATGGGACGATAGGGAACAGAAGAGTATCCCTTTCGTCCCATCTGCTTTCACGGCAACTCAGTTGCAAGAGAGGAGAATGTAGGATAGAGAGTCTGCTATTCCTTCCCAATCAGCACGACGTTTCAGTTGGAACTCCTCCCCTCTGTCACCGTATGGTGAACTCGATTTTACACCTTGGTGATAGAAAGCACGTATCATTCTTCCAACTGAGGTGTATTCTTATTCCAAACCGAACTTTAGTTCAGCAAGAGAACGATCATGATTTCATATATAGAAAGACAAGCTCACATCATCCACGACGGCAATCACCGCTGCCCAACCTATGGTGGACGGACAATTGAGTGCAGAATCCGAATAATCGAAAATCGATGGAATACTATCGTAGTGGCGACTGATCTAAGTGACTCCATCTACTCCTCGATTACTCTCCACACTGAAGAGTTAGCCACAACCATCTGCGAGTCGTTCAACATCGATCGGTCACGCCTTATCTGGATCGAACATATCCCAACCAAATTGGAGTTCGGACGGAGAGAAGATTTGTATGATCTGGTTCACTTTACCTGCGATAGCATCGGCAACTTCTCCCACCCTCACTGGTCGCCCTTAGATAAGGAAGAGATAGAGGTGTTGACCGACGGATTGCTCAACGAAGTTCCAGCAAAGTAGCAGTTCGATACACGAACTTTTCGTGCTGACAACATTTCCTACCGTAGTTTTTTGTTCCGTCTGTACAACATCTTCAGCGAAACGGAAGGAACGGATACATGGGAGCAGAGAGGAATACCGAACCACCCCACCTTGTGATACTTGGTTCTGGCTTTGCCGCAGTCATGATTCTGAAAAGGATCAACCTGAAAGAGTACCGCGTTTCTGTTGTTAGTCCCCGAAATCATTTTCTCTTTACTCCTCTCCTCCCCAGCACTACTGTCGGCACAGTTGAGTTCCGCAGCATTATCGAACCAATCAGAAAGACTCGAAAGGGGATCGACTTTATACCGGCTCGATGCAGAGAGATAGACCCAGAATCTCAGACTATTGAGTGTGAAGGTGTAGAGGTAGGTACAAGTTTTTCGCTCAACTACGATAAACTGGTGATTGCTGTCGGTGCTGAGAACAACACGTTTGGTATCCCGGGCGTAGAAGAACATGCCCTCTTCCTGAAAGAACTTGTCGACGCCCGCAATCTTCGCGAGCGGATTATCTCTTGCATGGAGCGAGCCGATCTACCCGGCATTTCAGAGAGCGAACGAGAAAAACTTCTCCACTTCATGATTGTTGGTGGAGGTCCTACAGGAGTCGAGTTCGCCGCCGAACTCCACGACTTGATTGAAGAGTCGATGGAGGAGAACTATCCGGGGTTGAGTCGACTGGTAAAGATCACACTCTACGAAGCTCTCCCCACAATCTTAGGAGCTTTCGACCAAGAGCTGCGAAGCTACACTATGCGCCACTTCGACCGACAAGGGATTGACCTGCAAATGAACAAGAAAGTGAAGCAGGTAGGAGATGGTCGGTTAGAGTTTGACGATGGCTCAGTAGAAGAGGGAGGTCTTATCCTCTGGTCAACCGGCTACAGTCCAAGCCCCTTAGTACAGAGTCTTCCATTTCAGAAAGATCGGGGACGAGTGATAACGGACGAATACCTTCAGGTTCCTTCAGCTCCCAATGTTTACGCTCTCGGTGACTGTGCAACAATCGTTAGTCAGTCCCTTCCACAGACAGCACAACTTGCGATGCAGGCGGGAAAATATCTCGGCTCTGCGTTGAATCGGATAGCGAAAGGGAAGGAGATCAAGCCATTCAAGTTCAACAACCTTGGGATGTTAGCCTACGTCGGAGAGAACAAAGCACTGGCCGAAGTACCAAAAGCTCACTTGCGCCTTCGTGGGGCAATCACCTACTTCTTCTGGCGCTCAGCCTACCTCACACGCCTGGTAAGCCTAAAGAATAAGGTGCTAGTGCTGTTCGATTGGATAAAGACAAGAGTGTTTGGACGAGATATGAGCAAGTTCTGACTCAACGTTAAGCAAAGGGCTTGTTGAATCATGACCCGACACTGTAACCCTATAAACCCTGCTCTATAACCTCTGAAGGTTCTGGTTTTTCCGATCCGGTAAGTATCTTTCTGAATACTCTGGCTTCAGAGATATTGTGGCGGGGAACATTTAACCATCATCTATCGGATATAACGAAAGGAGATCACCTGTGAAGACTCACTTAATGTTTGCACGGCAGAGTCTACTTCTGCTCCTCATCTCAGGCATCGTTGCAGTGATTGCCAGTTTTCCATTGCGTGGCGATACACTGCTTCCCTCCATCTGCTCAGGAGAACTGCCAGCCGACAGTACGCCAATCTGCCCGGTTCCGGTGGTTGAAGGCTATCAAAAGGGATTTGACAAGTCTGGTCTTAAAGTGGGAACTACAGTTCCAGATTTTACTCTCTACGATCTGCAAGGGAAGGCGTTCAACCTGGACTCTGTTCTTTCTGAAGGGAAGCCTCTGTTCCTTGTGCATGGAAGTTATACGTGCCCGATCTTCCGTTCGCAGGTGACCACAATCAACCGGTTGATGCAGGAGTATGGTGAGAAGATTACCATTGCCGTTATCTACACAGTTGAAGCCCACCCGATCATCGACACAAGCGTCTACTTCGGCTACGTCTATCCCGGCCAGAAAAATGAGCAAGACAGCATCCTATATCCCATGCCGCGAACATATGGGGAGCGGAAACAACTGGTGGCAGACCTGATCGAGGGGACAGGCCTTCAGGCTCCGGTCTACGTCGACAGTCCATGCAACGAGTGGTGGTCGTACTATGGAAAAGCACCGAACAATGCTTGCCTGATCGAGACCGACGGAAAGGTCTTCGCCAGTCACGGCTGGTTCGACCGCAAACCGAACGATATTGACAAGGACATCAAGAAGTTGCTCAAGAAGAGAAAGAAGAAGTAACCGACTCACTCATACACTTGTCTTCGGCTCTTCCACTTTTTCGGCATCTTTGTGCATGGAATATCATCGCAGATCAATCTGGTTGAACGAAGAGCGAACGGGAATCTTCGTTATCGATCAACGACTTCTTCCCGGAAAAGTGGAAACACTCTTCATCAACTCGACAGAAGGGACTATCCACGCAATTCAAGATATGGTTGTTCGAGGTGCTCCGCTGATAGGAGTGACGGCTGCCTATGGGATGTGGCTTGCCGCCCGAGAGAATGAAGGGAAGGAGAACTTCGCCGAGAAAATGGAGGAGGCAGCTAAAAGACTTCAGGAGACGAGACCTACCGCTGTCAACCTTGTGTGGGCGTTGGAACGACAGCTTCAGGTTGTGGCAGAGAGGAACGGCTCGGATGACGTTGTGGAAGCTCTCCTCAACGAAGCTGAAAAGATTACCGAAGAAGATGTAGAGATGTGCAGAGAGATTGGACTGCACGGCTTCGACATCCTTGAAGAGATTGCCCAGCGTAAAGGGAACGTGAACATCCTCACACACTGCAATGCTGGACGCTTGGCCTGCGTAGAGTATGGAACGGCGACATCGCCGATCTACATTGCCCACGAACGAGGAATCGACCTTCACGTCTGGGTTGATGAAACTCGCCCACGCTTGCAGGGGGCAAAACTGACTGCATTCGAGCTTGCGGAGGCAGGCATTCCACACACGGTAATTCCAGACAACGCGGCAGGACACGTGATGGCGCGGGGTATGGTCGACATGGTGATTGTCGGTTGCGACAGACTTACGTCGAACGGTGATGCCTGCAATAAGATTGGAACCTACACAAAAGCACTCGCCGCCCAGGATAACGACATTCCATTCTACGTTGCCCTCCCCTCTTCAACTATTGATTGGAAGATTGAGCACTGGAAAGACATTCCAATTGAAGAGCGAAGTGGCGAAGAGGTCAGCACAATCAGTGGAATCAGTGGTGGAGAGATGTGTAGCGTAACGATCACACCGGAGAATTCCCCCACGGCAAACTACAGCTTCGACGTAACGCCAGCCCGACTGATAACTAACATCATCACTGAGAAGGGAATATCTCACCCAAACAAGAATGACCTCCGCAAACTCTTCACCCAAGAATCAACCACCAACCACTAAGCTGCAC
>JBFWSB010000198.1:0-8526 GCA_050248595.1 Kapaibacterium sp. (SeqCode)
GCCGTCGTAGATATTCGAAAGCCGGCCAACTGCTTCTTCAGCAAATTCCACTAACTCTGGGCGTGCCTTAAAATGACGAGCCGTAATTTGAACATCCATACTCCTCTCTCTCCTTAATCTGTTTACCTGAATAAAATATTTGATAGGATATGCTCCGCCCCAACTTGACCGTGCGGAGATCGACCTACAGACGGAACAACTGCATATTGACGCCGAATGTGATCGTGAAGCCTCCAAGATTGAGCGTTGCGTCATCCGTTGATGGGACAAGCAAAACTTTGCGGCCAATAGTTCGGACTTCTCTGAAGTAATCCCGTGATACGGGAAGATAGAAATACGCCGCTTCTATGAAAATACCTCGAAACGCATTTTTGCTCGTAAAGAATCGATCAAAACGTAAATCGACCCCAGTAAAAAGTCGAACCGCAGGGGCAAAACCGGGATCATCGACGTTAGTCTCCGGGCGAAAGAACTGCACGTTGTCGAACGTCCGCACAAGAGTCGTCCACTTAGCCCGAACCAACGCGGCTCCCACAGTAGCCCCTACATATGAAGTGAACTGCGAGCGGATTGGAGAATATTGAACCCCAATCATTATCGGGAGAGCGGAGATCGACATCTGCTCGAAAAGCTGTGCAACCGGAACTACTGTGTCGGCCTCGTTCTGCCCGGGAGGGAAGTAGAATGCGTCGTATATCTCCTCAAACCCTGACCCCATATACGAAGTGCCGACAACGAATCGAAGGTGATCGTTCAGACGAACCCGGCCAATTAACGTTGGCGAGATGTAGGGATCGAGAGAACTGGCTGTGCCGAAAAGTTTGGGGTACTCGTCGAAGAACGTTCCCCCACCAGATGCGGGGACAACTTCAAATCCTAACGAGACAATATCTAAGTCGGCATCGATAGCAGCCTGCTCGGTAGAGTCGCGAGGAAGCAACGATTGAATAATCTCACTGTGGGTTGGATCAACCTGTCCAAAAAGAAGAGGAGAAGAGAACGCAAGAAAAAGAACCGCGAGAGTCGATCGGAGTTGATTCACAAAAGGCGAGTGCAATGAAACACGTGACATCAAATTTCTGTGGTTTGGTTGTGGGATTTTACCACTCAGTTTCTACTCTTCCGATCTCTTTTCTCCCTTCTGGTCTTTCCCCCCGGCTCTCGGATGGGCACTCGCATAGGCGTTTCGCAGACGCTCGATTGTCACGTGTGTGTATACCTGTGTTGTGCTAAGTGAGGAGTGTCCTAACATTTCAGCCACTTCCCGCAACCCCGCGCCATTCTCCAAAAGGTGAGTCGCGAAGGAGTGGCGCAACACGTGTGGGCTTTTCTTCGATTGCTCGGTGACACGACGCATATACCGTCGAACGATTGCGTAGAGAGCATTCCCATCAAGTGGCTTCCCACTATCCCTTAGGAAGAGAAGATCGTTGGAAGCTCGACCACCGACCGATGGAAGTTGAAGATATCGCAGCAGTGCTGCCGAAGCAGCAGAGCCAATCGGGACAATCCGCTCTTTGCTCCCCTTCCCCAACACCCGGATCGTCCCTTGGTGCTGGTCGAAATCCCTGAGCCGAAGTCCACACAACTCCGAGCGTCGAATTCCCGTTGCGTAGAGAAGTTCAAGCAGAGCCGCATCGCGAACACCAGATTCAGTAGTAAGGTCGGGAAGCTCCATTAAGGTCTCCGCCTCCTCCTTACTCAAAACCGTAGGCAACCGTTTTTCTGGCTTTGGCGCAACAACCAGAGCGGCAGGATTCGACTTCAACACTCCCTCCGCTAAACCAAACTTCATCAAAGATTTTACCGCAGCTAACCGGCGACCGATTGTCCGACGGGCATACCCTTCACGGTGAAGCGAGGCGACGAAGCTCCGTATCTCTGCGGCTTCAATCTGATTCAACTGCGGATCGTCAACCCCGAGTGCTTCACGAAGCCAAAGATTGAATTTTCGCAAATCACTTTCGTAAGCTCGGAGAGTCTCATCCGAACATGCCCGCTCAACCCGAAGATGGCGGAGGAACTGGTTGATGAGATCGGTTAGTACCATAAGTGGGATCAAGATACAACCATAGCCGTCGGGGGCAAAAATTTCATCCTCTACCTCCCAAACACAATTACCCAACACGATCTCTAAATTTTCTTGCGATTCCGACTTCAGTTCCCCTATATTGAGAAGTGCATTCGCACAGCCACGCCGCCACTGTATTCCGATTTAGCAACGGAGTCCGCCATGATATGCTCTCGCACATTTCCAACGAAACGCGCACTCTTTGTGTTCGCCCTGTTTCTCTACGTCAGTGGGTCAGCATTCGGGCAGAGTGTGACGGTTATTCTTTCACAGCCTCCACCCAACCAGCTGCGAGTCTCCGATCTCTGGCGAGTACAGTTGTTCAATAATTCTGGCGAGTCGATAAAAGTCTACCTGCAAGGCATTGCCACCCGCGAGGGAGAAGGGCAGATTGTCGACGCTCAATCTACTGTTTTCACTCTTCCTCCCGGACGCCTCGCGGTGAAAGGTTCACAACTTGAGCCGATAAAAGTCAACCAATCGATTCCGAAATATCGGGACATTGTTACCCGAACTGGAACAGTTCCTTCGGGTGAGTACGAGATATGTGTCTTCGTCCGGGATGCCGCCACTGGCGAAGAGTTGGGAAGCGACTGTATCACACAGATCGTCGAGCGTCTCTCCCCTCCTATTCTGATCGCCCCATCAGATGAATCAGAGGTGCAGGAACCTCTCCCCGTCTTTACTTGGACTCCTCCTGTGCCCGCACCAAGTAGCAGCAAACTAACCTATACGCTCCGCATTGCCGAGATACTCGGAAGGCAAACAGCCTACGATGCACTCCAATCGAACCCGGCATTCTATGAGAAGACCAATATCCCAACGACTGTCTACCAATATCCAACGGCAGCCCGGACTATGCAGACCAACAAGCGTTATGCGTGGCGCATCACCGCCTACAGCAACAACGTTTCTTTGGGGGAGAGTGAAGTCTGGGAGTTCACGAAGAAGCCGCAGATGATGGTTCTCGAGGCAGCACCAGTCAAAACTCTGACGCTTGCAGTTCTCTCGTTCAAGGCTGACCGTGTCTTCGGTGGGAAGGGTAGCTCTGCCGCACTGGTGAAGAATCCATCTAGTGGCGGAGGGGGAGGAAAAACTATGGGGACGATTGCAGCATTCCCCGGAGCTTCAACACTCGATGCACAGGCTTGGACCTGGGGGAACAACGAGTACGGACAACTCGGGACCGGAGGAACGCCAGCCACAGCACGCCCTACACCAAAAACCGTTGAGTCGTTGAACCACGTAAAGGAGATTGCACTCGGCGCAGAGCATGGACTTGCGATTGAACTTTCCGGCAACATTGCAGCATGGGGGAGCAATGATTTTGGCCAGCTTGGCCTCGGGAACGATAACCCACAGAACACACCGAAGTGGATACCGGCCTTCGTCGGTGCTATCGACGTTGCCGCCGGGAACTACCACTCGGTTGCTTTGAAAAACGACGGCACAGTCTGGACCTGGGGATATAATCGAAGCGGAGAACTTGGGTTGGGGAACAAGGTAGACAAAGACCAACCGACGAAAGTAAGCATCGTAAACGTCGCCGCCGTTGCCGCCGGAAACGGACACACACTCGCGCTAAAATCTGATGGAACAGTCTGGGCTTGGGGAACCAATCGGAATGGGCAGGTTGACCCATCCTTTGGAGCTGACCCAGTAATTATCTCTCCGAAAAAGATTGAGGGTCTATCGAACGTGAAGGCAATTGCAGCGGGGGGCAACTTCTCCTTAGCTCTGCTTGAAGATGGGACAGTGAAGGCGTGGGGAGCCAACAACAGCGGACAGCTCGGCAACGGCGAGGCCGACTCCGACGCAAAGCTTGTTGAGAGATTCATTACAGGCATTAAGTTTGGTGGATCAACGGGGGGAACATCTATTGGGAAGTTCAAGGCTGTCGACGTTGAGAAACGTGGGTACAAAGCAGTCGACCTCTCGAAAAATATCGAGCTTGGATTTGTCTTCACGAATCTGAACGGCATCGTCTCAGTAAGCACACTCAACAACGTCAATAGCATCGATGCAGGTGGCGCACACGCTATCGCTCTCCGGAAGGACAGCACAGTTTGGACCTGGGGGAATAACTACTGGGGAACACTCGGCACAGGGGGACAGGAGTTCCACACTGGTCCAACTCGCGTAACCGGTTTGAACAACGCTGTCTTCATCGCTGCTGGCTCGGATCACTCATTTGCTGTACTGCAAAACGGAGCAGTAAACGTTTGGGGAAACAACACGCACAAGCAACTCGGCATGAGCGAAGTTCCAGCATCGGTAGCAACCGGAGAGGAAGATTTTGCGACCTCACCAATAGTAGTGCCAAAGCCCTGAGATGACTCATCAAATTATCTTCAAAAAGAACCGGACTGCTTTACATGGAGTAGTCCGGTTCTTTTTTTTCTGCTCACCCTCTGTGTAGAGTGAGCAACTCCAATTACTTGTTGATGTCGTATAACTTGTTGTAAGTCCTCCCCTCACGTTTCCTTCATATCCCTACCTTTGCCCCCTTATGAAAAGCAACCACTCGATTTTACTATTCCCGTTTTGTAGAACAGACTCCGCCGTAAGCTAATCTTCCCCTCTCAACCTATTTGATTTCTATAGCTGCTGTTGACCTATCTCTACCGATGGGAGAGGCTCACTCTATTCTCGTCTGTCGCGTATCCGTTCAGCCGTTACTTCAAAAAAGAGATGAAAAAATATTTGAACCTGTTCGGTTTCAAGGAGACCGTCGACGTTAAAACAGAGGCACTGTCAGGACTTACCGTGGCTCTGGCACTAATCCCCGAAGCAGTTGCCTTCGCCATGATAGCTGGGGTCTCTCCACTAACTGGACTTTACGCAGCCTTTGTGATGGGACTTATCACCGCTCTGTTTGGCGGGCGACCGGGAATGATATCGGGAGCAACCGGAGCAGTTGCCGTTGTTGTCGTCTCGCTTGTGGTTTCGCACGGAGTGGAGTATCTCTTCGCCACTGTAGTTCTGGCTGGAGCAATGCAAATCTTGGCTGGAGTTTTTAAGCTTGGGAAACTCATGCGACTTGTCCCACATCCAGTAATCTTCGGATTTGTGAACGGACTTGCCATCATTATCTTCATGGCACAGCTCGACCAGTTCAAAGATGCTTCCGGGAACTGGCTCACCGGCCTCCCCCTCTACACACTACTCGGCCTCGTAGTAATGACAATGGGAATCATCTGGGGGCTACCAAAGTTGACGAAAGCAGTGCCAGCCGGACTCGTAGCAATTTTGGCTGTGTTTGGCGTTGTTGTCTTCTTCAACCTTCAGACCGGAACAGTAGGAGATATCGCATCGATTCAGGGGGGCTTTCCTCCCTTTCACTTCCCACAAATTCCCTTTACGTTCCAGACGCTAACAGTGATTTTCCCCTACGCGGCAATCATGGCTGGCGTTGGCCTGATTGAAAGCCTTCTCACACTAAACGTTCTCGACGAAATAACAGAAACACGTGGCTCGGGAAATAAGGAGTGCATCGCGCAGGGAAGTGCAAACATTCTCTCAGGTCTGTTTTCTGGGATGGGAGGTTGTGCAATGATTGGGCAGAGTCTGATTAATGTTTCCTCCGGAGCGCGAAGCCGTCTCTCCGGTATCGTAGCCGCCGTAATGCTCCTCATCTTCATCATGTTCGGATCAAGTTTGATAGAGCAACTTCCAATGGCTGCACTCACCGGACTGATGATTATGGTTGCGGTAGGAACATTCGAGTGGGCAAGTCTGCGAACATTTAGCAAGATGCCGAAATCAGATGTACTCGTCATGGTATTAGTAACTCTGGTTACCGTCTTCCTACACAACTTAGCTCTGGCAGTGTTGATCGGCGTCCTGATCTCAACTCTTGTCTTCGCTTGGGACAACGCAACGCGGATCAGAGCACGCAAGTACGTAGACGATGCCGGAATAAAGCACTATGAAATTTTTGGCCCCCTGTTCTTTGGCTCGGTTAGCGTCTTCAACGAGAAGTTTGATGTGTTAAACGACCCACCAGAAGTCATCATCGATTTCTCCGAAAGCAGAGTAGCCGACATGTCGGCAATCGAAGCTCTGAACAAAATCACGGAACGCTACCTAAAACAGGGCAAGACCCTCCACTTACGGCATCTCAGTGCCGACTGCCGAGCCTTGCTCAACAACGCCGACAAGATCATCGACGTGAACATTATGGAAGATCCCACCTATAAAGTTGCAGTAGATGTGTTGTAAAGGGGGTGAATAGGTATAGGGTTTTGTGTTGCCATTATCTGTTTGAGGGGAAAGAGGAACTCGTATCGCTATCTTATCGTCATACGATCATTCAACCTCAATCAGAACTCTATCATGATTCTACGTGCTTGCGTTCTATCACTCCTCTTTTTGACTGCACAATCTTGTACTGAGAACAAGAATCAATGTCCTTGCGAAGGAGGGCAGACTGAAATAACTGCATACTATCGGTATATGTGCCACCCATCCGTTTCGGCCACACTATGCGGAGACTTCTACGCAACCTTTTCTGATAGGGGAATTTTTCCTTCGTTCAATTCGGATGGGATATCATGCTCCATCTGTTCAAGCAATCTCATGAACTGCTTCACTCTGTTAGTGAACTACGAATACTATCCCGGTGGAAGTCTTCATTTCCAAAATGTTGACTTTGAGTTTCCTACCAAGGAATCCAGGCAGTTTCTGACAAACTCACTTAAAAGGAGTATTGCAGAATTCTTCACGACAACAGATTTATGTGTCACTGACTTTCCAACTTCTCCTTTTGGCGATGAATGTGGTGGCTTTACCTTAAGGTTCTACTGCTTTTTCTAAGTCTACTTGCTATTGAGCATCTATAGCAATGCCAGACGGCAAAAAAAACTGACAGTATGAATGAGTTTTGAGCTGTACAACTTGCATCGGCAGGAACTCGCAAAGATTGGCAGATGAAGAGGGAGAAGATTTCTCCCTGTTATACTACGCGTTGGGATGAAGTACCGAAAGTAGAGAGTGGGTTAGGTGGCAAACTGAAAAAAAGATAAGATTTGCTACCCTCAACGCTATCCTGAAAACAAAAAAAATCCTCGAATCTTTCACAGATTCGAGGATTTCAGTGAACCGGCTGGGATTCGAACCCAGGACCCACAGATTAAAAGTCTGTTGCTCTGCCAACTGAGCTACCGGTTCAGCCAACTTCTTTGGATGCCGTGGCTTCCAGAAGCGAGCCGCAAAGTTAGCCCTACTCCGCAAATCAGGCAATCCTTCGTTCAGAATGACACAAGATTAGATTTCGAGCAGTTGTGTGGTAGCTGGAAGCCCGATAAAGCTCCGAACAACTCGCGCAATCCCGTCTGGCATTAGATCAAGTTCGCCTAACAACTCGTCAGAGTCACCGTGTTGCACGAAGGTGTCTGCCGGAAGTCCGTGAACGAGAATGTCGAGATTGTGTGCGTATGGTTGGGTAGCAACGTACTCCAGCACTCCACTCCCAAACCCTCCAGCTACAACATTGTTCTCCAAGGTCACCACTTTGTCGAAGCGTTCTCCAATCTCGTCGATCAACTCAGTGTCGACTGGTTTGGCAAATCGGGCGTTGATTACTTCAACAGAAATCCCCTCTTCGGACAGAATCTCGGCAGCCTCTACCGCACGCGATACCATATCGCCGATGGCGAGAATCGCAACGTCTCTCCCCTCAAGCACTTTTTCTCCCTTCCCTATTGGTAACTCGGTGAACTCCTCCCGCATCTCCGCACCAACTCCTGAACCACGCGGATACCGAATTGCTATCGGACCACCTTTGTAGTTCACCGCAGTGTAGAGCATATCCCGCAGCTCTGCCTCATCTTTCGGAGCCATCACTACCATGTTCTGAATGATGCGGAGATAGCTGAGGTCGAGCGACCCGTGGTGCGTTGGACCGTCAGCTCCGGCAAGTCCTGCACGGTCGAGAGCGAACACAACTGGCAAATTTTGAATTGAACAGTCGTGGACAATTTGATCGAATCCACGCTGGAGGAATGTGCTGTAGATAGCGACAATCGGTATGATTCCCTCGGTAGCCAAGCCGGCGGCAAAGGTGACGGCATGTTCCTCAGCAATACCGACGTCGAAGAACCGCTCGGGCAGTTCTGCTTTGAAGGGATTCAGCCCTGTACCATCTGGCATCGCCGCAGTGATAGCTACAACTTTCGGGTTCTGCTTGGCAATCTGCAGGGCAGCATCGCCGAAGACATCCTGATATTTCGGCAGAGAAGGGAGTGCGTTTGGCGACTTGATTGCCTTGCCAGTTATCTTATCTGTTGGTCCACCAAGAGCGTGAAGGCGTTGCTTCTGGTCTGCCTCGGCAGGTGCAAACCCCTTCCCCTTCTCAGTCATCACGTGTAGCAGAACCGGTCCGTCGATTGTCTTCGCAAACTCGAAAAGGTCAACCAACCGGGTAACGTTGTGGCCGTTTGCTGGACCGAAGTACT
>JBFWSB010000199.1:0-8517 GCA_050248595.1 Kapaibacterium sp. (SeqCode)
CCCCCACACACTTCTCAGCCAGAGCGAAAAGACCAATCTCGACAATCTGATAGAACAAATTCTCGGCGAAGAAGAGATCGAGGACGGCATCCTCGACCTCATCGAACGATATAGAACGGAACCACTTCAACTCTACACAGCGTCTGCCGAAGAACTCTCGGAACTCCCCGGCATCTCTCCCCAAACAGCAGTTCGGATTCTCGAATTTCTCAAGAAGGAGCAGCCCGATTCGTTCGACGACTTCTCCTCCCTGAACTGGTTAAGTGTGGAAGTTCTCCAAGTACTTAAAGCCTTGACAATATTGGGAACCCCTCCCCCCTCTCCAGAACTTCACCTTCAGTTTCGAGGGAGAGTATCGCGAGATGTAGAGGAACGGCGTGGTTATTCTGAAAATCAGTACAGAGTGCTGGTAGGCCAGACATCACCCGGTTCAGTTCCAATACTTGATACTGTCGTAATTGGCTCCCGCTATACAGGATCACCCGAAGGACTTCTCAGCAGAATTTTAGTCAGCTACGGCGAATACTCTGGAGGCATCACGTTTGAAAAAGACCCGGGAGAACCACTCAGCTTTACCGATACTATCAACTACACCTACGATAACTACGAGAGAATCGAAAGTGAGGTCAACTCGGAAGATTTGAAGGTAAAGACTCGACTTGGTTCCTTCGTAAGCCTCCACGCTCGCGCAGAGTTAACTCCCGCAACGCTCTTCCTCGGCGACTACACCGCTGGTTTTGGTCAAGGATTGGTGTTCGGGAAAAGCTTCAGCGGGAGGAAGGGAACCTCGGCCACAGGTGATCCATATAACAGTGGCGGTGGGTTGCGCAGCTACCGTTCTACAGGGGAGCGCTATTTCTTCCGTGGTGCAGGGATCGAAGTACATCAGGGCGATTGGCTCCCACGCTGGCTTGCAGCAAGTGCTTTTGTATCGAGTCGATCTCTTGATGGAAGTATCGTCGAAAGTCTCAATGTTGACGGAGATTCTATCAATAGCGTTAGCTCGATTCGTGAAGATGGACTCCGCCGAACGCGAACTGAACTTCGCCGTTCGGCAACGCTGTCGGAAAGAGTGATTGGGGGACACATCGATGGATTTTTTGTCGGGGGAAGAGTCGGGCTAACGTTAGGAAGGGGTGACTATAGCTTCCCCCTTATCTCCTCAGGTGTAGATACTCCGCTACAAGATCACTGGACGTTGGCAAGTCTCGATGCCGACTTCTCCTTCTCATCTGGAAGAGTGTTTGGTGAACTTGCCGTTGACGAGAGTGGAGATGTGAGCATAGTTTCGGGAACTGCGCTTCGGCTTCCGGGAGCAGATTTAACACTCTCGACACGTTCTTATCATCCCGATTTCTTCTCCCCATACGGTGTAGCTTTTGGTGAATCTCCGGCAAACCCTCGAAATGAGCGCGGCATCTACCTCGGCATTCGGACTCGGCTCTTCCCCCGAACCTTTCTCTCCCTCTATGGCGACCTCTACAGAATTCCTGATGGGAACCAGGCAAATCTGCTTCCAATAACTGGGGCTGAAGGGGGAGCTTCCCTCAACTATGGTGTCACTCGTGAACTGGATGTTGAGGTACGCTTGCGGGGAGAGGGGGATCAAGAGATGGCGTTAACCGAGGATGCTTCTGGCCGGGAAGTGCGAAAGGTTGTCGACCGAACGATTGCGAGTGGCAGAGCAACAGCTCGATGGAAGCCGCGAGGAGGATCGGTAGAGCTTCGGGCACGAGTAGAGGGGAAAGTTGTTCGGTTCTCAGAGATTGTACCCGACCAGAATGGGGTTCTAACATATCTCGACTTCAGGTGGAAGTTGCTTCAGAATTTTCATTTCGGCAGCAGAATAATCTTGTTTGATGTTGACGGAAGTGACGCTCGCCTCTACGAATTTGAACAAGACCTTCCGGGAAGAGTGGCGAACATTGCACTTTCTGGGGAAGGGGGTCGCTTCTATCTGCTTGCAGCTTGGAAACCAACCCCAAGTTTTGCATTCACCTTACGCTACGATGAGACTTGGTATGCCGATCGGGAGATGATCTCTGCTGGAAGTTTGCAAGAGATTCAGGGAAACGTTAGTGGGAAATGGAGCTTGCAGGTGGATGGAGAGTTTTGATTGGGGATTTGCTGAGGTGATTGTGCGAGTATGTTATATTGTTGCCACGTTCACTCTATCAGCAAACTCAATAAAATCACGATCTTCCAGTTAAACACTTCTCCTCTTGATAGGACAAAAGGCGCGTTGCTGCAAAAATCACAACATTCACTGAAAGGCTATAGATACAACAATGAAGTACAGAAGACCAATAATCATCGCTATCACACTTTTTCTCCTCCCCTTTGCCCTGCAAGCACACATTCTCGAAGATGATGTCAACGCAATCGTCAAGAAAACAAAAGAGCTTTACAACAAAACGACCTCTGCGAAAATCAACTTCTCGCAGAGTGGTTCGGGTGGAACAGTCTCCGGCACGTTGGAGTATTCCACTGGGAACAAGTTCCGGTTAACCCTCCCAACGCAAACAATCGTGAGCAATGGGACCAAGACTTGGACATATATCAAGGATCGGAACCAAGTGGTGGTGAACAAAGCTGCAAGTGGTGGGCAGATTACACCGAAAGATATTCTGCAATCCTTCCCCGGTGACTACACATCAACACTGAACGGGAACGCCACCGTCAATGGAAAAAGTTGTTGGATTGTGGAGTGCTCGGCAGGTGGGGCGAACAAGGTGGGAGATATTTCCAGTGCAACGCTCTACATCGATAAGAGCAGCTACAGGTTCCAGAAAATCTCCGTCACGAGTCCTACACTCGGAACGATGACCTTGACAATCTCCAGCGCAAGCTACAATAAGACGATCGCCTCCTCCCGTTTCTCCTTCACAGCTCCAAAGGGGGCAAAGGTTATCGATCTGACGAAGTAGAGTTATAGATTCGTTGATTATCGATTGAAGTTTCCGAACCAAAATCTTTCGACCCTATGAAAGAACACACGTTCGACATTGCGGAATGCGATGTCGAACGTTTTTGTTAGTATGCGGGGGGATTAGATCACTCCCCTTTCGTATTACGACATGCTAAAACAACTACTCGATAAAACGCTGCCGAACTTTTCGATTCTCGGCGAGCCGATAGCCGAGGGGGCGAGAACCCTTCGCGATTGGTTTGTTTGGCTCTGGAAGAACATCTGGCAGATCGCCCTCCGCTCCGACGGTGACCATATCTTCCTCTTAGCTGCCGGTATTGCCTTCAACATCGCCATTGCCTTAGTTCCGACTGTTCTAATTCTCCTCTTCGTCCTCGGCTACCTCCTCAACCCGGATACAGTAGCAGAGCAATTGAATACATACCTCGACAGATTCTTGATCTCTTCGGGACAGCAGCAACAGATTATCGAGATTATCAAGGTGCAGGTGAGTTCGATTGTTGAGAATAGAGGAATCGCAGGTGCGCTCGGCTTCTTTGGTCTCCTCTGGACAAGCTCGGCACTTGCCTCTTCAATTCGGGTTGGTGTGAACAACATCATGCGTTGCCGTGAGGAAAAATTCTTCCTGATCTACAAGCTGTACGACATGATGACGATTTTCCTCATCGGTCTCCTCGTCTTCATCTCGATCCTCCTCGGCCCGATGCTGCAAGTTGTTGCCTCGCTCAACGAGAAGATTGTTGAGTCGATCCCAATCATCAACCTCGATTGGTTTGTCTCGGAGACTCTCAACCTCGTCATCGCTATCGTCCTCTTCTTCGTCATCTTTCGCTTCACCCCTTACCAGAAGCAACGCTATACAATCATCATGACAGGGACACTGATTAGTGCCCTCCTCTGGATGGTTGCTCGTCTGGTCTTCTCATTTTATTTAGCTGAGTTCAAGACCTTCTCACAAGTCTACGGCGCATACGCCTTCGTTGCGGCCAGTGCCTTCTGGATTTACTACACAGCCCTCGTCTTCGTAATCGGAGCTGAGGTTGCCTACCACGTCAAACAGAGCACATGGAATGCACGACGAACGTTCCACCGAATAGCAAAGAAAATCCCGAGGAAGAAGAAGGCAAAACTCAAAAGGCAAAGTTCAAAAGAGGAAGGGTAGCCACACAGTTCTTCTTATGGATGGTGGTTGGTAGCCGCACCTCTTCAGGGTACGCATTCGGGCTGGGAAAAGATGAGAAACGCAAGTCTTTCTCTCCCCTACCAACCCCACACAGGCTGAAAACCAGTCCCTACCATTGCGGGAGAGGACATAATGGAAGGTGATAATCATACTGGGGCAAAGGTTTTTGCCCCCTACTCATACACTCTCACACTCACCAACCCCCACACTCTTATCCAATCAAGGTCATAAACTCATTTCTCGTCTCAACTTGATTCTTGAAGACGCCGAGCATCGCGCTTGCGGTGGTTGCGCTATTCTGTTTCTGCACTCCACGCATCATCATGCACATGTGGCTCGCCTCAGTTACCACGGCAACGCCTTGCGGTTGAAGTTTTTCCTGAAGCGTCTCGGCAATTTGCTGGGTCATTCGCTCCTGCACTTGCAAGCGTCGGGCAAAGATGTCGACAATGCGAGGAATTTTTGAGAGACCGACGATCTTCCCGTTCGGGATATATGCGATATGTGCCTTGCCAAAGAAAGGTAGGCAGTGGTGTTCGCAAAGACTATAGAAGTCGATGTCCTTCACGATCACCATTTCGTCATACCTCTCTTCGAAGATTGCTCCGTTCAACACTTCGTCGATATCCTTGGTGTACCCTTCTGTCAAGAACTCCCACGCTTTGGCCACGCGGTGTGGCGTCCTCAACAGCCCTTCCCGATCAGGATCTTCCCCCACAAGTAGAAGATTCTCCCGAACCAATTCTTCCATTCGGTTCATGTCGAGTCTCCCCTCTACTCTCTCCTCTTCAAAGACTCCATTAGCTGTTTTCACTATATCTGCCTGACTCATACTTCTACTCCTTCCTGATTCAAGAGACCGTATCGGACGATTGGGAGAGGCTCACCATAATATTCTACGAAGTTGTTGTCGGATTCAAAGACCTTAATGCTGTGAAGCTCTCCGGATGGAATACTCGGTTGCAGAATACTCCAGAAAACAATGGCAAGGTTCTCTGCAGTCGGAATGATACCTCTGAGAAAATCGACATCGTGGTTCAGATGCTTGTGGTCGACTTTGTCGATAATTTCCTGGTCCAAAATGCGGGCGAGTTTCTTCAAGTCGATCACATATCCGGTCTGCGGATCAGGTGCTCCCTTCACTGTAACCTCAACAACATAGTTGTGGCCGTGACCGTTCGGGTTGTTGCACTTATCAAAAATTTCTTGATTCTGCTGATCGCTAAACTCAGGGTTGTAGAGCCTGTGAGAGGCTGAAAAGTGAGCTTTGCGTGTTACGTATATCATCTCGTCACCTCAGTACATTCAATCAAAAAGACCATCGAAAATTCCACTCCGACAAAATAATTGTTGCGACAACAAAGAGAGTATAAGCAACTGAAACATTACTTCTTAGAGGCACTCTCTACGATTGCTTTCAATATCCGCATTGCTGCTGCCCCCGCACCAAAACCGTTGTCGATATTAACAACGGTGATGCCCGAAGCACAGCTTGTTAACATGCCGAAAAGTGGCGTAAATCCGTTGAGGGCTGTTCCATAGCCTACACTTGTGGGGACGGCAATCAGAGGTTGTCGCGTCATCCCCCCAACCACACTTGGGAGTGCCCCCTCCATTCCAGCAACCACAATCAGAACGCCAACTTCATCGAGTGTCTTCTTGTGTGCAAGAAGCCTGTGGATACCTGCAACTCCTACATCAGTAACGCGCTGCACCGGAGCACCGAAGGTCTCCAACGTCCGGGCAGCCTCCTCGGCAACGGGAAGATCACTGGTTCCGGCAGCAATAATCCCAGTCCGAATTTCTGTCCAATTCTCTGCTGGCTCACCAATCCGAATTGTGCGCGAAAGGGGATCGTAGTCAGCCTCAGGAAATTCCTTGCAGACAATGGCACTCTTCTCCGAGGAGCATCGAGTGCCGAAGGCAATTCCCACGCGCTCTCTGAGAACGCGAGCAACTTCAACAATCTGCTCTGCCGTCTTCGACTCGCAATAGATCACCTCAGGCAACCCACACCGACTCTCCCTGTCGATGTCGACAGTAGTTGAATCTGTTGTCAGAAATCCATTTGCAGACTCAATGATGGCAACTGCTTCCTCAAGAGCAAGTTCTCCCAACTGAAACCTGGAAAGAATTGCGTCCAAACCAATACTCTTCTTCTGATTCATCCCCTTGGTAGTTCAATCTGTGTAAGTACCTCATTCAGCGATCCAGAGCGGAATCCACGAAGATCCAGCGCAACATAGCGGTATCCTGCCTCGCGCACGGCTTTGTCAATTGCATCGGCCAACAGAACAGCTTGAGCAAATTCGCTCTGCGGAAGTTCCAGTCGGGCAACGTCGTCGTGATGTCGCACCCGAAGCTCGCGAAAGCCAAGATCGCGCAGCCGCCCTTCGGCATTTCCTATTTGGTCGAGAATCTCCCGCGTAATAGCCGTTCCGTAAGGAACTCTGGATGAAAGGCATGGGGCTGAAGGTTTGTCGTGGTTTGAGAGACCATACAGTTTTGCCAATGCGCGAACCGTCACCTTACTCAACCCAAGCTCTAACAGAGGAGAGCGGACGCCATGATTGCGAGCCGCATCCCGTCCCGGACGGTAGTCTCCCTCATCGTCGGCGTTCGTTCCGTCGAGAATCACAGCCCCACCTCTCTCTTCGGCTATTTTCGTCAAGTTGCTGTGCAGGGCATCCTTGCAGTAGAAGCAGCGGTTGGTTGGATTTTGGGCGTAGCCTTCAACTTCCAGTTCGTTGTAGGCAATCTCTCGATAGTTCAGCGAGTATGTTTGGGCGATTGATCGAGCAAGTTCAATATCATCCGAGATAATAGTCTCCGTAGTCGCCGTCACAATCAATGCGTTATCGCCGAGAGCTGCATTGGCAGCTACCGAAACAACCGAGGAATCTACCCCGGCAGAGAAGCCAACTACTACGGAGCCATATCGGGCAATATGCTCTTCGAGCTGCCCTTGAACCTCTCTTAATTCTTCTCTATCGTTCATGCTTGGTCATATCTGGTTGCAAGATCATCCTTCGTTTCTCCCACCGTTTCCACCTCCTTCCGTATGTTTGTCCGGAAAGCACCAACGATGTGTGCAAACTCTTCGAAAAAAGTCTTCGTTAGAATAAAAGGGGAAAGATAGTGATACCGGTACTCTTTGAGATCGGCCCGATCAAGATTTACAGTTTCGGCCTGATGATGGGCATTGCTTTCATCGTCGCAAACCTCCTACTGGTTAGGGAATTCCGTCGCAGGGGAATGCCACCAGAGAAGGCAGGCACAATCACGTTGATCGCCTTGGTAGCAGGCGTTGCCGGATCGAAGCTCTTCAGCGTTTTCGAAAATTGGGATCAGTTTATGCTGGACCCTGCCGGAGAACTCTTCTCTGCTGCCGGACTGACCTTCTACGGCGGACTCATCATGGCTACGCTCTCTATTTTCCTCTACGTTCGCAAACAAAAACTTGGATTTCTTCGGGTTGCTGACGCGGCCTCTCCCTCACTGATTTTAGCCTACGGCATCGGGCGGATTGGTTGCCAACTTGCCGGTGATGGTGACTACGGGATCCCAACAGACGTTCCCTGGGCAATGACCTATCCGAACGGCACTGTCTCAACGCTGGCTGCGAAGAATGAAGGGCTTGTTGCTGAGTGGCATCGAATCTTCGGAGAGGGGACTCCACCAGCCGACATTCCCGTTCACCCCACACCGGTCTACGAAACGCTCGCTGCATTTGCCATCTTCGCCATTCTCTGGAAACTTCGGAAACGTCCGATGGCTGCCGGTATGCTCTTCTCGATATACTTGATTTTCGCCGGAGCAGAGCGTTTTCTGGTTGAAATCATTCGGCTGAACCCAGAATATGGAACGCTCTCGCAGGCACAGTGGATTTCTGTCGGAATGATTCTACTCGGCGGATTGATGGCTTTCAAGTTGAAGGATGCCGCTGTTGATGAGGGATACAAGGGGGGAAGGAATTCAAAAGGCAAAATTCAAACTGCAAAAAGAGGAAGATAGTTGCTCTCTGAGGTGCACATTTTCTGATTCCGATTTTTATGGTGTGGAGTCGGTAGTTCAGGAATGACATATATCGGGCAAATTGTGAAGGGGACTATTCCACTCTTGAACATCTCGATGTTCGCGCATGAAGCAATGAGTTATCGAACCGCTCCCGGAGGGAGCATTGTTGTGTGGCCGTGGAGAAAGCCGTAGGCGGTACTCCACGGATAGCGTTCACTCTTTGAATTTTCCGCCCTGAAGGGGCGGCTGAGCCGGAAGGCTTGACTTCTTCACTCGTTCATTCTGCCCCTTCGGGGCGTTAGAATTTCAATGCTTCGTTTTCCGGGGATTCTCATCCCCGGCCACATATCGGTTGCCCCTTCGGGGCAGTCAGAGCAGTAAACTCTCT
>JBFWSB010000200.1:0-8516 GCA_050248595.1 Kapaibacterium sp. (SeqCode)
TCTCTACCTTCACGAGAGAACCACGTTGTTCATTCAAGGGAACCATCCCAAAATCTTGTGAAGCAATCGCAAGGTCTGGGCTGCCGTAGTCAATGGTGTCGAACACCACATTTCCACTCCAGTCTCTGATCTGCACAACAGCGCGTCCATCCTCTCTCGGGTTTATTGCCTCCAATCGGAACGTCGCTGTTCGGCTTTCGTTCGAAATAAAGGGGTCGACAAATAGACGGCAGTTAGAACTTGCTGAGTAGTCGAGCCAGATCGTTGAGAGATTCGAGCGGGGAGCGGGATCATCTGGCATATCACGCACAGTGGCTGTTATAAGGTTGCCACACTCTACACTCCACTCAACAGTAGGTGGAACGGTGTCAACAATCGCACGGTTCTCAACTAAGAGAGCAATTGGAAAACCGTAAGAATCGAATTGGGATCCGGCATACATAGTCCCTGCTAACTTCCCCTCACTTCTGACCCGGAATGTGCCAATCGAAGAAATTATTAGACCAGCATAGTGAGTTTCAGTAGGTGAAGTAGGAAAGGTGTAGGAAACAGTGGTGGGCTGCGTTGATAGCTTTTTCCAATCGCCTGTCCCGGCCTTCGCAATTTCTGCTGTCGCAATACCCAATGAGTCACCGACAAAAGCAAAGTAATTCAGAGGAAAGTCGATAGCCAATGTAGAAAAGGAAAGGTTGCTTTGATACTGTTCAACAGGAGTCAGAATTGTGTAGAAGGGATCTGAACCACTCGCATTGTCATACTGCTGACCATTACTATACTGCACAACTTGAATCAGCTTGTTTGAGCTAAATGTGAGGGGACGACGTGTGTCTTCCCGATACTCAATCCACCCCACTCCCTGCGGACCACCAACTCTCGATAGCGTCGCGACCTTTACCCCATTGATGAGAACATCTGCATCTGGTTCTCCGGCTAAGATACGGTAGGTATCTCCTTTCGTTCGGTTTGCTAATGGGAGAGCATTATACACTCGACCCCACGAAGTGACCGGAGTCAACATCTCGGTTAGGTGATCGCAAGCTGGATACTGGAAATCAGGAATGTACGTACAATGATGTCCTGCAGTCACGGCTATAGGCCTCGACGCCACAATATGCGCTCCAGTCAAATCACCATTGTTTCCTACAGACATTGCCGAAAACACATCCCCCTTATGTAGGGTAATGGTAAAGGTCTGCCCCTCTTTGTGATTTGGCGTACTCATTGGATTGATAATCGTCACGGTTGTGTTGTCGTAGGGTGCGGCAATCATATACTGTGATGGGAGCTCTTGCCCCGCAGTGCCAACAGAAGCTGCCGACGGTACTACATACTCCTTCCCCAACGCACTTACGGGAAGCGCAAGCAGCCCATCCGTCGTAAAGGGTCTTCGGTTCATCGCGTAGAGGATGATGGGAGATTCAGCCACAACCCGCACAGCCTTATCCTGATAAACTCGATCGTTGGGAACCGGGCTTTTCTCATCTCGCACGAAAATCTGCCCCTCAAGAGGAGTTAAGTCGAACGTGACGATATCATTTGGCTTGGTTTTCACACTCTGCTTGAACTGACCCAACGCATAGATATCCACCTTCGTCTCTACTTCGGAAGTAATATAGAGTCGGATATAGCTCTCGCCGGTTCCGGCTTCCCAGTTTGTTGGGAAAGCTAAATAGAACTCTGTGCCAACGTTGCTTTGAGCACGTGTGGTACTATCTGGCAGGATAAAGAGAGAAAATAGGGCGAGGAAAAGAGCAAAGAAGTTTGAGTGTTTCACGGTTTTTTGGGTTGATGATCGTTCCAATACAACAGACTTCTTACTAAATAACGGAATTCAAACAAATTTTTAGCATAAGGCAATACACAACCCTACAAGACTTTTCGATTGCATGCACCAAATACATGATGTATCTTTGCTTTTCTGTGAAGTGGGCAGCGGAGTCGCGTGCCCACTTTTTATTTGTCCGAAGCAAATAGTTGTCATGGCGGTTCTACCGGAACATATCGAACGCCGCGTTGTCGAGTGCGTTGAGGAGCGAGGTCTATATCTGCTGGAGATTCTTCGACGTGGAAAACAGGACTCAACGATTCTGGAAATTATCGTCGACGGCGAAAGCGGGGTTACCCTCAAGAGCATCGCAGAACTTAGCCGGGCTATTGGGGCGATATTCGACGAGGATGAAGAGGCAATCAGCGGAGGCTTCCGACTCGAAGTCTCAACTCCCGGTCTGGATCGGCCTCTGGAACATCACTGGCAATACCGCAAAAATATCGGACGCTTAGTAAATGTACTCTGGCAGGACGATGAGGGGAAGAAGCAGACAGAACTCTTCCGCCTGATTGGTGTGGGTGAAGGAGAAATCACTGTAGAGAAACGCCAGAATGTAAAAGGGAAGAAAGGACAGAAGGCGAGTGGAAACTCTGAGGCAATTCCTCTCCCTCTACACCAGATTGAACGGATAACGGTAGAACCAGAAATATAAACGGAATTAAAAATTCAAAAGGAAAAATTCAAAAATGGTAGGATCATAGGTCGTGGAGATCAACAGCATAGACTCTCCCCTCTATACTTCTCCTCCACTTCTTTCTCTCCCTTTTTGAATTTTGCACTTTTCATTTTGCATTGAACGATGGCCAAGCGCAAGACAAAATCAAAGATCAACAAATCGCATATTGTTGAGGCGTTCGCAGAAATGGCACGGCAGAAGAGTATCGACCGTGATCTTCTGCAAGGTATCATGGAGGACACTTTTGCCCAGATGGTGCGAAAGAAATATGGCCCCGATGCCGAGTTTGATATTATCGTGAACATGGATAAGGGAGATATTGAAATCTACCTTATTCGCGAAGTTGTTGAGGAACCTGAAGATCCCAGTCTTCAGATTGCACTGAGCGAAGCGAACGAAGATGAGGAGGATTACGAACTTGGTGATGAGCACTTAACGGAACTGAACCTCGAGAATCTTGCCGAAAATTTTGGTCGCCGGATGATTTCAATGGCTGGCCAAACGCTGAGCCAACGAGTTCGTGAAGTTGAGAAAGAGAATATTATCAACGAATACAGCGAGAAAGTTGGAGAGATTATCGTCGGTGAGGTCTACCAGGTCCGCCGCAACGATGTCTACGTTCAGCATAATCGCGTTGAGCTTCGTATGCCCCGCAGCGAGCAGATTTGGCGGGAACGCTATAAGAAAGGGGAGACGATCCGCGCCTTGATGAAAGAGGTTCGCTCCGAGGAAGGAACATCGTCGCAGCCAGAAATCATTATTTCCCGTAGCGACCCTATGTTCCTCCACAAATTGATGGAGATCGAGATTCCAGAGATTTACGACGGTATTATCGAGATTAAATCTATTGCTCGCGAGCCAGGAGAGCGTGCAAAGGTTGCTGTTCTTTCAAACGATGAGCGGGTTGATCCCGTTGGTGCTTGCGTTGGAATGAAAGGAGTTCGCATTCACTCGATTGTACGGGAACTTTCAAATGAAAGCATCGACGTGATCCCCTACGATCCCGATCCGAAAACATTTATCTCGCGTGCCCTCTCCCCTGCGAAAATCAAGGAGATCGCCATCGACGACGATACGCGCACCGCAACTGTTCTGGTTGCGGACGATCAAGTATCTCTTGCAATCGGTCGCGGTGGACAGAATGTCCGTTTAGCAATGAAGCTGACCGGATTCACGATTGACTTGGTGAAGGAAGGGGGAGAAGACATCGAGCTTATCGAATTTAAGGATGAGCTTGGAGAGAGTCTCTACGAAAGTCTTATCATGCTCGATATTGAAACTGCCAAGGAGTTCTTGCGCTTCGACGAGCAAAAGCTTCTTGAGATCGAGGGAATGACAGCGAAGAAGTTGCGCGAGATTCGGGGAATCATGATTGTAGAGTTCGACGAAAACGAGCTTCGCGATATACTTCCCCACCTAAGTCTCGATGCGGTACTTTCCGATGAAGAGAATGCTTCGGAAGAAGGAACAACACCTGAGCAGGATGGTGAAGAGATAGCGACTACACCTGCGGCAGACTCATCTGTGGCAGAGAGTGGAAGCGAGTCAGCCCCGGAAGGGGAACCATCTACACCAACTGAGGAGTCCACACAAGCCAGTGAAACAGCAGGCGATGTGGTCGAGGAAGAAACATCACCAACCACTGCAGAGACTGCACCTGTAGCTGAGAGTGAAGGTGAATCGACACCGGAAACGGAAGTGCCGACAGCAACTGATGAATCCACGCAAGCCAGCGAAGCAGCAGGTGATGTGGCCGAAGAGAATGCGTCGCCGGAAGATTCGGTTGAGACTGAGAATGCCAAAACAAGTGAAGAGAATGTATCGGGAGCATAACGTTGCTCCATGATAACGTTCAATCATCCGTCATGGCACAGTTTACGCCACCTCAACTCACCCTAATGAAATCTCTGCTCTACAGGATAACCCCTGTTGGCAGAGAGGTCGTTCGCAGAAATTGACTGAGTGTATTGTTATAGAGAATAGAATGTAGACGAGGATCATCTGATTCTGAATCAACGCCGCATGGCAGCTACCAAAGACACAGGAAAGACATACAGGCTCTTCAAACTCGCAGCCGAGTTAAATATCGGGCGCGAGACAATCGTGGAGTTCCTGAACACAAAAGGCTTCGAAGTGCCAAATAAGGCAACAACGAAGCTTGATCAGGAGATGTATGATCTGGTGATGAATAAGTTCGAAAAAGAACATCGCCAGATCGAAAAGCAACGACGTAAAGTTGATGCTTACCACGAGCGACGTGTGAAAACACGGAAGCCTGAAGACAAGGAAAAGGAACTTGAAACTGAGGAAGCTCGGGTTACTCCGCAGGAGATACCATCCTCAACTCAGGAAAAGAAACAGCAGAAAGCTGAAACCGAACTGGCTCCCGAGCCAGAAGTGGTGGAAGAGGCTCCGACTTCTATCGTTGAGGAGATGCCCGAACCAGAAGCAATTGAGGTTCAGGCTGAGCACCACCAATCAGCAATGGTTGAGGAGGCACCTGAACAGGTAGAGGCAGAGCGAGAGGTAGAAGCTGTTTCAGTCGAGTCTTCAACTCCACCAGAGCCGGAGTCGCACGAGGTTATAACAACCGAAGAGACTTCCGTACCTGAAGCCGTTGAGTCTGATACTCCGGTAGAGAGCACTGTTGTTGAGACATCGACACCATCTTCACCGAGAGTTGAAGACGTGGTTGCCGATCGTGTGGAGGAGAAGGCCAGTGAGGAGGAAGAGTTTGAAGATGACGAATTCGAAGAGGAAGAAGAGGAGGAGGTAAAGAGCAAAGAAGATGTTATCAAGAAGCCGAAGCTGAAAGGCCTAAGTGTTGTTGGTAAGATTGACATCTCGAAGAGTGAAGCGGAAGAGAAAGGGGCGAAGAAGAAGAAGAAGAAAAGAAAACGTATTCGCGAGTCGAAGTCAGTCGACATTAACGCCGAATCGAAGTCAGGAACAGCAAAGCCAGCAACTGGAACAGCCGCATCAGGAACTGCTGCAAAGCCTGGAACTGCTGGCAAAACAACTGAGCGGACTGATAAGAGGAAGAGAAAGAGGAAAGGAGTCAGCGTCAGTCAGGAAGATGTGCAGAAGGCGATTCGCGAGACCTTCTCACGAATGGATGACCGGACAGGTTCGAGTCGCCAGAAGAGAAGCCGACAGAAGCGTGAAGAACATCGGGAGCAGCGTGAGCAGGAGATGATGGAGCAGATGGAGAATCAGAATATTCTCCACGTTGCCGAGTATGCTACCGTTGCTGAGTTGGCTGGGTTGATGAACGTGGACGTGTCGGAGGTGATCGCGAAGTGCATTGGTCTCGGCTTGATGGTCTCGATCAATCAACGCCTCGACAAAGATGCTCTCCACCTTGTTGCCGACGAGTTCGACTACACTGTAGAGTTCCAAGAAGAGTATGCAGAAGATGTCCTCGCTGATGAAGTTGATCCTGAGGAGAGCCTGAAACCACGTGCTCCGATCGTAACGATCATGGGACACGTCGATCACGGTAAGACATCACTTCTCGACTATATTCGCCGGGCAAACGTTGTTGCCGGCGAGGCAGGTGGAATCACCCAGCATATCGGTGCATACTCAGTAGAGCTTGATGATGGACGCCACATCACCTTCCTCGATACTCCGGGTCACGAAGCCTTTACGGCTATGCGTGCGCGTGGTGCTCAGGTAACTGATATTGTGGTGTTGATTGTTGCCGCCGACGACTCGGTAATGCCGCAGACTCTTGAGGCAATCTCACACGCACAGGCTGCCGGAGTGCCAATGATTGTCGCGATCAACAAAATCGACAAGCCGGACTCCAGTCCAGAACGAATCAAGCAACAGCTTGCCGACAGAAATGTTCTGGTTGAGGAGTGGGGAGGCAAAGTTCAGGCAGTTGAGATCTCGGCGAAGCAAGGGACTAACGTCGACAAACTTCTTGAGTCGATTCTGCTTGAGGCAGAAATTCTCGATTTGAAAGCAAATCCAGATCGCCACGCACGGGGAACGATTATCGAGGCGGAGATCGACAAAGGACGTGGAGCAGTGGCAACGGTGCTCGTGCAAAAGGGAGTGCTAAATATTGGCGATCCATACATCGCCGGACAGTATTCTGGACGCGTCCGAGCAATGATTGATGAGCGTGGACACCGTGTGGTGAAGGCTGGACCTTCTACGCCAGTTCAGATTATCGGTCTCGAAGGTGTTCCCGATCCGGGGGACGAACTCGTGGCAGTTTCAACTGAACAGGAAGCAAAGGAGATTGCAACCAAACGCCAGCAATTGCGGCGTGAGCAGAGCTTCAAACAGGCTCGCCGTCGCTTTACGCTCGACGATATTTCGAAGCAGATTGCACAAGGACAGGTTCGTGAACTTCCCCTTGTCATTAAGGGTGACGTTACCGGTTCGGTCGAAGCATTGGCCGACAAACTTCTTGAGCTTTCCACACCAGAAGTGGGAGTTGTTATCGTGCTGAAGGGTGTTGGCGAGATTACTGAGTCGGATGTCGACCTGGCTGTCTCATCGAACGCAATTATCATTGGATTCCACGTCCGCCCGAACCTGAAAGCTCGCAAACGTGCAGAGGCTGAAGGAATTGATATTCGAACATATCGCATTATCTACGAGACCGTCGCAGAAATTCGGGCGGCTCTTGAGGGAATGCTCCAGCCGGAAGAGCGAGAAGAGGTCACGGCAACTATCGAGATCCGCGAGATCTTCAAGATTTCTCGCCTCGGCACAATTGCCGGTTGCTACGTTACCGACGGAAAGATCAACCGGAACGACAAGGTGCGCCTGCTCCGGGATGGCTTTGAGGTCTACGACGGAACAATCTCTTCACTCAAACGCTTGAAGGAAGATGTGCGCGAAGTGGAGCAAGGCTTCGAGTGCGGTATCGGCCTGGAGAATATGAACGACATAAAAGTTGGCGATGTGATTGAGGCTTATCGCACTATTGAGATCAAACGGAAACTCGAGAGCCAGCCGATGCCGACCGCTGAGGCATAGCTTAGAGAGTTTGTTGATCGGCGAAAAGATCAAGACGTTATACATCATGTTGAAGACATGGAAAGCGCACGTTTCTCTACAGCAGAACGTGCGCTTTGCGCAAATAGCCGTCTTGATCCCAACACCTCACCTCTCTTTTTTTGAACTGTTAATTTTGAATTTTGAATTCTTTGATGCCTTGTGTCTATACGAACTGAACGAGTGGGAGCAATGCTGCGGCAGCTTCTGGCAACACACTTTCAACGTCAACTTCCGGACTACTTAGAGGGGATGGTGACGATTACCGCAGTTCGGGTGTCAACCGATCTTTCGGTAGCCAAAGTCTACGTCAGCATTTTCAACAGTAAGACTGAGCCAGATATTCTGGTAAAGCGCTTGAACGCACACCAGAAAGAGGTTCGCACAGTTCTTGCACGCGAAGTCCAGCTACGCAAAATGCCAGAGCTACGATTCTTTTTGGACGATACGCTCGACGCCGCCGCAACAATCGATCACTTGATTGAGAAAGTACGAGCCGAAGATGAAGAGCGTCGCGCTGCGCGTGGAGAGAGCGAGGAACAGGAAGGAGAGGTGAACATCGGCAGAGATGATGAAGATTGACCCTCGCTACAACCTTCCGATAATTAGCCGGGGTGAACTATCATCGCTCGATTCTGCTGCGATACAAGAAACCGGAGCACTCCTGTTAGTAGACAAACCTCTTGAGTGGACATCCTTCAACGTTGTCGCAAAAGTCAGGAACACTCTCGGCATCAAGAAAGTGGGACATGCTGGAACGCTTGACCCACTTGCTACCGGTCTACTCATCCTCTGTCTCGGCAAGGCAACGAAGCTGGCTGATCGCGTACAAGCTGAAGAGAAAGAATATACTGGAACGATGCGCCTTGGGGCAACAACCGAAACTGAAGATGCCGAAGGAGAAGAGCGTGAAATCCACTCAGTTGAACATTTAACTGCGGAGGATATCGTTACTACTGCCCAGACCTTTGTTGGCGAATCACTTCAGACTCCCCC
>JBFWSB010000201.1:0-8479 GCA_050248595.1 Kapaibacterium sp. (SeqCode)
TTGAGGCGCGCATCGGCGGAACCTATCGCAACTCCGATGGAGACCGAGGAGAGTTCTTAGTTGTCAGGCCACACGCTCACCTTCGCTTTACGTGGGAAAACCCTACACACTCCCCCGGCACTCTGGTAGATATTGAGTTCAGGAAGGTGAACGATATGCAGCATATCGTTCACCTTGCCCACTCCCAACTGAAGAGCGAGGCTGATGCAGATGGAATGGAGACTGGCTGGAGGTGGGCACTCACTTCCCTTCAATCATATTTAGAGACTGGCAAAGCGATCACCTACGAGGAGTGGGAGCGCGAAGCAACCAGCCAAACAATTGCAACGTGAGAGTTGAGTTCAAAGATTATTCAAGGATAAGGAGTAGACGCAGAGAATCATCATGATGAATGAAGTTTGGATTAACCTTCCGGTGAGTGACATTGATCGATCAAAAGCTTTTTTCACAGCAATTGGTTTTTCACAACACCCAAGACATGCAGAGAGTCGCGAGATGGTAGGTCTTGTAATGGGAACCAGAAAGATACTGGTAATGCTCTTCCCTAACTCTACGTTCAAGAGCTTCACCAATCACGAGATAGCCGATACTCAAACCGCTACGGAAGTTCTCATCTCCTTCGATCTGGAGAGTAGAGATGCTGTCGATGCCTTGGCAGTAAAGGTAAGTGAAGCAGGAGGAAGAACGTTTGGTGGACCGGGGGAAAGGGAAGGTATCTATGGATTTGGATTTATAGACCCTGACGGCCACCGATGGAATGCCATTCACATGAAGAATGGATAATAGAAAGAGAATCGAATTGGAGAACCCGCACTAAAAATTTTTATCACAATCAGATCTATCTGGAGGTAACAGATGTCGAAAGTTGTTCACTTTGAAATCATGGCAGACGATCCCGAGAAAGTCCTTTCTTTCTACAGCGGAGTTTTTGGATGGCAATCCCAAAAGTGGGAAGGACCAATGGATTACTGGTTAGTAAATACAGGGAATGAAGGGCAAGGAATTAACGGTGGATTGGGAAAGAAGCAGGAAGGGAGTCCGAGCCTAATGAACGTCATCGACGTTGAGTCAGTTGACGAATACGTTGGGAAAGTCGAGGAGGCGGGAGGATCGATTGCAATGCCAAAACATGCAATTCCTGGTGTTGGGTGGTTGGCTTACGGAGTTGACCCTGAGGGGAACATGTTCGGCATGATGCAGTCAGACGAATCGGCTGCATAGCCTATAGAATATCTCTGAGGAGAGCGGAGGGGTTCTCCTCCCTCCGCTCTCCCCATCACCCAAAAAAGAAAAACTTATCCCCCACATTTATCAGAAATATCTACATCACATTTCATTGAGTAGAAGATGCCACGAGTAGTCTACTTTGAGTTTACAGCTGACGAGCCAGAAAGAGCCGCAACGTTTTACGAGAACGTTTTTGGATGGAAGATGATGAAGTGGGAAGGGCCGGAAGATTATTGGCTTGTAAATACTGGCGAAGATTCCGAGCCGGGAATCAACGGTGGAATGTTGCGCCGACGCGAAGGCTCACCGAACGCAACCACTTCGATTGAAGTAGAATCGCTCGATGACTACACCGAGAGCGTTCTACTGAATGGTGGAACTCAGGTAGTTCCACGAACTGACGTTCCGGGTGTCGGCTCCTACGCCTACTTCAAGGATACCGAAGGGAATATCTTCTGCATCATGCAACCATCGTCACCGACTGATTGACCTCGCGGATTATAGGTTAGGCTAACAGGTAGCGAGGCGGAAAGTTTTTTTAATCTACCTAAGTGAGAATATCAATGGAAAGAAAACAGGACATCATTACGTGGTTTGAAATTCCAGCTCACGACTTTGAGCGCGCAGTGTTGTTTTACGAGACAATTCTGGAGACCAAACTTCATCGACACGGTCCTCCGGGTGAGAGTTATGCCTTCTTCGACCATGAGGACTCTGTAGGGGGGGCAATCACTCAATATCCTGATAACGCCCCATCGCAGAGTGGTGTGTTGATTTATCTGAATGGTGGCGATGATCTACAACCGATTTTAGATCGAGTAGAGTCTGCCGGTGGAAAAGTCCTCCGCAACAAGGAACTAATTTCTGAAGAGATTGGCTACTCAGCCCTCATCCTCGACACTGAAGGGAATCGTTTAGCCCTCCACTCACGCAGGTAGCCTGATTGCCCTGAGCGCACCACAATCGATGATATTCACATACTTCCAATTTTCAGGACTCAGCGTTTCTCGGAGTCCAGCCTTTGTGATATAAGAATGACAATGCTCTACGAAACATTGACTAAGATACATCCAGCTTCCATTACTGGACTCGCCTTCGTTTCGGTTTACGTTGATGACTTTCAACAGTCAGCCGACTTCTACTTGAACGTACTTGAACTTGAGAAACAGTATGATATGGGGGAGGAATCATGCTTCTTTAGTATCGGCAAGGATTTGGGTCTCTATCTGGAAGGGGGGCATCGCATTCGGCAGGCCGACCCTCTCACCTGCCGCGCCACGTTTACCTTGACGGTTCCATCCGCAACGGCTCTCTTCACAAAGCTTGTCGCAGCCAACGTTGAGGTTATCGACGAACGTCCACGGCGTGTTGGTGAGAACAGGTATTGGTTCCAGTTCTTTGATCCGGCTGGAAATATCATCGAAGCCTTTGGTGAGATATAGGGAGAGAGTACAATTAAGAGAGTACGATTGAAAAGACTTCCCACTATTCACGGCGAATGAGAGAGACAAAAATGAGTGAATCCTCAACATCGATAGGAACAATCGTTTGGCAAGATCTGACGGTTGAAAACGCGCAAGCAGTTAGCAACTTCTACTCCGAAGTTGTCGGTTGGAAAGCAGCTCCCCACAACATGGGTGAGTACAACGACTATAACATGCAGCAAACTGACGGGAAGACCGTTGCAGGGGTATGCCACGCAAGAGGAGAGAACGGGAATATTCCTCCGATGTGGTTGATCTACATTACCGTCGAAGATGTTAAGGGGAGCGCAGAAAAGTGCGTTGAGATGGGGGGCGAAGTAGTAGATGGACCTCGCATGATGGGAGAGCACATGTTCTGCATCATTCGCGACCCAGCAGGTGCAGTTGCCGCCTTGATAGGTGGATAAAGCCCCACTACTTTTTGACTTTGATTTTGACTTTGACATTGTCGTGCGCTTCCCGCGTCATGCTCCGGTCTTCCTTCTTGCGGGGAGCGTACGGCAGGTCAGATTGAGTTTATAGAGTGTGTAGAGAGAAGAGTTGAGAGAAGAGTTGAGAGAAGAGTTGAGAGAAGAGTTGAGAGAAGAGTTGAGAGAAGAGTTGAGAGAAGAGTTGAGAGTGGTAGCCGTTGGTCTTCAGCCAACGCCGGGATTAGTAGAGGTTGTGGAGTCGAGGAGGAGTTGAGAGATTGAGTTTATAGAGTGCGTAGAGAGAAGAGTTGAGAGTGGTAGCCGTTGGTCTTTAGCCAACGCCGGGATTAGTAGAAGTTGTCGAGTCGAGAAAGAAGTGTCGAGAGAGAAAGTGGGCACGAGGAAATAGAATATTCATATCATTCATTGGAAATTATTATGACTGACGAAACAAGATCACGACTGGAAGCGCTTGAGAGTGAGATCAGCTCGAAAATTGAAGAGCGTCGAACGTTGTTGAAAGAGGCTGCGGGTGAAACCGTGCAGAACTACTCGCTTAGAAAGCAAGATGGATCGGAGACAACGCTCTCGCAACTCTTCGGTGAGAAGGACGAGCTGATTGTGGTTCACAACATGGGCAAGAGTTGCCCCTACTGCACACTCTGGGCAGATGGATTCAACGGCGTGGCACAACACCTATCCGACAGAGCCGCCTTCGTTGTCATCTCACCAAACAGTCCTGAAGTTCAGCAAGAGTTTGCCCAAAGCCGTGGTTGGAAATTCCCGATGGCCTCAGCCGAGGGATCGGAGTTTACTCGGGACATGGGCTATCAGACTGAGCAAGATGGAAAGACCTACTACATGCCTGGCGTTTCGGTCTTTACCAAAAGTGAGGATGGAACTATCACCCGCGTTGCCTACGACTTCTTCGGTCCGGGCGATGTTTACGCTGGCATCTGGCACATGTTTGAACTTCTCCCGGAAGGACCTGGAGATTGGTTCCCTCGGTTTAGCTACAACTAATTGAACTCCCCTCGCACGCCGGTTCAATAACCCCAAATGGTGGGGGAGTGAGAAATCAAACATCTCACTACCCCACCATTTTCTCATCATACCTTACCATTCTTCGACTCTTAACTCTTAACCCTGAACTCTAAACTCTCTTCAACTCTTACTCCCACCCAGCCGCCACAAGCGATGGTTGGAGCGATGTATCGAGCGAGCCGATAAGCTCGTTGAGTGACTTCATTCCGTGCCGATCCATGTAGGCGGCAATCCCCTCAGCAATTGTTGGGCCAACGCCCGGATCAACGAAGAGTGCCGTCCCAACTTGAATCAGCGAAGCCCCGACGATGAGAAATTTCAGTGCATCTTCGGCAGTGCAAATACCCCCAATTCCGATAATTGGAATCTTCACCGCCTTGCGAACTTCCCAAACCTTTGCCAGAGCCATCGGAAGAATGGCCGGCCCGGAAAACCCACCAGTAATCGTTGCAATCTTCGGGCGGCGTGAATCAACAAAGATGTCCATGCCAACAAAGGTGTTCACACAGGAGACTGCGTCGGCTCCCTCAGCTTCACATGCCCGAGCGAACTCTCCGATGCTCGTCACGTTCGGCGTTAACTTCATGGCCAGTAACTTCTCGGTTCGCTTCCGAAGGTCGCGAGTAATTTCTGCCACTGCAGGACAACTGGTTCCAAAACTCAACCCTCCATCCTTCACGTTCGGGCAACTGACGTTGATCTCGTACCCAGCTATCCCCTCATGCTCTTCGCACCGCTCGAGAACGTAGGCATACTCTTCGATAGAGCTTGCTGCAATGTTCACAACTACGGTAGCACCGGCCTTACGCAGGGCAGGTAGCTTCTCCGAGAGAAAGACATCGACGCCAACATTGGCCAATCCAATAGAATTCAGCATTCCAGCCGACGTTTCGGCAATTCGCTGTGGAGGATTTCCATCGCGCGGTTTCCGGCTGATGCTCTTGGTGACAACCCCTCCAAGCTGAGAGACATCGACAAAAGCTGGACACTCAAGTCCATAGCCGAACGTGCCACTTGCCGTGAGAACAGGATTCTTAAAGGTGGCGTTTCGGATGGTTAGTTCTGTTGACATGATCTTGTTCTGAATTAAATAGCCCTGAATAATCATCGATAACCCAACCTTCGGCGCAAGCCAAAGACTTCCCCCTATCCATGTTCCACTGGTAGCGACTCGAGAAGAATATCTTGAATATCATAGTTCGGGCCATGTGTGCAAACGAGCGTATACTTCCGCTCACCACTCTTCATTTCCACAGGGCATCCCTGACAAATACCGATCCCACAAGCCATTTGGCACTCAAGCGAGACTTCCAGTGGCAATCCCCGCGTATCACAGAAGCTGGCTAAGCTCTCCAGCATCCGGTTCGGTCCACAGGCAAAGAGACGGAGAGATTCCTCAGAGTGATCGCTTTGATCCAAGTACTCGGCCAACGCCCCCACCACATTTCCATGAAAGCCGAGCGAACCATCGTCGGTTGCGTAGATAGGATTTCGGAGACGGTCATCCTGAACAATCATCTTTGCAGAGCGAGCACCGTGAATGTTCACAACGTCGATTCCGCGGCTGTGCAGTTCATCCCCTAAAATCGGCATTGGGGCGATTCCGAGTCCGCCAGAGATCAGAATTGCTCGGGTAAACTCACCCTCAAGATGAAAGGGTACACCAAGCGGCCCCATAATATCGAGCGGATCGCCCGGACGTTTCTGAGCAAAAATTGCCGATCCCCGACCGTGAACGTTGTAAATCAGTTCCACCAACTCCCCTTGAACCTTGTGGACACTGTAGGCACGCCTCAAAAGCGGATCGTAAGACGCATCTGGCTTTACGTTCAGGAATTGTCCTGGCCGGACTGTTTTGGCCACATTGGGCGCGTAAAAGCCGATCACCCAGACGTTCTCGGCAATTTCTTTAGAATATTCTACGGAGACAGTTTGAAGGTACATGGTACGAAATTAGTAAATCAGAGAAGAGGGGACGGTGAGGATGCGTTAATGGGGAAGTGTATGAGTGCGGGAGTGTATGAGTCATGAGTGCAGAAGATGCCTTGTTACATACAAATCCCACAGGGATGCTCATCGCCCAACGTCGGGTGTTCCTGAGATATGCCGACAGCCGGATGCGACACATCATCGCCGGATATAGATGTGAACCCCACTTCCCCTCCGAACCCGACCACACCGACTGAAGAACAAACTCGATGCTTCGAGAAGTCAAACAGTGTAGGAGTAAGGGAGTGTATGAGTCATGAGTGGAGGAGATGCCTTGTCACATACAAATCCCACAGGGATGCTCATCGCCTAACGTCGGGTGTTCCTGAAGTATGCTGACAGCCCGATGTGACACATCATCGCCGGATATTGATGTGAACCCCACTTCCCCTCCGAACCCGACCAAACCGACAGGAGAACAAACTCGATGCTTCGAGAAGTCAAACAGTGTAGGAGTGTGGGAGTGTATGAGTCATGAGTGTAGGAGATGCCTTGTCACATACAAATCCCACAGGGATGCTCATCTCCCAACGTCGGGTGTTCCTGAAATATGCTGACAGCCCGATGTGACACATCATCGCCGGATATAGATGTGAATCCCACTTCCTCTCCGAACCCGACATAAACGAAAAGTCCACACGATAACCGTGTGGACTTTTCACAACATCATTAAAAAGGCAACAATACCAGATACTGGGGATAGCCTAAAACTTTTAGAGGTTCGGCATGAAGAGGAGGCCTTTGTTTGCATGGGTCACTTCCTCGAAGCGACGTGCAAATGCTCCTGCTACTTCCGAGGGAACCGCACTGTAAAGCTCCCGAGCGAGACCGAGCGTTCTGCGATGGATTGGCGTTGCTGTCTGACGACGGTGGTTGTTCAGAACCTCCGTCACATAAGCACGACTCACATTGAACTGCTCGGCAAGCTGGATCTCGGTATAGGAACCGGTTGTCCAAGCTTCGATAATTCTTTCTCTGAGAGTAGGGGGTACGTTTTTCATCGTTTTTTTCACTGTATTTGTTGAACGATTAACGTTGGTTATGGACGTCTGGGACTTCCGTTGTCAGTAAGAGAGATTGAATCATTCACTAAGGAGGTTTTCAAATCTTTCCTCTCACCGGCATGGGAACGAAAGTCCCAATTTCTTTTATCAAGATTCAATAAAATTTTCAAGTCAGTCAGTCTGGGGATTTTGTTTGCTTCCCTCCGGAAGCAAGAGCCTTTGTTCAAGGCATTTCTGCGGTTTCTTTACATACGACCTTTTAACGGACGTGTCCGGCCTTTTTGCCGTTCGTCATCAGTCAATATGTACCGTCAGCATTCATCAACTTCACTTCAGTGTTTGCACCATTCTCCGCAATGAAGTACTTCCGCTGTCCATGTATTGTGCTATCAGCACTCTTTACCAACTTTACTTCTGTCTCTGGACCGACATTGTATCCAAGCTCACTCGCCATCCAAACTGTTGTGGCACCAAGCTTATCGTATGTGTAGTCCGTTGTCGCGTTGTGGTAGATTGGGTCGCTATCTTTCCAAGTTCCAACTTCGTCTGTTGCGACTGTCACAATAACGTCTCCATCTGATGTAAGCCATAGTGTGGTTTCAGTTACTCCTGCAGTGCCTACCTCAACACTAAATTGTACATCCGGCTGTGGTTCTGAAAGAACATCAAGATCCATTGTGAAGGATCCAATCACTGTTGCTCCCTCTTCCGGTGCGACCGTTGCGGTCTGTCCGAAGAGTGTTGAAGCTCCAAGTACCAGTGTTGCGAGTGCTATTGAGAAGATGGCTTTCATATCCGCGATTCCTAAAGTTGATTGTTTCCCGTGATGTTGTGGTGCAAACCTACGACATCAAGCGAGTGCTCTTCAATCAGTCAATCATGTGGGAATCAAGGGTATAAATAGTCGATATTGTAATAAACAGTCGATATTACACCCATGCCCCTCGCCTGAATTGCTTCAAGCGGGGCCTGACTTCCTCTCTCGCGGCCTACCTTTCAATGAACGCTATGCCTTTATATGGACTACAAGGCTCTTTCTATCAAATCATTCAAATGGACTACTTGCGTTTTGATTCTTCTCTTTTCGGACGATACAAAGGTAGCACATTAGGTGCAAGGCTTTCAATCAGGGGAATTAGGGGTATACAACCACTCAATTAGTCGTTATAAGACTAAACAGTCGTTAAGGACATTGAATTATACCTATATCCCCTCATCATCACGTCCTTCGAAAAAGTCTCTTGGCGTAAAATACTTGGCAAATAATTCTGGAAGTTTTGTGACTCCTGTTTTACGGTATATAGAACGGATGTGTGTTTGG
>JBFWSB010000202.1:0-8475 GCA_050248595.1 Kapaibacterium sp. (SeqCode)
TTACTAAGAATTTGAAGAGCTGGTTCGATAGCCTCAGTGAAGAACTGTCCATCCGCCGCAATACGAGCGAAAAGGAAATTCCCCTGCGGGTCATCTGGACGCAGCCGTATGTATTCTTTTAGAGCGTACAGTGCCTCTTCATATCGACCCATCAGATAGAGAATCTCTGCCATCTGGCGCCAAGGCACAGGTTCTTTAGGGGCAACTTCAGTCACATACTTGAATTGCTCAAGTGCCTCAATATAGTATTGGGGATCTTTTTCCCTTTTTCCTCGTTCACGTAAAACTTCCCCAAGGTGGATACGAGGTTCGATAAGGGATGGGTCGAGATCAATTGCCTGTTTATAGTAGGTCACAGCAAGCTCGTAGACACCACGTTTAAAGTAGAGGTCACCAAGGGCAACTTTCACACGAGGATTGTTAGGAAATTTCTTGTCTGCTTGAAGGATCGCAATCTGAGCCTTTTCAAGAGAGTCAGTTCCTATCCTGATATATGCATCGGCCAGTGCGAGCTGTACGTCGATGGATTCATCTTCGTACTTATATGCACGGCGTAGCTTCTCAATTGCTTCATCGTGTTGACCTAAAAGCGAAAGTGCCGTTCCAAGTTTCCGGTTTATCAAGCCATTGCGACTATCTTGATCGTAGGCTCGTTGGTACATGATGCGGGCTGTGTCGTAAAACTCCAGCACCATATACACATCACCTGTTTCCGTCAGAATCTTCGCCTCTTTCGGTTTTTCTTGGAGTGCCTGTTTGTAGAGTTCGGCAGCTTGCAGATAGTCCTTATTAGAGAAGTCTATTCGTGCTTCGTCAAGCTTGCTCTGAGCGTGTAGGAGCGAGGCTCCCCCTAAAAGAATCAGGAAGAGAGCAGCAACTCCGAGTGGTTTGAAAAAAGATCGTCCCTTCATAGCAGTCTTCGGATTTATTGTGAATGTCTGATGATATACGTTGTCGTAACCTCTTGCTCCTCTCTTTTGCGGGCAAGGCTTGCACGTGACGCGAAAACGTCCGTAGAGATTGAACGATGTTCACCTCGTTTTGTAACGAAAGCACTTACATAGGATAAGGAATAGCTGAATTCCTTTCACCTATTATCTTTCAATTCTACTCTCCTGTTGTCAACAGGAAACGGACATTCTCAGGTTCAAGACCAATGTTTCCCATTTCGTGCTGGGCAACGTCTGAACGGGCAAGCCAAGAGAGAAATCCATTTGCAGGAGATTTAGTGCCAGAGAACGAGTACCCAACAATGCGAAGCTTCATTGGATATTTATTCATCACAAGTGATACGGGGTGGATGCGTACTGGTGGCTGCACTACTCCAGTTGAGTCAGTAAAACCGATGCGGAGCGTCCGAAGTCGGAGACTGTCGAGGTGCGCGGGATACCAAGCCATGAGGCCAATTCCCTCTCCATTTGCAATCTGATCGAGAACAGAGTCGGTCGTCTCAACCCAGCGAGCAGGAGTTGCTGGCTCGCTACCATTAAGCAGTTTGCTTCGAACATATCCGTATGAAGATGAGTTCGGTGAGGGAAAGATAAAGCGGAGTGTGTTACTACCTTTGGCTTCCTGCAATGAAGAGAGCGTACGGTTCTCTTTCATCAGACTTTCCTTCAATTGTTCCATCGTTGTCTCTTGAAGTGGTGAATCGTTCGGGACAACCAGTGCCAAACCATCCCAGGCTAAAGGGATGTCCATCAACTCTTTCTCGAGATGTCTATCGGCAATGATTTTTCTCTCATCTTCCAACAAGCTTCTTCCAATGATAATAGCAACTGCTGCTGCGGTGTCAACTGTTGATGTGTCGGCAAGGTGAGCTATGTGGAGGTTGATCAATTCTTCAACGGCATCGCGTGCTTGCAATGTTCTGATTTCGATGTTCATATCGGGGGCGTGATTTGTCGTAAAGGAGTCGGCAAGAGGGCGAATCAGGTTCTCGTATGCTTCGTCAACGTAGAGGATGAGATTACCCGATGTAGGGGAGTTCTTTGACGGATCTTTTGTCTCACAGCCGAATAGAATAAACGTGAAGAGACTTGCCAATACAAGTGTCGATATAGTTTGATGGTGTTTCATGAAATCCTTCCTGTCTGACTCTGACAAATCTTATGATTGTAGGTAGAGCATCCTGGCACTCAGTATCAAACTTTGCTATAGATCTTCCGCGTTCTCTCGCCGCGGGCGTCGACGTTTGGTGTCAGTGAGGACAATGCGATAGATCCCAAAGAGGAGCGTCACAATCCCGAACATCGTTGCGAAGAGGGGATCCCATGCTGCTCGAAGTTTGAACAGACCACTTAGAATCAAGATGCCTGCCACAACCAATGCTCCGCCGAGAAGGTAACCGATAACTATTCCTGGGTTACGCATCGTGTTTCTCCCATCATTGCTGTTCTATAATTGGTCTATCTTTCTCTCAACTTGCGTTCAAAGTAAATGCCCTTCGTTCATAGCGAAGGGCATTTCAAAAGACAACGTAAAGAAAATCTACTCTGCGGTTAGCCTCTATTAGTCCTGCAACTTGAACCGTACTGGAATGGTGATCGACATTTCAACCGGGTAACCGTTCTGGATAGCCGGACTAAAGGTTGTTTTCCGAACAGCTTCGGTTGCAGCTTCGTTGAAGAGACTGTTTGCACTTCGTGTAATCTGAACCTTTCGAACCTTACCGAGCTTATCAATTCCTACCTTCACGTAGACTGTTCCCTCCAGCCCTTGCTCTTCAGCAAGCGTAGGATACTTGAGATGAGAAAGAAGCTCTCCTTCTGAATATGTTGGGTTTGTAGCATCCGGACGAAACTCTGGATATGGGTCACTCGAAGGGGGTGGCGTAACGTCATTAAGCTTCTTTTCTCCACCTTCAATATCCATATTTGAAATATCCCCAAATTCATCAGCGTTGAACCCTCCATCCCCTCCACCTAAACGTGAGTGACTTATGTCCTCTATATTAGAAAAAGAAGGGCCATCTACGTCATCTTGTGTTATCGCAACTTTGCCTGCTGCATCTACCGAACCAGTTCCCTCAGGCATACTTGCTGCCATCGGCGGTGGAGGGGGAGGTACAAAATCTTCTGGTGGTGTTTCTTCTTGTGCCTCCAGCTCTTCTTCTTCAATAAAGTCTTCTAAAGTGACAGGCCCAGAGAATTTGAGCGTATCTTGCACTTCACCATTCTTACTGAAGATAGTAACGGCAGTTGGTCCCCCTACCAAGAAGACCTGAACAAGCAAGGCGAGAAGAAATGCGATACCGAGACTGCGATTAGCGTATTTCTGTATGTCATACGCTCCAATTTTTAATGATTCCTGTACACTCATAACTGCTCCAATCTATATTGTTCGAGGGAATCGAGTGGTTGTAAAGAGAATCGGCGTTTGCGAACAGTATCCTTCTCAATCTGATATTGCCGCGCTAAAACTGCTTCTGCCTTATTAAGCTCATCGAGAACTGCTACCATGTTCTCATAACTTGCCTGAGGATGGATCTTTAATCCCATCACAAGGTCGTTGAGGCGTTCCGCGTTTCGCCGTACTGAGAAGTCTCGGAGATCTTTCCTATCCAACGGAGTAAAGGCTGTATCGATGCCAGCTCTGTAAAACAGGTTCCCATCTTTTGCGATGTAGAGAGAGACAACGTTATCTTCGTTAACTTGTACCTCAATGTCCATATCGGGAGGAATGCGCATCTCCATCATCTGCGGCTGTGCCATCGTTGTGGCAAACATGAAGAAGGTCAGCAGCAGAAATGCGATGTCCACAAGTGGTGTCATGTCGAGGACAAACCCCACGCGTTTTGGCTTCTTGATGCCACTTCCTTTGTTTGTTCGCCGGCCACTGCCGCCACCAAGATCTACTGCACCCATTGGTTCTTGTTCAGTTTAACTGGTTAATTGTTTGCGTTCTATATCTCTATGACCGCTTGTTCTTAGTTCTCGCTCTGATCAACAGTCACAAAATTGAAGATTGTAGCTCCTTGAGCTCGCATAACATCCATCAGCCCTTCGATAACCTGGAAATCTAATTCCCTATCAGCGTCAATGGCAAACTGTATTGGGACATACTTGGCACTGTCTCCAGCCTCAATTAATGAGTCCATATTGTATGAATCGCGCCAACGCGTTGCCTTAACAAGTTTTGCGAGCATGACTGTATCAGTCCCAATTGGGATAAGTGCTTTACTCCGCATTGTATCGGGGAGCTCCGCCTTCTCATAAACAAAGGCGCGGTCATTGTCGTTGGTTACTGAATACCAAAGTGTGGTATCTCCCCGATCGTCAATTGCGATTTTTACTAAGGCTGTTCCAGCTTCTGGAAGCTTCGTCGTGTCTGCCGTGGCTACAGGTCGCTTGATCTGAAACTTCTGCTCGCTCTCTGCCTCTGACTTAAACTTCGTCGTGAACATGAAGAAGGTCAGCAGCAGAAAGGCGATGTCGACTAAGGGGGTCATGTCGAGCTTGAAGCCGAGTCGTTTTGGTTTATGTATTGCCATTATTAATATCTGCTGTTGCTGTTATAGGCTACTTCTCGCGAATTGCTAACGTTTCCATTAGAGAGAGTGTTGCCTCTTCGATCATGTAGACAAAGTTGTCCACTCTGTTCGTAAAGATGTTATAGAAGATGATCGCAAGAACAGCACCGACCAGACCGCCAGCGGTGTTAATCAGAGCCTCAGAGATACCAATCGAGAGCTGAACTGCCGATGCAGCTTGGCCTGAGTCAGCCAGAGCGGCAAAGGCGCGAATCATACCGATTGTTGTTCCGAGAAGACCAATCATCGTCGAGATCGAAGCAATTGTTGAGAGAACAATCAAGTTCTTTTCCAGAAGTGGTGTTTCCAGTCCAGTTGCCTCGTCAATTGCTCGCTTCACATCGGCAAGGCGTTGCTCGCTATTCAGTCCCGGCTTATCCTTTACCATTTGGTATTGCTCGAGTCCTGAGCGGAGGATGCTCGCAGCCGACCCACGTTGTTTGTTGCACTCGTCGATTGCTGCCTCAATGTTGCCAGCTTGTACGTGATCGTGTACACGCTTGATAAACCGTTCCATCTGTCCTCTTCCTTTTGCTCGCGACAAGGAAATGAATCGCTCGATGATGAACGTGATAACCATGAGAATCAACGAAAGGAGGACTGCAACGAGAATGCCTCCAGTGTAGACGGTTCCGATAAGATCTGTTGGCTTTTGCTTTGCCGCATCTTCAAAATGGCTTGGATGACCAAATGCTAAGTAGAAGACTGCTACAGAAATGGCAAGGCAAAGAAAAATGATCAGAATAACGAAATACTTGTTCTTCATGAACTCTCCGTAAAAGCTGTTATGAATGGAAGATAAATTGCTCCGCGTATGCGGAATCACCTACTCCGATGTCTTACGATGCCTTACCCTGCTGACAGGGCTGCTAAGCCTTCTTCTCGATTCCCATACACATTGAAGACTAACGAAAGCTTCGTGATGACAAAGATGTTGGTGATTCCGTCAGAGACGTTGCACAGACCGAGCTTGCCTTCCCGCTTGGAGAAGTTCGTGTGAGCGGAGATTAACACCCCGAGTGCCGATGAGTTCAGGTATGTCACGTCCGCTAAGTCAATCAGCAGACGATTAGTCCCTTTCTCTGCTTCCTCTGCGAAAGCCTCCCGTAAGGTGTCGGTCTCTTTGCCGCCGACAAACTCTCCACGAGCTGCTAACACTCGTACACCACTCTCATCAGTTACTTGTACTCTTGGTCTCAGCATCTGAACTTGCCCTTCCGTGCTATCTCTTATTGGAATTAACGTGCCAGAAAATGGTATATCCATTTTCTGGAAAAGATGAAGTTATCTCTTCAATACCGGTCTTGCAAGAAACGAATGCGTTACATACCAGACATTGCATCCTGCAAGGTTGAGTTGCTAAGAACTCTCCGGTTCAAACAATTTTTGATTCGAGGAGTACCGTATAGGGTCCCTCATTAACAAAGGCCACATCCATCATTGCAGCGAAACGCCCAGTGGCGACACTTCCCTTGCCAATCTGTTCCCGCAGGAACTGAACAAAAGCATTGTAGAGTTGTTCAGCCTGCTCAGGAGGAGCCGCCCCTGCAAAGCCAGGTCGGTTTCCCTTGCGTGTGTCGGCCATCAGCGTAAATTGGCTGACAACAAGTGCTTCGAACCCCGTATCCAGAAGCGAAAGGTTCGGAACTTCACGCTCATCTGGAAAGATACGCAACCGAGCGATCTTTCCGGCAAGCATTTCTGCGTGAGCCTCGTTATCGTCGTGCCCAACTCCCAGAAGGATCAACATCCCTCGATCAATCTTTCCGGTTATCTCGCCATCGACTGTGACCGATGCTTTGCGTGCCCGCTGTATAACGGCTTTCATTCTTTTACTATGATGTCTGCTGTTCGGAACTCACTTCAGTGAGGTATTTATACAGAATCAAAACGATCTCTTCTTCCCCGCTATTAGCTGGGGAGCAGAACCTACCCGTAAACTGGTCTTCAGTTACTACCGGCATGTTCTTACAGTGGAGAGGCGACTTCACCTTGCTTTCGAGCACGTAATATCCGTTCTATTCGATCAAAATCTGTGTAAATATCGACGTGAAACCCGGCCTGCTCGAACATCTTTCCTACTGCATCTGCCATCCCGTAGCCAAGTTCTAAGAAGATTTCTCCGTCGCGTCGAAGCATCGATGCTCCCACCGCTGCAAATCGACGATAGAAGGTGAGGCCATCGGCTCCATCGCTTACAGCAATATGTGGCTCGTGGTCGCGGATTTCGATTTGAAGCTCGGAGACTTCGCCTCCGGAGACGTAAGGAGGATTGCTAATAATAAGGTCAAATGAGCCAAGTGACCCAAGGCTTTCATCACTTAGGAAATCGATTTGTCGGAATTCAACCCGTTCGGCTCCGAGACTTTGCGCATTCTCCTGAGCTATTTGCAAGGCTTCTTCAGATACATCAATTGCCACAACTTCAGTCTCTGGTCGTTCCAACGCTACTGTTACTGCAATGCAGCCCGAACCTGTACCTACATCCAGACAGCGGAGGGAACGGGTGCGCCGCAGAGCTTCGTCAACCAGCAACTCGGTCTCAGGGCGTGGAATTAGAACGCCGGGTCGAACTTTGAATGTTCTCCCATGAAATTCTGCCTCCTCAAGAATGTACTGTAGTGGCTCGTAGGCAGCTCGTCGCTTTACCATCCCGCGCAGTTTTTCCAGTTCGGTTTCTACTAACGGACGGTCGAACTGCATGTAGAGGTCAAAGCGCTTCAGACCCAGCACGTGGGTTAACATCAGTTCAATTGTCAAACGTGGTGAGTCGATTCGCTTCTGGCGGAAATAGGAAGTCCCCCACTCAATCATCCGCATCACAGTCCATATTTCAGTTTGGCGTGGGTTCATACTTGTTGCGTGTGCGGGAATATGGATGACATTCCCTCACTTGTCGAGAGAATGTGCAAGATTACCTTGTGGGGACGTTGGATATCAATGTCGAGTCGCATCAACGTTTCCAGAAAACAGGAAGTAGAATCACAATTACCGTAAAAATCTCCAAACGTCCGGCCATCATCAAAAAAGAGAGAACCCATTTCCCGAGCCAAGGGACGTGGGCGTAGTTTTCAGTTGGCCCCATTGTTCCGAATGCTGGGCCAATATTTCCGATTGAAGACATTGTGCCAGTAAGAGCACTCAGCAGGTCGAGACCGAGCACTGCCATAATCATCGTGCCGATACCAATAAAAGCAATGTACATCACAAAGAAGGTCAACACGTTCCGAAGGACATCTTCCGGGATTACCGATCCATTTAGTCGCAGCGGAAGCATCGCACGTGGGTGAACCAATTGGCGGAATTCTTTCAGTGTGTTTTTAATCAAGACTAAGTGTCGGACAATCTTGATGCCTCCACCAGTTGAACCGGCCATTCCTCCGGCAAAGAAGAGACCAAATATCACTGCAAATGCTAACGGGGTCCACAGCTCATAATCGGCCGTTCCAAATCCAGTGGTTGTGACAATTGAAGTAACCTGAAATGCGGCGTACCGGAGAGCATCACTCATTGAGGCATATCCAGCAAACTCTCCGTTGCTGAAGCTTGCCTTGTGGAGAAGTGCTCCAGTCGGTTCCCAGAGTGATAGTGTAGCGATAAGTGTAGCAACAACAACAATTGCCGTGTAGAGTCTGAATTCTTCATCTCGGAACACGGTGATTTGTTTCCCCTTCAACATCCGGTAGTGGAGCACGAAGTTCATGCCAGCTAAAAACATAAAGATGGTAATCACCCAGTCAACGTAAGGTGAGTTGAAGTCGGCAACTGATCCATTCTTTGTGGAGAATCCACCGGTTGCCATCGTCGCAAATGCGTGGTTGACTGCATCGAAGAAATCCATGGCTGGCAGGAGCATGACGACTTCGATTACCGTAATGCCAGCATAGATCAACCAGAGTCGTTTGGCTGTCTCCTTGACGCGCGGAGTAAATTTGTCGGCGCTT
>JBFWSB010000203.1:0-8473 GCA_050248595.1 Kapaibacterium sp. (SeqCode)
AGCGTGGATGTCAATTGTTCCTCCATTCACATCCACGCTGCTGAAGGTCTGCGCTCCTGTCCAGTTGTTTGGATTCGCGAGATTCAACCCCAGCGGATTCCCCGATGTGCCATCACCAGTCAACGTCGCATTCGTGCTCACGCTCACTTGATCGCTCAGCTCCGTTGCCAGATCGCTCAACGTTGTCTCGCGTACTTGGTTCGAGCCGTTAATCGTCAGCACACTTGTCGGTGAGGCGTCGACATCGATGCCAGTTAACGTCAACTCTGCTGTCCCTACATTGATCGTCACGTTGTCGTTGCCGTCACCAAGTTCTGTTGTTCCACTGGATCGTAGAACTGTAAAGCGGCCCAGAGCTGCGGTTGTTCCTCCAATCGCCGTGCCGTCGATTGTCCCTCCATTTACATCCACGCTACTAAAGGTCTGCAACGCCGTCCAAGTATTTCCGTTTGCCAAGTTGATGCCGAGAGGAGAGCCACTTGTCCCATTTCCGACAAGAGTTGCGTTCCGGCTGACAGCAATAGTTCCACTCAGTACTGTGCTTAAGTCAGTTGTCGAGGTTTGGGTAAGGTGACCAGCTCCATCAATGGATACCACAGCTCCGGGAGAAGCATCTACAGTAAGACTTTGCAGAGTAATATTTCCAGTTCCCGCATTGATAGTAATATCATCATTACCATCACCCAATGTCGACGATCCCTCAACAATCAGATCTTGAATCACTGCAAGATTATCAACGTCAAGATCACGCGACCAAACCGGCGTCCCATTTGCATCTTGTTGGAGAACTGCTCCCTCACTGTTTGTCGAGAATAGTTCCTCGGCAATACCACTGTTTCCCTGCACCCCGCCAACCCAGATTGCATTGTCAGTCAGAGGGAACTCTGGAGAATTGGTGAAGGTAACGTCGCCGTCAATCGTAGTAGTTGAACCAGCATTACCGATAACGAGCGTGCTTCCGTCGAGCACTGTTACCCCACCGGTATTGCCGATTGTGACGTTTGATCCTGTGGTGCTACCGAGATTGACATCTCCGGTATTTGAGAGATCCCCATCTATAGTGAGATCGTTGTTGATGTTTACCGGGCCGTTAAAGGTGGAGGTTGTGCCGTTGCTTGTCGTGAAGTCTGCACTGTTCACTGTAACGGGGCTTCCATTAAAGGTAACTTCATCGTTGAACGTTGCCTCTTCGTTAACAATCAATTCCTGAAGAGTGGTTGCACCGTCAACGCTCATATCACCGGTAACGGTCACGTTCTCTACATTTAGATCACGTGACCAGACCGGCATTCCCGTTGCATCTTGCTGTAAGAGAGCACCCTCTTCGTTTGTTGAGAGAAGCTCTGATGCGATGTTGGTGTTGTCACCAACAAAGAGAGCATGTTCAGAAAGTGGAAGGTCGGGAAGGTTGGCAAAGGAGACTTCGCCGTTAAAGAGAGCATCCCCCTCAACGGTCAGCAATGTTGGACCACCATTGTTGCCAACTGGCGAACCAAGATTAACGTTACCGTTAATGCTCGTGGTGGAGGCCTCATCTGGTCCAGCACCATCGTTGTCGTTATAGCCTATAGTTACTGAAGCCTCAGGACCTCCAGATGGGTTCACATTAACTGTGGAGATGCTGGTAACACTCCCCTGAACATCTATCGAACCTGTTCCTGTACCGATAATCGTGATGGAACTTGGATCGGTTGCCAAGTTTACATCACCACTGTTTGAAAGACTCCCATCAATTACAACGTCATCGTTGATGTTTACTGGGCCGTTGAATGTGGAGGTGGTACTATTCCCCGTTGAGAAATTTGCTCCAGTGAAGGAGACATCGCCGGTATTCGTCTGCGTTCCGTCGACTGTCACGTCATCTAATGTCGTTGCACCGTCAACATCCAAGTCACCGCTCGCCGCGATGTTGTCTACGTTCAGGTCGCTACTCCAAACCGGTGTTCCACTCGCGTCTTGCTGCAACACTGCTCCCTCATCGTTCGTTGTCGCCAGCTCTGTGGCGACATCCAAGTTGTTCCCTACGAACAGAGCATCCTCGCTCAACGGCAACTCCGGGGCGTTCGTAAAAACGACTGTCCCATCAATCGTCGTTGTTGAACCAGAGTTCCCAATGTCAACTGTCGTCGCTGTTGAGCCAACGTTCACATCGTTCCCGTCCACGTTTGTTGTGGCTCCTTGAAGGGTCGTCGTCCCCGTCGTGTTCCCCACTGTTGCGTTCGAGCCTGGATCGCTTGCAATCACTGCGTTCCCCGTGTTCGACAGGTCGCCATCTATCACAACATCGCTGTTGATATTCACTGGGCCGTTGAACGTCGAGGTCGTCCCGCCACTCGTTGTGAAGCTTGTTCCAGTGAACGACACATCACCTGTGTTCGTCTGCGTTCCGTCGACTGTCACGTCATCTAATGTCGTCGCACCGTCAACATCCAAGTCACCGCTCGCCACGATGTTGTCCACGTTCAGGCCGCTACTCCAGACCGGTGTTCCACTCGCGTCTTGCTGCAACACTGCTCCCTCGTCGTTCGTTGTCGGCAACTCCACAGCGACATCCAAGTTGTTCCCGACGAACAGGGCATCCTCGCTCAACGGTAACTCCGGGGCGTTCGTGAAGACAACCGTCCCATCAATCGTCGTCGTTGAACCAGAGTTCCCAATGTCAACTGTTGTCGCTGTTGAGCCGATGTTCACATCGTTCCCATCAACGTTTGTTGTTGAGCCTTGAATGATCGTCGTCCCCGTCGTGTTCCCAACTGTTGCGTTCGAACCTGGATCGCTTGCGATCACTGCGTTCCCCGTGTTCGACAGGTCGCCATCTATCACAACATCGCTGTTGATATTCACTGGACCGTTGAACGTCGAGGTGGTCCCACCACTCGTTGTGAAGTTCGTGCCCGTGAACGACACGTCACCCGTGTTGGTCTGCGTTCCGTCGACTGTCACGTCATCTAATGTCGTTGCACCGTCAACATCCAAATCGCCACCAACTGTTGCGTTCCCTGTAACATCCAGATTTCCCCCTACGTTTGCATCTCCCTGCAAATCGGTTGTACCGGTAACGCTCAAGTCATCGTTTACTGTTGTCTGACCATTTAGGGAAGAGGGACCATCTACAGTAAGGTCGTCGAGTGATGTAGAACCATCAACATCGAGATCTCCAGCTACCCCAACATCTCCACTCGCATTGATGTTATCCACGTTCAGATCACTACTCCAGGCTGGAGGACTACCTGAGCCTTGCGAAGTCAGTACTTGGTTCGTTGTTCCTGGGTTCCCGTTTGGACGAAAGGGGCCGGTAATACCGAAGCCACCCCCATTTGTACTACTGTAGAATCGCCCCCGCTCCACTCCATTTGTTGCGAGCACAAAATCGACATCGTCAGATGTCCCCACGTAGTTCCCCCCCGGTGTTGTTCCTCCATTTCCGCTTAGTCCCCAAAAGGGGGCTGCTGAGGCAGATATCCACTCGGGTGCAGTCCCCGTTGAGTTTACCGTGAGAAAATCTCCCGGACTACCTATTTGTAGCTCGGCAGCATTGGAGTCGGAGCCACCATACCAGATAGCACCGGGCGAAAGTTGTGCAACCAATCTTCCGGCTGTGTCCACACCAACAACCGTATACCAAAGTGGAGAGAACTCTGTTCCCCAATTCCACTGGATAACAGAGTCTTCAGTGTTGTAGATCATCAACCCCGTAGCCGGATCATTTATCCCATTCCGCTGCGCTGATGTCATCCGGGGCATCAGAAAACCTTTCGTTGTGGATCGCAATTCAAAGAGAGCACTCGGATCGGGAGCGATTGTACCGATGCCCACGTCCCCTTGACTATCGGTTACTGGCTGCGTGAATAGAGAAGAACAAGTAGAGAAAAGAAGGAAAAACAGGGAAAGAACATCACGAACAGACATAGAAAGAACTCATCCTTTATAGTGTTGAATCAACATTGAAATATCATTTCATGACATGCATGGAAGATGCAGGTAGGTGTTAACTGGAAGTTCTGAGGGGCTTGCCTTTGCATAACAAGAGATTTATCACGATTGATAGAAGAAGTTCTTCGTATCAAAGAAGCAATTCTCAAGTTTTGCTCTAACTCATCAAGTTTAATATGTGTTCTCACAAGCCCAATTGCTTGGCAAGCTACCCTTCATTCAACTTCTATCCGAAGAAAATAAAGGGTACATTTATAGGACGTTTTATACTTTGTAACTCATTTTTGTGAACAAATCCCCTCTGCAAGGGTTTGTGGAGTAGTACGATTGGAACAACAGGTTTAGATTTTGTAACAGCTACTTGAATTAGCTCCCAATGAGCAAAGCAGAGACACCAGTACAACCTGAAGAACTTGCTCAGTTAATCCATAGGGTTCGGAGTCTCTCCGGCTGTATACGTGTCGCTCGTATACTGGAGGAACGAGACCTCAATCTGACCTATGCTAAGCAGAATATCCAATGGCTCTCTGTCCTTATCAACAAATTCCAGGTGCTTAGTTACGGTCTTCCCCCCATAGACCAACCATTTATGGCAGAGTCTCGCTCGCTCCTCAGGAGCTACACACTCCTTCTTATCCTCCGCTCCGGTCAATACAGTGTTTCAGCATTGAATCTCGCTTTGGGAGAGAAAGATGCAAGAGATGCCAGCGACATTGCACTGAGGTTGGATGACAACAAACTCTACTCACTTGCATTGAACCACCTTGGAAACTGCCTTCTCTCACAACAGAAGATTATCGAAGGTCTACAAGTGCTTTCACTAACGGTAGAAATTGAACGGAGGGAGGGAGACGAGGCTGGTCTCGCTCGCTCGCTCTACAACCTTGCGCGTGGAGAGATTGCCGTAGGTGAATATGAGGAAGCAGAAAAGCATGTTGAAGAGGCTATACAATTGTACGAAAGCTCACCCCACCTTCCGCAGTACGGACAAGCATTCCTCTTCGCTATACGCCAGACACTTTACGAGAACAATCAGCACTTTGGGGCAGCCCTTATCGACGGTCATCGAAGTCTTTCGCTGCTACAGCACATTGGAATGCGCGATCGAATCGGTGAGGCGCACTACAACCTTGTTCGAATCTACCTACAGTTGGATAACGTTGGTGAGGCGATGTTCCACGCCACGGAAATTCTCCCTTCGGGTGAGGAAGCCTCGGCAAACACTTCCACTCGCTGCTTCTACTGCCTCTCGATAGGAGCAATTGAGCTACGACTGAGCCACTACGACAAAGCGGAAGATTATTTACAGAGGGGTCTTAATCTTGCCGAAGAGTCTGGCCACACAATGTTTGAGGCGATGTTCCTTGAACGCCTTGCTGAAGTTGCCCGTCGACAAGGCTTCTTCCCCAAGGCAGAAAAACTTCTACAACGTGGCTTAGGCAAAGAAGGACATCGACTGAAACGTATGCACATCTATAAATCTCTTGCTAAGATCGCCTTGGAGCAGGGGAATATAGAGAAGGCCGAGTCGTCCTTTCGTGAAGCTGTCATGCAGATCCATTCGTTGCCCGGAAAACGCCAGCGGAAGGACCTCACCATTGTGGAATCCGACATACTGAATATGCGTGGTGAACCACAGAAGGCAATAGAGTTGTTGTTGACTATTGCCAACGATTCGGAAGTAAAGCTCTCGACGCGGGCGGATATTCACCTACGATTGCACGAGATTTATCGAAAGGAAGGGATGTTAGAGAGAGCACTCTATCACTATCAAGAGTATCATGCAGCAGAAGTTGAGCATGAACGGATGCTTGGCGAACATCGGATGGTCTCACTCCGCACATCACACGAAGACCGGCAAACTAAAGTGGAGTGGCAACAGCTTCAGGAACGGTATCAACAGAAGGAACGTGCACTGGAGCAATTAACACTGAAGATGGCTGAGTATCAACAGAGGGTGAAGAAGATCGAATATAGTATTCTTCAAACCATCAAATTGCTCTCTAACTCTCAACCCGATATTGAGAAGTGCAAAGACCAGTTGCAGAGGTTAACCCGCACGATGAAAGCTACCGAGAAACAGTCGCACGATATGGTAGTTCCCTTGAGTGATAACGACCGGGAGTTCTTTAAGAGACTTGGAAAGCAATACCCAGAACTTACGTCAAATCAGAAACGCCTGTGTGGACTGCTGCGGGCTGGCTTTACTTCAGCCGAAATAACTTCCCTTCTTCACGTCACTCCAGAAACTCTTGCCACACAGAGAAAACGGTTGCGAAAGAAGCTCCAAATCCCTCGTAGTGTAAAACTTGAACAGATGCTGGCCAGTCTCTAACGCTGCCTCTACAACTATCGTCCACCCGATATTTTCAGGCGAATGTCAACCCCCACTTTCAACGTGCTCCTGCTGATATCACGCGAGCCTTCGCTGTCTGGAATCGTCGCCTCGTAGCTAACGAAGCCGGTGGCGTCGACAGTCCGTGAGACAGTGTAGGTTACTGCCGGACGGAAACTGATTCGTGTGGAGCCATCATTGTTCCCCTCTGGACGGAAATCAGTCAGGTTGAATCGCTTGGTGTTCTCGCGAGCCATGCTGAAGTCGGTAGTGAACTCGATGTCGTTCTTCAGGTTGAGTCCGAGGAAGCTGAGACTTAATCCGCGCCGCTGGTAACTGAGGCGAAGCTGCATTTCGTTTCGCAGATTCTTCGAGATTTCTGATCTGGCAGCCGTCACCAAAGCAAACTCGGAAGTTGTGTTGTAGTTGAAGGATGCCGTAGCAGTCCCCTTCCAAAAATCTTGGTCGCCTGTAATTGTTATCCCAATCAACGGTTGGAATCCACGCGTCACAGTCTGCGTCTCCGGCACACGACCGTCAGTTGTCTCACGGAAGTTCCGGTTGTACTGCCCACGATATTCGTGTGTGAGGGAAGCTCTGGTTGTCCACCCTTTCATGAAGGGAAGATTCTGCAACCCATTCCACTGCAATCGCCAGTTGGCGCGGGGGAAGAAACTTCGCACACCCTCCGGCAACCAATTAAAGGCCTCGAGTTCTTCCTCAAATACCTCCGACAAAGTCTCCGTAATCAGTCTGTTATATGCTGTCAATGCCTGATTGTATTCTTCCTGTTGTTCTGGCGTAGGACTTGGCCCCGGATCAACCGGAACAGCAATCCCCCCCTTCCTTGCAGCGTAGGCATTCACTACTCCCTCTATATCGTTGTCGAAGAAGACCGGCAAACTCAGGTATGTTCGATTCAAGTTACCGGTAGTGAAGTAATTCCTGTAGTCGGGAACGCCAACGTCGTTGGCAATCACTGAGTAGCTTTGATTCATTCCCCACTTGGTACTCCAGTTCAACGTTAAGGTCATGCCGGGGAAAAGCTGGCGACTTGTGTTTGCCGTCAGATTGTTCTCCTGACTGTAGTTGTCGATCACGTTGATGCCGGGAGCACGTAATCCCCGCTCGACATCACTCCCAAACCATGGGAACGAAAGTGTGCCGTGCGGGTAGCGAATCAACCCAAGCTGGTAGGCTACGCCAGGTCCGAAGTCAGGACTTTCCGAGCGGAAGAGGAGCGAACGTCCCCACAGATTGGAGAGTCCGGTTCCACCGAGAACACCACCATTTTTCGCCGTGTTATTCTGGGTAAAGTTGAGTGTGAATTGATCCCAGTCGAGCAACGGAGCCTTAATCAAGACGCGCAGGATAGAGTTGATCGGCCCCTTCGCAGTGGTGTCGGTCTCAGGGGTCCGTCCTCCACGTCTGCCGATCGTTCTGTCGCCAAACAGAACCTCACCCAACAGCTTCGCCATGATTGTCATACCAAGGGTTGACCGCGACTCGTACTGGGCACTCTTGGTAAAACTCCCCTCTCCAATTGTCGGGCCAAGTTGATCATTCCACTTATAGTCCACTTTGTAGGTGGCAGTTGGACGGAAGAACTGGTCAGCATAGGGAATAAAGGGGATGCGAGGACGTGAGTTGAAGTTGAAAGTCTGGGCCATATCGTTATCCAACCCGAAGTTGAAAAATCGCCCTTCATCTAAGAAGAGAAGTCCTGCCAACTCCGATCCACTCCGCTGAATGCCAATATCATCAGTCTCTAAGTGAGTGAGTGAGCTTTGAACCTTGAGGTCATAGTTGATTGTGGGGTTGATGATCCCCCCACGGATGATCGGCCAATCAAAGTTCGCCGCCCGGGTTGCACGAAAATCGCGAACTACAGGTGATGGCTCAGCCAACTCACGCAATTTCTCGGTTGTCCGCTCCCGGTGAAGCGTAATGCTGGTTCCAACATTGTTGGGGAGGAAGTTGATCTGAAAGTCTTTCCAGAAGTCGAGGACGGGAACCGAGTCGAGCAGCTTTCTAAAGGGCTTCACGTCGAAGTTTTCTGGAATCCGTGTTCCCCAAGCACCACGGAAAGTCCACTGCCACCGGAAACGCTGTTCAATTAATGGTGAGCGTTCGCGGGTCTGGTCGTAGAGGAATCCGAAATTAAAGTTGTTGACGATGTCGGAAATCACCCAACTCTCACCGGGG
>JBFWSB010000204.1:0-8461 GCA_050248595.1 Kapaibacterium sp. (SeqCode)
TCGATCGCTTCACCGGGCTACCCTCACCAGTGCCGGTGAAGTCGTTCTGGAGGAAGGGCGACGCTTGTTAGAGAGTGCCCGCCAGATTGAGGTACTTACTGAACGCTTTGCCGATGGATGGGAGCCGAACTTAAAGGTGATCGTCGACGGTATCTTACCGATCGAACCAATTCTAAAGGCGTTGAAGGTGATGGCTGAGGAGAATATCCCAACCAGAATCCAAGTGAAGGTGGAGTTCCTCGGTGGAGTGCAATACCGTTTCGTGAAAGAACATGCCGACATCATGTTGGTAAAGGATTATCAACCCGAACCCTCGCTCAGCGAACATCAGTTGGAAGAGATGGAGTCGATCTTAGTGACCGCACGCGAGCACCCTATAGCTTCGATGAAGCAGGTAAGTTTGAACGATCTTCACCACTACGTAGAACTGACCGTTCACGACTCCAGTGAGCAATATGTTCCGGGAGGAGATCGAATGATGTTTGGAGGAGAGCGGATTTTCTACATGAGTGATTTCAACAGCAAGAAGCAAGCACTCCTAATGGGACTCGGCTTCGGGTGGATGCCAAGTTTTCTGGTAGAGAAGGAGATGAAGAAGAAAAGTCTGATAGAGGTGGCCTACCATGGTGGGTCACGCCATCGATTCCGTCCATCTATAGTCCACCGGGCAGGAAATTCGCTTGGGAAGGGGGGACAACGTTTTCGTGAGTTGATTATAGGGAAGTAACGGTCGATGTCTTCTCTCCTTCGACTCCCCACTGAACCTCTGCACAGAAGAACTGGTATGATTGCTATTTTAACTCAATTCTTATCCAAACCAACAGAGTAGATAACTATGCGATTCTATCGACTACATAACCAGACTCTCTTTCTCTTCCTGGCCATTCTCTCTCTTTCTTTCCTCACCACCTCCTGCAACTTCCGTGACCCTGATGAGGGGTATGACCGAGATTGGGTTCCAGATCACGATGCTTCGGAAAAGAGTGGTGGAGAAGAGAATAGTGAGAGTTCACAAATTCAGGAAGGGGAGTCCACCGGCTCACTGAGCGAAGACTCCGACCCACTCCCCTACAAACGCCCCGCCGACATTGCCGCAGATACTTCGCGAATGCAGGCAACTACAGGAGAGTGGAGCGAGATGAATGCGACAGTGAAGACTTCCTATAAGGTCTATAGAGATAAGGGGAAGATTGCGATGATCGTCGAGAAGACAGAGAACTCTACGCGCACCTACTACTACAACCAAGGTTCGCTCTTCTACTATAATGAGAAGGGGGATGATGGGTCAACTGAGCTAACGGTAGAGTTCGATGATTTCGGAGATGTGCGGGGTGCGCAAAAGACAATCAATGGAAAACGTGCCTACACTAAGGAGGAAGATTTTTCTAAGATTGTAGAACATGCAGTTGAGTTGCGAGTAGCGAACGAAACGGAGTAGAGTTTTTATCTCGCAAAGGCGCAAAGAGTCGCAAAGGACGCAAAGAAGAATGCGCTTTGCGACTCTTGTCTAAACGTCAACAAGCCGTGACCACTACTCTATAAACTCTCAACTCTCCTCTCTATAAACCCTCCTCTCTACCAACTCTTTTCATCTCCCCGCACCATCAACTTCCAGTTTTCAATCGGCGTTCCTTTTGTACGAAGGTGGCTTGTTAGGTAGTAGAGCCGTTGAGTTCCCCTGCCGTCTGGGGCAACAGTAAAGCGGTCGCGTAAGTAGTAGGGAGGAATCGACTGATAGTAGAGGGTGGCGGCAACGCTTCCCCCCTCCAGAGCAGATGCCGGAAGATCTACTTCGTAGACAATGATGTCCGAACCCGTTCCGTTCGTGAAATCGGGATCTTTCTCTGCGTTTCCGTACGGCATCGTCTCCTTCGCATATTGGAATCCCGGAGGACCACTCTTCGTCCAACCGATTGGCAGCAGGCGATTATCCTTCACATGCTTGAAGATGCCGAGGAAGCTCGTGGTAAACTTCCCCTGCGTGTTCTTCGCAAGCTCTTGATAGATCTGTACTTGATCTTGCCGCGTAATTTTCTCGTAGTGTGGTTGATATTGCTGCTCACCTGTCTTCGGATCAACCTCTAAAAATTCAGATGGAAGTGGCTTCCCCTCTCCATCCACTATCACCCCAACAGAATTTGTCTGTCCCGATGCCCAGATCACCGTGTTCATCTTATCGAGCACCTTGAACTCTAAAAATGCTCGACGGAATCCAACACCGGAAGGGAGTCGATGTCCGGTTAGGTTTGTCACCTTCACCGTCGCCCGAATTCCACGTCCGGTCTTCTCCACCTTCACTACCTCAACTCGGGCTGTGTGCTCTTTCGCAAGTTGGTTCGCCGTCTGGATAGCAAAGGGGAGTCCGTTCTTCGAGGCTGTCATATAGTCTTGCTTCCGCACTCCGAGAATATCGTCGAACTGGTTGAACATTTCTAAGGCGAAGACATTGATCCCGAGGAGTGAGTGGCGTGCGAAGTCTTTGCGGATATTGAGAGTAATCGAATCGAGCGGCGCACGGCTCTCCGCTTGCGGATATGTCTGATCTTGAATGTTGGCAATCCTAAAGGCAAGTGGTTGTGCTTTCTCCTCTCCTTTATAGTCCTCAGGAAGGAAGGGATAGGTCGTTGGCATGTGACAGTTCTGGCAAGTCTTCGGCGTCTTTCCCCCACTTCCGAACTCATCTTGGTAGGCACTATTCTGCCACTCTAAATATGTCGCCTGCTCGAAAACTTCACCAACTTGTTCTCCCTTCTCGTCGAAGACCGGAAGTTTTACAGAGTGGCAACTTCCACAGAGTCGCGCAGACTTGATGTAGTCATTCTGGACTGGTCGCATCCCGAGTGATTCTTCCATTGCCAGAGGCCGAGGGTCATCAAACGGACCGTAGATGTAGCTGATTCCCTTCTCAAACTCTCCGGGAGTCGAAACCTTAAAGCGTCCGGTAACGATTGAGTCGAGCGGAAGTTTGTCGTCCACAATCTGGTGGCAGACCGTGCAGGAAATTCCGTCGCGGGCGAGTGCCCCATATTTGTGGAGAGGATCACCCTGATCTTTGACGTAGGGGATGCTCTCGTTGAAGAGCGATCCCGGGTGATCGATTCCCATCTGCCGTTGCCCCATCACGCCGTGGCAGGTGAAGCAGAGATTTTGAATCATCTCCTTCTTGCTCGGATATAATCTGCTCTCCGACTCAAGCTGTGCGTAAAAAATCGGGTCGCGACCGGCCAGTCCCATCATCGACCAATTCCACTCGCCGTAAGGTGAGAGGTTCACATTCTTTCCATCGGGAGAGGGGATGTACATGTTCGGACCGAAAGGCAAGCCTTGTCCATCGTGGCAGGAAAGACATTGATCTGATGTGATAAACTGCTCTGGCCCGGCAGGTCCAGCAAAGACGTGATCGTAGGCAACCGATGGAATATACTGTACGTCGTGTGCCGGTATCACCTCCATCTGGTTGAAGACTTGCGTAAAATCGGAGTTAAGACTTCTGTCTGAGCTTGCAGTTACTCTCCCCTTTAGTCCGGGCACTACCGCGTCGGCAAGTGCTTGGTGCGAGGCTGGTGGTTCAATCTCCAAGCTCTCACCCGGCAGCCAAGAATTGTCAACCCGGAACGTAATCGGATCGCCCGGATACCCCTCCACATTCACGAGATCGGAGAAGGTATACTCACTTTCGGCGGAGGCATGGCATCGCACGCAATACTGTCCGAAGCCAGAGTTTGGATAATCGTAGGGATAGGCATCTGGATTATCTACAGCCTGACCCGGTCCATAATAGCTCCAGTACCACCCATCTTTCGAGACAGAACTATCCCGCACCATAATCGCCCAACCACCGATGGCGGAGTCAAGTTCCGCTCCTGATATACTATCGTACCGAGCTGCCGGAGGAGAGTACATCTCCTTAATAATCATCGAACCGTCTGGAATCCCTCCCGTTCTTTCACTCTCAAGCCACTCGATAATCTCTGGCGAATACCAGATGCTGACAGCGTTGTGCGTTCCGTAGTATGAGTTATCGATGTAGGGTCCAGTATCTCGCACTCCCTTATCTACCTTCCATCCCGGCAGCCTGTACTTCCGTCCGTTGATAAAAGGGTAGAGAAGTTTCTGGTACTCCTCGGAAGTCATCGAGCCGGGAAGTGGAAGTGGTGCAGGAACCGGGAGTATATCTTTTTGAGGTTGATCTGGCTCTGGTTCCTTCGGAAGATTGGGATCGGAGTTCTCTCCTCTCTCCCCCGCACGCAGGAGATCTTTGCTCTCTGATTCCGATGTCGGGAAGAAGAGTTCTCGAGCAATCAATCCACTGAAGATGAGGAGACCAAAGGAAAGCACAAGGAAAGAGGCGCGAAGCTTCATAACAGCAACTCCGGATAGTTCCGCTTTTGTGAATAACCAGCTACAGGTCAATCTGTTCCGATCAACTTCACATCATCGGCTTAGCACGTGCATGGGTATCGAACGCAGTCACAGAGAACGAGACAAGTTCGCTTTTTGGTTTGGGTTGTGCAACTCTCTTGAGAACAACTCTCAGAAAGGTAGATAATGATGGCTATAGATCAGCCTTCATTCGCGTTAATCGATCCAATCTGTGTACAATTTTATCGAGAACTTATCTGTGGTTAGAGATAGTACACGGATGACACGGATCGAGCGGGATTTTCACAGATCATTGTGACCCCGAATAAAAGGGGAGTAGAGTCTGAAGGGATTGTTCATTACCGTTGGCTCGGTATCATTGCATTCTCTCGTAGATCTACGGTGTGACATTTTCATAGTAGGTGACTATAGAGAGAACAAGGTAAGGATTCAATCAATATCCTATCCATCCCATACGTCATTCGGCACTATTCAGCGCGACATACGTTTTTGACTCTACTATATGTACAGCTTTTTGCTCGTAATCGTTCCGATGTTGATCCTCTGCTCCTGTGCAGAACAAGAGGCTGGATCAACACCACAATCGGACAAGGCGATCTTGTCTGAAGGAGAAAGAAGCCACTCCACATCTCTTCCTAAAGCAGAAGCGACAGCACCATTAGATGAGCGGGTTGGAGCAGAAGCCTCGGAGAAGAACTATCGACAATCATTCCCTTCAATAGTAGGGGACGGAATACTAAGGAGGGATCCTGATTCAGCAGATTCAGGAACATTAAATAGTGCAGAAGCTCCAACAGCAAACATTGCTGGAGAGGCTCCCACATCGAAGCGTCTCCCACCACTCAGCTATCACAAGGGAGTAAACCACGCCCACGTTCACCGGCGGGGAAATGGCTACGGCTCGGGAGCCTCAGCCCGGGAGCATGACTGGTTACGGTCAATTGGGGGGAACGCCATTGCTATCACTCCTTTCGGTTTTCAACAGGGTGCGAAGTCGGCAGAGCTTGTTGGTTTCGGTCCGAACGACACCCCCGGAACTCGCGACAGATCGATGAATCTGGAGGACATAGCTGCCGAAGTCGATTCTGCCCATAAGCGTGGACTTCGCGTGATGCTGAAGCCACACATCTGGTCCAACGATTTCTGGAATGGTTCCGAATGGCATGGCAGCGTCGACCAGAAATCAGCTGCCGACCATAAAACTTGGTGGGCATCCTACCGCAAGATGATTCTCTACTATGCAGAGTTCGCCGAGAGTGCCGGCATCGACTCATACTGCCTTGGAACCGAGCTTCTACAAATGACAACGAAATACCCGAATGAGTGGCGAGCCTTGATTGCCGACGTTCGCAAAGTCTTTAAGGGACAACTAACCTACGCAGCCCACTGGGATCGAGAGTGGCGGGAGATCACGTTCTGGGATGCCTTGGACTATATCGGAATTGGAGCCTACTTTCCGTTAAAGGTATCGGACTCGGCTTCGGTTAGTACACTGGTGGAAGCCTGGCAACCATACCGAAAGAACATCGACTCGATTGCACAGAAGTTCAACCGACCTGTTCTCTTCTTAGAAATTGGCTACCGATCTGTTGCCGGAACGTGGCGTGAACCGTGGCTCTACACCGGCGGAACAGATAGTCCCGACGCACAGGGCAAAGCATTCGATGCGCTACTGCAAGCATTCAAAAATGATAAGTGGTTCAAGGGAATGTATGTCTGGAAAACCTTTACCGACCCTAACGCAGCACGGCGCGAGGGAGAACAGACTGATTTTCAGTTCAAGGGGTTATCGGGAGAGGTCATATTGAAGAAGTGGTGGAGGGGTGGGGCGTAGTGAATCGTTTGAGAGAGAATCTCAATAAAAGAGAAGGGGAAGTCAGTTATTGACTTCCCCTTTTACTTTTTGTCTGCCTGCCTATTGCCGGCCATTGTGCCCGAAACAGGAGTTGAACCTGCACGTCCGTAGGACACTACAACCTGAATGTAGCGCGTCTGCCAATTCCGCCATTCGGGCCGGTCTACCACACGAAGTGGACGGCAAATATAGCCTGAGAAGAAAGAACGACAAAAGAAAAAAGATATCAGAGTATAGAGTGGAAGGCTCTCCCCACTCGATAATTCCAGAACAAAGGCTCTCAGACAGAAAGTTCCAACAATGTCAATCTCTCGCCCCTCGACTCTTCAAAAGGAAAAGGGGCAAAGATTTTTGCCCCCTTCGGTTCCATTACGCTTAGACTCTCCCACTCGATAGATTACTCGGTTCCTTTCGGAGTCGATTCCTCGTTGAACGACCACCCATACTGTAGCGAGAGTGTGTGCATATCGTTCAGAATCGAGAGGGCTTCATCGACGTAGGCATCTTTTTTCAACCCTTTCACAAACGCTTCTACCATTGCTTTCCGAGCTTCGCTTCCCTCATCCGAGGGTAAGGCCTGAACGTCAAGGTGTGACAACTCTCCGGTTGCTTTCTCCATCCGGTCAGCCTCGGCATCCAACTCTTTCTGTTCGGCCATCGCATCTTGCCAGTTCAGGCTCCGCGTGCCCCGCTCTTGCTCAACTCGCATGATGTTCGCCCGCGCTCCAATTAGATTGAAGAACTCTTTCGCCTCTACTCGTTTCTGGCTCGCCTTCACAAGCATCTCAGTTGGGATATCGCGCCCCAACCATTGCTTGTAGCGAGCAGAAGGGATCGTATCGTTTGGCAGAGCATGTTCAAGACTCCGCTCCCCAACCTCGCGCGCACTAAAGACATCGGGAAGAATTACATCTGGAACAACACCGTTGAACTGTGTAGAAATTCCGTTAACCCGATAGAATTTCTGCGTCGTGATCTTCAGCGAACCGAGGGGAGCTAAATCGCTGTATCGTCGATTCAGGTAATCGTCCAGATCGTAGAACCGCTGCACAGTCCCCTTTCCGAATGTTGTAGGTGCACCCACTACTACTGCCCGATCATAGTCTTGAAGCATTGCAGAAAGGATCTCCGATGCCGACGCACTGAAGGAGTTCACCATCACCACTAAGTCCCCTTTCCAGACAATCCCATCATCGGTATCGGAAAGCACCTGACGGTTATTCCCCCGGTCGAGCACCTGCACAACAGGTCCTGCCTCGATAAAGAGTCCCGCAATATCAACAGCCTCTTGAAGCGACCCTCCTCCATTGTTCCGCAGATCCAGAACAACTCCTTCAACCCCGGCCTCGTTAAACTCCTGAAGAATGCGCCGAATGTCATCCGAAGCCTTCGGCGCACCGGTTCGAGTGAAGTCGGTGTAGAACTTCGGCAAATCGATATAACCGAACTTCCTTCCCCCCTCTCCTGTCTCAACCCCCGCTCCGGTCTCGATAACCGCCCCCTTCGCGTAGGTCTCCTCCAACACAACTACATCTCGTACAATACCAATCGTTTTGATTCTCCCATCCGGCTTCTTCACAGTCAGATTCACCGTTGTCCCCTTCGGTCCCCGGATCAACTTCACTGCATCATCAATCGAAGCGCCAACCACGTCGACTGGTTCCTCCTCACCCTGTGCTACTTTCAGAATCTGGTCTTCCGCCTCCAGTTCTTTCCCACGCCACGAGGCACTCCCCGGCACAATGTTCACTACTTTGATAAAGCCATCCTCTTCACGCAACTGCGCACCGATCCCCTCAAGTTGACCAGTAATTCCGATGTCAAAATTTTCTTTCTCAAGTGGCGGATAATATTCGGTGTGAGGGTCGAAGACATTCACAATCGCGTTGATATATCGGGAGAGATGATTCTCTCGATCAAGCTTTGCTACGCGCTCAAGCCAACGCTCCGTATTCTTCAGCACCTGCTGGCGAGCCTTCTCTTCGAGGTCTTTATGAAAAACTGTTTCGTCCTGCTTCTCACTCTCAACAAGGCTTAGGTAGCGAAGGAGAGTTGAATACTTCAGCGACTTCCGCCAACGTTCGCGCATTTCTGCATTGCTTGCTGCGTAGTTAAGCGAATCTGGATTAGTCACCACAGTCTCCTTCTTCGTAAAGTCGAATGGGTGAGCAAGAATGTCTTTGTAGAAGCCTTCGGCAATCTTCACCCGTTCGTCCAACATCC